>NZ_JBJZOH010000021.1:0-103640 GCF_047200595.1 Streptomyces sp. MS19 | reverse complement strand
GACGACCGTCAGCTCCACGCCGTTCCCGCCGCTCATGCCCCTCATGCGGCATCCTCCCCGGCGAGCCGGACGAACTCCGCCGCCCGCTCCCGCAGCGCCCCGAGCGGGCCGCCCGCCAGCGCGTCCCCCAGCAGCGGCGAGCCGACGCCGACCGCGACGGCGCCCGCCGCCCGGTACGCCGCGACGTCCGCCGTCGTCACCCCGCCGGTCGGCACCAGCGGCACGTCCGGCAGCGGCGCCCGCACCTCCGCCACGTACGAGGGCCCGAGCCGTGTCGCCGGGAACAGCTTCACCGCCGTCGCCCCCGCCCGCCAGGCCGCCAGGATCTCCGTCGGCGTCATCGCGCCGGGGAACGCCCCGAGGCCCGCCTCGCGCGCCGCGCCGATCACCTCCGGGTCGGTGTGCGGCGAGACGACGAACCGCCCGCCCGCCTCCGCCGTCGCCCGCACCTCGTCCACCGTCGTGACCGTCCCGGTGCCGATCCACAGCCGGTCGCCGAACTCCCCGGCCAGCGCGCGGACCGCCGCCAGGCTGCCCGGCGTCGGCACGGTGATCTCGACCAGGCGCACGCCGCCCTCCGCCAGCGCCCGTACGGCATCGACGAGCGGAGCGTCCGCGCGGGCGCGCAGGATGGCTATCAGTCCGTGGCGGCGCAGCGCCTCGCCGAGTGACTGTCCGTCATAAGTGGTGCTCACGGGGTCTTCCTTCCCAGTGGTGCGTTCGCGCGGGGCAGGACACGGGGGAAACGGGGGAAAACCGCGATCCGTTCCCCGCCGCACCACGCTTATCGACAACGAGATGCGTTTTCGCTCCATCGGGTGATGTTCACGACCGGGTCTCGTACGGTCCGCCGACCCGGCACACCCTGAAGGGACAAGGCACGCCCGCGCTCCCCCACGGAAGGGCACCACCGCCATGTCCGAGCAGAACGAACCCCTCTCCTTCCCGTTCGAGGAGACCGGCGGCATCGCCATCCACCCGCGCTACGCCGAGCTGTACGACAAGCCCCTCGTCCGCGTCCGCATGCCGTACGGCGACGACGCCTGGCTCGCGACCCGGCACGCCGACATCCGGCAGGTGCTCTCCGACCCGCGCTTCGGCATCGTGGCGACGCGCGGCCAGGACCAGCCGCGCGCCCGCCCGGGGGCGCGCGTCGGCGACGGCCTGTTCTCCATGGACCCGCCGGACCACACCCGCGTACGCCACGCCGCCGCCCGGCACTTCACCGCCCGCCGCATCCACCTCCTGCGCGAACGCGTCCGCGAGATGGCCGAGGGGCTCCTCGACGCCATGGCCGCCGCGGGACCGCCCGCCGACTTCATGACGGCCTACACGATCCCCCTGCCCACCATGGTGATCTGCGACCTGCTCGGCATGCCGCCCGAGGACCACGAACGGGTCTGGGCCTGGGGCCACAGCATCATGTCCAACACCGCGACGGCCGAGGAGGTCGGCGCGCACTTCGCCGCGTTCATGGCCTACATGAAGGACGGCGTCGAACAGCGCAGGCGGTCGCCCGGCGACGACCTGCTCACCACCCTCGTCCAGGCCTGCGACGAGGACGGGCAGATCACCGAGCGCGAACTGCTCGGCCTCACCGCCGACCTGCTCGGCGCCGGGTTCATCACCACGACGAGCGAGCTGACCGACTTCCTCTACGTCCTCCTCACCCACCCCGACCAGCTCGGCCTGCTGCGGGACAAGCCCGAACTCGTCCCCGGCGCCGTCGAGGAGCTGATGCGCTTCGTCCCCGCCCTCACCGCCACCTCCCTGCCGCGCTACGCGACCGAGGACGTCGAACTCGGCGGCGTCACCGTGGCGGCCGGCGACCCGGTGCTGGTCGCCATCTCGGCGGGCAACCACGACCCGCACGCGTACGACGACCCCGGCCGCTTCGACATCCGCCGCGAAGGGCCCGCGCACCTCACGTTCGGCCACGGCGCGCACTACTGCATGGGCTCCCACCTGGCGCGCATGGAGATGCAGGTGACGCTCGAACTGCTCGTCCCCCGCTTCTCCGGCATCCGCCTCGCCGTCCCCGACGAGACCCTGCGCTGGCAGCCCTCCCGGCTCATCAACTGCCCCGAGGAACTGCCCATCGCCTGGTGAACGCCCCGCCCCCTCCGAGAGCCCAGGAGGAACGCCCCCGGTCCCCGCCGCAGCGGCGGGAACCGGGGGCGTCGCCCGTGGCGCGGCCCGTCAGGGCGTCACAGCTTCACCAGCACCTTCCCCCGGTGCGCCGCCGGATTGACGTAGATGTTCCGGTACGCCACCGGCAGGTTGTCGAACCCCTCGTAGACCGTCTCCTCGAAGGCGATCTCCCCGGACCGCACCAGGCCGCCGACCTCCTCGTGCAGCGCCGCGAGGTTCTCGTCCGTGTACCACTCCTCGGCGAACACGCCCCGGATCGTGGTCCGCGGGAACATCACGTACGGCAGCAGCCGCGGCCCGGTCCAGTCGCCGTTGACCGTCGTGGACCACTGCCAGCACACCGCCACCCTGCTGTGCACCCGCAGCATCCGGAACACCGCGTCCGTCACCGCGCCGCCCAGGTTGTCCAGGTAGCGGTCCACCCCGTCGGGCGCGGCCGCCGCCAGCGCGCGGTGCACGTCGTCCACCGCGTCCCCGTGGCGGTAGACCACCACCTCGTCGAAGCCCAGGCGCTTCAGGTACGCCGCCTTGCCCTCCGAACTGGTCGTCCCGATCAGCCGCGCCGCCCCCGCGCGCTTCGCCAGCTGCCCGGCCACGGTGCCGACGATCCCCGTGGCGCCGCTGATGACCACCGTGTCGCCCGGCCGCACGTCGAGGAAGTGCCGCATCGTGCCCCACGCGGTGATCCCCGGGCTGCCCATGATGCCCAGCGCCGTGGACAGCGGCAGCCGGTCGTCGTAGCACGCCGGGTCCAGCTTCCGCAGCGGGGGCAGCCGCAGCGGGAACTCGCCGCCGTCCCACGTCCACGACTTCCCGTCGCTCACCAGGTGCGTACGCCAGCCGCCGAAGCCGCGCACCAGGTCCCCGGGCCGGAACACCGCGTCGGGACCGGCCGTCACGACCTCCATGATCGAGTCGCCCACCGCGTGGGAGCCGATCGGCAGCTCGTGTGAGAGGCCCACCAGGTACGGGTCGATGGACACGTACCGCGTCGCGAGCAGCATCTCGTCCGCCGCGAGGGACGACGTGTCGAGGTCCTCGGTGACCTTCGCGTACAGCCGGTCGACGTCCGGCACGCCCGGGACGCGTTCCCGGATGGCCCACTTCTGGATCTTCATGGTCACGCGCTCCTCGATGTGGTGCCGACGGTGGCAGGGCTCGTGGGGGACGGGCCGTCGGCGGACGGGGCGCCGCCCGGCACCCGGGTGGCGTCCTCGGACGGCGGCTTGGGACCGACGGCGATGATCCGCTGTGTGGGGAGCGGCAGGCTCTCGTCGATCTCCGCCCGGAACTCCTTGCCGTCGTCGCGGCAGACGAACTGCATCACCTGCCGCCCCGCGGCCACGGCCCGGATGAGGCCGCCCACCGTGACCCACACGCCCGACATGTAGAAGTCGGACAGGCCCGGCAGCACCGGCCCGTTCTTCTTGATCTGGACCTCCAGGGTCTCGCCGCCGTCCATGAACGGCTGCCAGCCCGGGAACGCGCCGTTGTACACGCCCGTGTAGCGCACCTGCGTCAGCGGCGTGGACACGTCCCGCACCGCGATCGCGTCGCGCATCCCGGGATAGCGCTCGTCGAGGAACTTCTCGACGGTCATGCGGACCTGCCGCTTCGCCAGCGTGTACCCCTTGCCGTGCCGCACCGGCAGCGTGTGCAGCGTCCCGCCGCGCCGCTGCCGGCTGGCCCGCTCGGGGCCCTCCCGCAGCTCCCGCCACGGCGCGGCCTCCGAGAAGTACGTCGCGTAGACGACCGCGGTCTCCTCCGGCGACAGCTCCGGGTAGTGGATGCTGCGGAACTGCACGTTCATGCTCGGGTGCCGCATCCCGACCATCTTCGCGGCCGTCTCCTCGTCGAGGAGGTGCGTGGTGCACGGATCGCCCTCGGGGAACGGGCGCCGCAGCCCCAGGAAGACGCTGACGTACCCGGGCGACAGCATGCCCGGCTCGTCGATCGTCTCCGTGTACAGGCGGCGGTACGTGTCGTCGAGGTAGCGCCCGTCCAGCATCTCCAGCACGGTGGCGCGCCCGTCCGCCGCCGAGACGACGATGTCGGCCCGCAGTTCGCGCCCGTCGCTCAGCCGCACCCCGACCGCGTGGTCGTCCTCGACGAGGATCTTCTCGACCAGCGCGTTGTACGTGATCTCCCCGCCGAGGTCCCGGTAGCGGCGCTCGATGGACCGCGCCAGACCCATCGACCCGCCCTCGGGCACCCCGGCGGAGCCGCACGCGTGCGACGCCAGCTGGAAGTAGAACGGCAGGACCGGGAAGTCGGCGTGCCGCTCGTACAGCATGTAGTTGAACGCCTCGCGCAGCAGCGGGTGTTCGAACTTCGCCGACCAGTCCGTCATCAGCTCGGTGAGGGACTTGCGGATGGTGTTGAAGTACGGCGCGAACGACGCCATCATCCGCCACCGCTCCCGGCGCCCCATCAGCCCCACCGGCTTCAGGAACGGGTAGACGGCCAGCGCCCGTTTGAAGGTCCGCAGACCGTCGCAGAACTGCTTGATCCGCCGCCCGTCGCGGGGCGAGATCTCCCGCAGGTGGGCCTCCAGACGGTCCGGGTCGGAGTAGAAGTACACCGACTCCCCGCTCCGCGACCGGACGACGTTGAACACGTCGAACTGCCGCATCTCCTTCCCCTGGAGGGCGCCGAGCTCCAGCCAGATCTGGTGCATCTCGTTGCCTGGGCCGCTGCCGAGCAGCCAGCTCACGCACCAGTCGAACGTGAAGTCGCCCCGGTCCCAGGAGGTGCAGGACCCGCCGGGGATCTCGTGCATCTCCAGCACATGGGTGCGGTAGCCGTTCATCCGGGCGTAGCAGCCCGTGGCGAGGCCGCCCAGGCCGCCACCGATGATCAGCATCGTCTCGCGCGGGCGCCGCGCGGCGCCCCCGGTCTTCTCAGTCGTCATGCGCACCGTCCGTCAGGATGTCCAGGGTCAGCCGGGCGTTGGCCGCGGCGTGGTCGGCGTCGAGCAGTTCGGCGTGGGTGCCCGAGCCGCGCAGCACCGCGGTGCCGCCGGTGGCGCTGCCGTGCCAGCCGCGTTCGAGGCCGGGCGCGTACAGGTCCGCCTTGTCCTCGTCGGCGATCACCGTCAGGGCCGCCGCGACCGTGCCGGTGTTGGGCGTGGCGGCGGCGAACTCCAGGTACTCGCGGGCCTGTTCCATCGTCTCGGCGGCCAGCTCGGCACTGCCGGTGTGCCGCCGAAGGTGGTCCCGCAGCTCCTCCTCGAACGCCGCGACGTGCTCCGGCCCGAGGTCGTACGCCTCCGGGGTGCGGAACGTGTCCAGGATGACCAGGTGCCGCACCTCGCGGCCCCGCCGCTCCAGCTCCCGCGCGACCTCGAACGCCAGGTTGCCGCCGAGCGAGTAGCCGAGCAGGTCGCACGGCCCCTCGGGCTGGAGCGTGCCGACGAGGTCCGCGTACGCCGCGACCTTCCCCGGGCCCGCGACGTAGTTGAACGCCACGACCTGCCGCCCCGCGAGCCCCTGTGCGAAGCGCCGGTAGACCAGCCCGTGCCCGCCCGCCGGCGGGAAGGCGAACAGCAGCCGCTCGCGGTCCTGGTGGAAGCGCAGGAACGGCTCCGCGCCGTCGAGCCGCCCGGTGATGACGTGTTCGAGGGTCCGCGCCATGCCGTGCAGCGTGGTCACCTTGAAGAGCTCGCTCACCGGCACCGAAACGTTGAACTCGCCCCGCAGCCGGTGGATCAGCTCGATCAGCCGGATCGAACTGCCGCCCGCGGCGAAGAAGTCGTGCCGCAGCCCGGCCCGTTCGAGGCCGAGCAGCGCGCACCAGTGCGCGGCCATCCGCTCCTCGTACAGCGTCACCGGCTCCTCGAACTCCGTGCCGCCGCTGTCCGGGTCCGGCTCGGGCAGCGCCGCCACGTCCACCTTGCCGCTCGGCGACAGGGGCAGGCGCGGCAGCGCCACGAAGCGCGCCGGGATCATGAAGGTGGGCAGCTCCTCCTCCAGGTGGTGCCGCAGCGCGCGGCTGTCGAGCGTGGTCCCGGCGGCCGGGACGCAGTACGCGACGAGCGCCCGCTCCCCGCCCGCGTCCTCGCGCACGGTCACCACCGCCTGGTCGAGGCCGGGCCAGCCGGCGAGCCGGGTCTCGATCTCGCCGATCTCGATCCGGTGCCCGCGCACCTTCACCTGGTTGTCCGCCCGGCCGATGAGGTGCACGCAGCCCTCGTCGTCCCAGTGCGCCAGGTCACCGGTGCGGTACAGCCGCACGGGCGCGGCGTCCTCGCCCCGGCCGAGCGTGCGCGTGACGAAGCGCTCGGCGGTCAGCGCGGGGTCGGCCGCGTACCCGAGCGCCACACCCGCGCCGCCGATCCACAGCTCGCCGGTCACACCGGGCGGCACGGGCACGCCGTGCGCGTCCAGCACGTACAGCTCGCTCCCGGGGAACGGCCGCCCGATCGGCACCATGCGGCTCGGCTCCAGGTGCCCGGCCGGGCCCTCGAACCAGGCGCTGTCGATCGCCGCCTCGGTGAGCCCGTAGCTGTTCACCACACGCGTGTCAGGACCGGCCAGGGCGCGCAGCCGCTCGTACTCGGCGACCTTCCACGCGTCCGAGCCGACGACCAGCAGCCGCAGGAAGCCGAGCCCGGTGCCCTCCTGTTCGCAGTGCGCCATCAGGGCCCGCGCCACGGCGGGCACGAACTCGCCGCAGTCCACGCGCTCGTCGCGCAGCGCCGCGTACAGCCCGGCCGTGTCGAAGAGCAGGTCGCGCCCGATCAGCACCAGCCGGCCGCCCGAGCACAGCGCGCGCACCAGGTCGCCGGTGAACACGTCGAACGGGAACGCCGCCAGCTGCGCGTGGCACCGCACCTCGGTGCCGAGCCGGTACTCGCGTCGCCATCCCTCGTACACCGACGCCAGGTTGCGGTGCGCGACCCGCACGCCCTTCGGCCGCCCCGTGGACCCCGACGTGAACACGACGTACGCGGGGGAGTCCATGCCGGGGAAGCCGTCCGGCTCGCCCGGGTCGGCGCCGCGCGGCGTGTCCAGCCTGGCGGGCGGGATCGCCGGGCCCGACAGCCACGCCGGGTAGTCGCCGTCCACGACGGTCAGCACCGCGCCCGCCGTCTCCACCATGTACGCCAGGCGGTCCGCCGGATGGCCCGGGTCGAGCGGCAGGTAGGCGCCGCCCGCCTTGAGGACCGCGAGCAGCGTCACGATCAGCTCGGGCGACTTCTCCAGGCACAGCGCGACGACCGCGCCGTTCCCGATGCCGTGCTCCCGCAGCCGGTGGGCCATCGCGTTGGCCCGCGCGTCCAGTTCGCCGTAGGTGAGGTGTCTGGCCGCGCCGCGTCCTGTCGCCGGGACCGTCACGGCGACCGCGTCCGGCCGCCCGGCGGCGGCCACGGCGATCAGCCGGTGCACCGGCTCGTCCGCCGCCACCGGCCGCCCGGCGCCGCTGAACTCCCTGAGCAGCCGGTCGTACTCGGCCCCGCCCAGCATGTCGAGCGCGGCGACGGGCCGGCTCGCCGCGGACCGCGTCAGCGAGTCGAGCAGCCGCCTGTAGTGCTCCGCCATGCGCCGCATCGTCGCGGCGGCGAACAGGTCGGTGTTGTACTTGAACACGCAGTGGAACCGGCCGTCGGCCGCCTCCTCGTACGCCGACAGCGTCAGGTCGAACTGACCCTCCTCTTCCGGAAGTTCGATGTACTCCAGCCGGTAGCCGTACTTCTCGGTGGCCACCTTGTGGTGCAGCAGGATGAACATCGCCTGGAACACCGCCGACCGGCTCGGGTCGTGCTGGAGCCCCAGCTTCTCCACCAGCAGCGTGAACGGGTACTCCTGGTTGTCGAGACCACCGAGCACCACCGTGCGCACCTGGTCGAGCAGCTCCGCGACCGTCGGCCCGCCGGACAGGTCCACGCGCAGCGGCAGCGGGTTGACGAAGTAGCCGTAGACGGAGGCGAACTCCTCCTGCGTCCGGCCCGTCACCGGGCTGCCGACGACGATGTCGTCCTGCCCCGACCAGCGGTGCAGCAGCAGGTAGTAGGCCGACAGCAGCACCATGAACACCGTCGTGTTGTGCTCGCGCGCCAGCGCGTGCACCCGCGCGCTCAGGTCGCCGTCCAGCGTGAAGAACTCCGACGCGCCGTTGTGCGTCTGCACCGCCGGACGCGGCTTGTCCGTCGGCAGCGTCAGCACCGGCACCTCGTCGGGCAGCCGCCCGCGCCAGTACTCCAGCATGCCCCGCGCCTCGGGACCGGCCAGGAACCTGTTCTGCCAGTTGAGGAAGTCCAGGTACCGCGCGGTGACGGGCGGCAGCTCGGGCGCCTCACCGGCCCGCAACCCCTCGTACAGCGCCAGCAGTTCCTCGATGAACGTGAACGTCGAGATGGCGTCCGAGACGATGTGGTGCACCGCCTTGGTGATCACCCACCGGTCCTCGCCCCGCCGGAACAGCCTGAACCTGACCAGCGGGTCGCGCTCCAGGTCGTACGGCTCGCGGTACTCCCGGATGATCATGGCGTGGATCTCCTCCCACGCCATGCCCTCCACGTCGAACACCTCGAAGTCCGGCACCGCCTCGGCGGAGATCCGCTGGACGGCCTGCCCGTCCTCCAGCGCGAAGTTCGCCCGCAGCACCGGGTGGCGTCCCAGCAGCCGCCGGAACGCCTCGGCCATCAGGTCCGGCCGGAGCGCGGTCCGCACCTCGACGGCGCCGCCGATGTTGTACGCGTACCCGTCCGGATGCAGGTGGCGCAGGAACCACAGTGCCTTCTGGTTCTGCGTCAGCGGAAAACGCGTCTCGTCGGTGTGGACCTCGACGGCCGCCTCGCCGCCGCCGTCCGCCCCGGCCGCCACCAGCGCGGCGAGCCCTTCCCCGAGCCGGTCGACCAGCTCGTCGGCGGGCGCGCCGCTCAGCAGCGTCACCACCGGCAGCGACACCCCCAGGTCACTGTGGACCCGGGCGCGCAGCTCCATCGCCAGCAGCGAGTCGAGCCCCAGCCTGCTCAGGCTGACCGCCGGGTCGAACCGCTCGGCGTCCACCCGCAGCACCGCCGCGACCAGCGCCGTGAACCGCGCGGTCAGCAGCCGCCGCCGCTCGCCCTCCGACGCCGCCCGGTACGTGTCGAGGAAGCTGTCCGCCGCCCCGGCCCCCGGCGCGTCCGCCACCACGGCCAGCTCCGCCGTCAGCGGCGGCGGCTCCGGGTACCAGGCGAGGAACGTCGGCCAGTCCACGATGGACGCCACCAGCAGCTGCGCCCTGTCCTGGCCGATGACGCGCTCCAGCACCGCCATGCCGGCCTCCGGCGTGAGCGAGCCCATGCCGCGCTGCCGCCGGTAGTGCTCGATCAGGCCCAGCTCCTCGATCATGCCGGTGGCCCAGGGCCCCCAGTCGAGGCTGAGCGCGGGCAGCCCCCGGGCGCGCCGGTGGTGCGCGAGCGCGTCGAGGAACGCGTTGCCCGCCGCGTAGTTGGTCTGCCCCGCCGTCGTCAGCACGGCCGCGACCGACGCGAACAGCACGAAGTGCTCCAGCGGTTCGTCCGCCAGCTCCCGGTGCAGCAGCCAGGCGCCGACCGTCTTCGGGTCGTGCACCGCGCCGAACGTCGCCCGGTCCATCTGTGGCACCATCGTGTCCCGCACCTGCCCGGCGAGGTGGAACACCCCGCGGACCGGCGGCCCCGCCTCGGCGCGGTACGCCGCGAGCCAGCCCCGCAGCGCCGCCTCGTCGGTGACGTCCACCGGCGCCACGATCGCCTGCGCGCCCAGCTCCTCCAGCTCGCGCACGAACGCGACCCGCCCGTCGTCCGCGTGCTCGCCGCCCCAGCCGGCGCGGGCGGGCAGCGGCGTGCGGCCCATCAGGACCAGCCGCCGCGCCCCGCGCCGCACGAGGGTGCGGCACAGCAGGCGGCCCAGCGCGCCGAACGCGCCGGTGACCAGGTAGCTGCCGTCCGCGCGCAGCCGCAGCGGAAGCGGCCGCGTCATCCCCTCGGCGGGCACCAGCCGGCTCGTCAGGCGCCGTCCGTCCCGCAGCGCGATCTCCTGCTCGTCCCCCTCCGCCAGGCAGGACATCTCCCGCAGCAGCGCCTCGGCGTCGGCGCGCGGGTCACCGGAGGCCGCCGGGCCGAGGTCCACGAGCTTGCCCCGGTGCGGCGTCAGCTCCTGCTGCCACAGCACCCGGCCGATGCCCCAGGCGCGCGCGCCGAGCGGCGCCACGTCGTCCCCGGGCGCGACCGCCTGCGTGCCACGGGTGACCAGGTGCAGCCGCGCCCCGCCCCCGCCGTCCAGCAGCGCCTGGGCGAGGGCGACGACCGAGTACGCGCCCGTGTCGGTGTGGAACGCGGTGCCGCCCGCGCCCGCCTCCGGCAGGCCGAGCCCCAGGTTCCACAGGTGCGCCACCGCGTCGAACCCGCCGCCGGTGTCCGCCAGGACGGCCCGCAGGTCGCCGGCCGAGCCCGGCACCACGGTGGACTCGCCGGCCGCCGTGTCCGTCCGGTACGCCGCGCCGGGGCGCACCAGGTGGCAGCGGCCGCCGCGTTCCCGCACCAGCGCCGCCAGCGCGTCGCCGACGCCGCCGGGCGGGTCGGCCAGCACGAGCACCGAGCCCGGCGGGTCCTGCGCCGCCTCGCCGGACTCCGGCAGCTCGCGCCACACGGGCTCCGTCAGCCAGCTGTCGACCGTCGCGAGGCCGACCGCCGTGGACGCCTGCTCGACGTCCCCCGCGCGGAAGCCCTCGACCCGGCCGAGCGGCAGGCCGTCGGCGCCGTGCAGGGCGATGTCGCCGGTCAGCGCGTCACCGGTCTCGCGGGTCACCACCGCGTGCGCCCAGATCTCCTGGTCGCCCACCGGCCCGAGCCGCACCTCCCCGATGGACAGCGGCAGCCGGATGCCGTCG
The DNA here is from genome assembly GCF_047200595.1 of Streptomyces sp. MS19. Classification (NCBI taxonomy): domain Bacteria; kingdom Bacillati; phylum Actinomycetota; class Actinomycetes; order Kitasatosporales; family Streptomycetaceae; genus Streptomyces; species Streptomyces sp. MS19. Next base: position 92,630 of record NZ_JBJZOH010000021.1, on the reverse strand, counting down.
CCCGCCCCGCCGTCCTTCAGCAGCGCCGGGGTCAGCAGCGCCTGGAAGCAGGAGTCGAGCAGCACGGGGTGCACGTGGTGCCCCGCCGCGTCCCCGGCCAGCACCTCGGGCGGCCGGATACGCGCCAGCGCCTCGCCGGGACCGATCCACACCTCCTCGATGCCCTGGAACGCGGGCCCGTAGTGGTAGCCGAGCCCGGCCAGCGCCGCGTAGCACTCGGGCCCCGACAGCCGCCGCGCGCACCGCGCCCGTACGGCGTCCGCGTCCAGCGGCGCGCCGCCGCCCCGGCGCTGGCCGGTGCGGACCACGCCCGTCGCGTGCACCGCGGGCTCCGGCAGCGCCGCGCCCGCCTCCCGCACGGTCGCCACGCGGAACGCGGCCGTCCCCGTCGAGAACGACAGCTGCACCGCCTTCGGCGCGTCCTCCGGCAGGAACAGGCCCTTGCGCAGCTCGACGTCGGCGAGCGCCGCCGAGGCCGCGTCGCCGGTCAGCGCGCGGACCGCCTGCGCCGCCATCTCCAGGTAACCGGCCGCGGGGAACAGCACGCTGCCCTGCATCCGGTGGTCCGTGAGGTACGGCAGCCGCTCCGGGTCGAGCGCCACCTCCCAGGCGGGCTCGGCCCCGTCGAGGCGTCTGCCCAGCAGGGGGTGGTCCACCCGGCCGAGCCGCACGCGCTCCACCGGCGCGGGCGCCGTCCAGTAGCGGTCGCGCCGCCAGGGGTAGCGCGGCAGCGCCACCGGGCGGCCCTGCGGCTGGAGCTTGTGCCAGTCCGGCTCGACGCCCAGCGAGGCCAGCGCCGCGAGCGACAGCGCGAACCGCTCCCGCTCGCCCTCCTTGCGCCGCAGCGACGGCAGCACGACGCCCTCCGCCTCCCGGCTCTCCAGGCACTCGCGCACGGAGTGGCCCAGCACCGGGTGCGGGCCGATCTCCAGGAACAGCTCGAACCCGTCGTCGGCCAGCCGGTCCACGGCCGCGCGGAACCAGACGGTCTCCCGGACGTTCTCCCACCAGTAGTCGGCGTCCAGCTCCGGCCCCAGCGCCACCGCGCCCCGCCGCGCCGTCAGGTACAGCGGCACACGCGGCTCCTGCGGCTTGAGGCCCTTCAGCGAGCTCAGCAGCTCCTCGCGGATCGGGTCCATCGCCGCGCTGTGGTAGGGCACCTCGACGGCCAGCTGCCGCGCGAACAGGCCCTCCGCCTCCAGCTCGGCCGCCAGCGCGGCGAGGTCGTCCGGGTCCCCGGCGAGGGTCAGCGAACGCGGGCCGTTCACCGCCGCGAGCGACACCCGCCCGTCGAACTCACGGACGCGCTGCGCCGCCTCGGCCTCGCTCAGGTCGACGGCGAGCATCGTGCCCGTGCCCGCCAGCCGGTGCTGGAGGCGGCTGCGGTGGACGGCGATCCGCACTGCGTCCTCGAAGCTGTACACGCCCGCCTCGTGGAACGCCGCGATCTCTCCGGTGCTGTGGCCCACGATCGCGTCGGGGACGACGCCCCGGCTGCGCCACAGGGCCGCCAGGCCGATCTGGAGCGCGAAGTTCGCGGGCTGCGCGAGCCATGTCTCGCCCATCCGGGACGCGGACTCGTCCGCCGCCAGTTCGGCGGCCAGGGACCAGCCGGTCAGCGCGGCGATCTCGCGGTCGCACCGGTCCACGACGTCGCGGTACACCGGCTCGGTCGCGTACAGCTCGCGGCCCATGCCCCACCACTGGGGGCCCATGCCGGTGAAGACCCACACGAGACGGCCGCGCAGCCCGTCGCGCCGCGTGCCCGCCAGGACGCGCGGGTGCGGCGCGCCGCGCTCGGCGGCGGCGAGTGCCTCGTCCAGCGACGCGCGGTCCGTGTAGACCACGGACAGGCGGGACTCCAGGTGCTGGCGGCGGTGCGCCAGGGTGTGGCCGAGGTCCTCCAGCGTGACGTCCGGCAGTTCGCGGCGCACCCCGGCGGCGATCTCGGGCAGCGCCTCGGGGGCGCGGGCGGTCAGCGGCAGGACGCTGTACGCGGGCCGGTCGGGCGCGTTGCCGTCCGGGGCCTCGCGGGCGGGCGGCTCCTCCAGCAGGACGTGCGCGTTGGTGCCGCCGAAGCCGAAGGAGTTGACGCCCGCGCGGGCCGGTCCCTCGTGCGCGGGCCACGGGGTCGCCTCGCGCGGGACGGCGTAGCCGAGTTCGGCGGGGTCGAGTGCCGGGTTGAGCGTCTCCAGGTTGATGTGCGGCGGGATCACGCCGTGCCGCAGGCTCAGCGCCGTCTTGATGAGGCCGGCGATCCCGGCGGCGGACTCGGTGTGCCCGATGTTCGACTTGACCGAGCCGACGTACGGCGTGCTGCCCGGTTTGCGCCCGATGGCCAGCGCGCGGCCGAGCGCCCCGGCCTCGATGGGGTCGCCGACCGGGGTGGAGGTGCTGTGCGCCTCCACGTACTGGAGCCCGCCGGGTTCGATGCCCGCCTCTGCGCAGACCTGCTCGATCAGCCGGACCTGGGCGTCCGCGCTCGGCACGGTGATGCCGTTGGTGCGGCCGTCCTGGTTGACGCCGCTGCCGATCACGACCGCGTGGATCGGGTCGCCGTCGCGCAGCGCGTCCTCCAGGCGCTTGAGGGCGACCATGCCGACGCCCTCGGCGCGCACGTACCCGTTGGCCGAGGCGTCGAGCGGGCGCGAGCGCCCGTCGGGGGAGAGGAAGCCGCCCTTGGTCTCGGCGATGGTGTACTGCGGCGTCATGTGCAGGAGCGTGCCGCCCGCGAGCGCGAGGTCCGTCTCGCCGTCGCGCAGGCTGCGGCACGCGAGGTGCACCGCCACGAGGGACGAGCTGCACGCCGTGTCCAGGGAGACGCTGGGGCCGCGGAAGTCGTAGCAGTACGAGATGCGGTTCGACACCATCGTCATCATGGTGCCGGTCGCGGTGTGCGCGGCGAGCGTCTCGAAGCTCAGGTCGGAGAACTGGAGGATCTTCCAGTCGAGGGTGAACGCGCCGACGAAGACGCCGACATCGGTCCCGGCCAGCGCGGCGGGCCGCTGCCCGCCGTCCTCCAGCGCCTCCCAGGCGACCTCAAGCAGTTTCCGCTGCTGGGGGTCCATGTGCTCGGCCTCGCGGGGGCTGATGCCGAAGAACGCGGGGTCGAACTCGTCGAACCCGTCGATGTAGCCGCCGCGTCCGCCCACCAGCCTGCCCGGCTTGGCCTTGTCACGGCTGCCGAGGGTGGCGACGTCGTAGCGGTCGGGCGGGGTCGGGGTCAGGCAGTCCCTGCCCTCGATCAGATTGCGCCAGAAGGAGCGGTGGTCGTTGGCGCCGCCGGGGAAACGGCAGCCGATACCGACGATGGCGAACTTGCCGGGTATGGGCTGGGGGACACGTGAACGGTCCGTCATCAATTACCTCGCGTGAAGGCGCTGGGAAATGCTGGGGAGAGCGGTCCCCTTCTCCGGCGTTCTCCGGTACCGGGCGGACGGCCCGGGGTGACGATGCCGGAACGGGGTACTCAGTAATTCCGATTGCCTTACCCATGCATGTCCGACGGCCGCACCGCCCCGGTTCCGCGGGGGACGGGGTGACGGGCGGCATGAATCATGCATATGTGCGACCGAATCGCCGTTGATCGGTCGTTGGGATTGTGTGCTCCCCCCGCACTTTCCATGCGCACTGGGAATGACTTTGCCCGTTGATTGACTCATGTGAGGGGCGCGTGTGCGGCTCTTCGTCTCACTGTCATACCAACGGGCGATGGTTCAGATGGCTGTGCGATTTTCTTAAGGGTGAAAAGTGAAAGGGGATGGACGGCAACTGTCGCGCCGGAAAAGGGAGAGGCCACGCCGGAAGAAAGGCGCGGCGGCGCGGTCCGGTGTGGCGCCGGACGCGCGGAGAAAGCCGGGAGACGGCCGGGGGAGGGCCGGGAAAAGGCGCGATGACGGCGCGGGTGCCACCCTGGCGGCGCTCGTTGCGCGGGCAGGGAGGAGGGCGCACGGCGTGCGCGCCATGCCGCGCGAGCGGTACGCGGACGATGCGCAGCCGCTCACACCAGGGCGCCCCGGAGTGCGCCTGCGGAAGCCTCGGCGTCCCGGGGTGTGACGGAGGGCGGGGAAGGGTGGGGGAGGAGCGCGGGCGCGGCCCCGTGGGCCGCGCCTGGCGCCCTGGTCAGCGCGTCTGGGCGCTCTGCGGCGTGATCCCGACCTCGGACATGTAGGCCGACAGCACCAGCCTGCCGATCGCCGGATAGGCGCCCAGCGGCTGCGCGGTGGGGCAGCCGGCCTCCTCGGCGGCGGCCTCCAGCAGCCCCTCGGGGATCTCGGGGCCGATCAGGCAGGGCGCGAGCGCCAGCTGCTGCGACCCGGCCTCGGTGAGCTTGCGCGCGGTCTCCGTGACCGCGCCCTCCTGGTCGAGCGCGGCGGCGAGCACCGGCACCGCCAGTCGCGCCGACAGCAGCATGCCGGTGATCCCGGCCGCCTGCACCGCCTCGTCACCGCCCGCCGTCGCGAGCACGATGCCGTCCGCCGCCGTCGCGACGGTGAACAGCCGCGCCCGGTCGGCGCGCGCGAGCCCCGCCTCGGACAGCCGCACGTGCACGGCCTCGGCCAGCAGCGGATGCGGCCCCAGCACGTCGGTCAGCACCGCTCCCGAGCCGCTGCCGAGCACCTCCTGCCGCAGCACGCGAAGCCGGGCGCCGTCCGGCCCGGCGAGCAGCGGCACGACGACCGCCGACGGCTGCTGCTCGGCGGACTCGCCGCGCTCCGCCGCCACCCGCGAGAGGACCCCGGCGAGCGTGGGGAACTCCCCCTCGCCGCCGTCCTCGCCGTCCTCGCCGTCCTCACCGCCCTGGGCGGTGGCCCCGCCCTCGGTGAAACCGAGCCTGGCGTCCAGGCCCGGCAGTTCCGACCGCGCGATGCTCAGCACCTCGTCCGCGAGGGAACGGGCCTCCGCCGACGGCCCGCCGGGCACGGCGAGCACCAGCGCGGGCGCGTCCTCGGGCGCGGACACGGGCTCCGGCCGGCGGTGGCGTCCGGACTGGCGGGGACGCGGCATGCGTACGGGAAGGCCGTGGGACGGCGCAGAGGGGGAGCTCATGCCGCCGCATGTTAATGCCTTGATGTGCTTGGCTGTTCTTCCGGGGGGACACGGGAGAGTTCTGTCCTGATATATCCCGCGCGTCGGTGTGGGCGTCCCGGCGGCGTGTTTACGCGCTCCCTGGTCACGGGCCCGCGCCGGTGACGCGGAGCAGCGCCGGGTCGCGGGGCAGCCGCAGCCGTCCCGCGGCGAGCCGCGCGGCGATCAGCAGGGCGCCCGCCAGCGGCTGCCCGGCCGCCTCCTCCACCGCCGCCTCCGGCAGGCGGCGCGCCAACTCCTCGCGCAGCGGCCCGAGAAGCGGCTCGCCGAGGCCCAGCAGCCCGCCCGTCAGGGCGACTGCACGCCCGCCACCGCCGCCGTTCACCGGCGGGCAGACGGCTGCCGCCGTACCGGCGATCTCCCGTGCGGACGCCCGCAGGATGCCGCGCGCGACGGGATCGGGCGCCGCGCCGGCGGCGCAGCGCGCCACCTCCGGCGCGAAGGAGGCGAGCACGGCGGGCCGGTCGCTCCTCGGGTACAGCCTCCCCGGCATGCCCGCCGCCGGGCCGAACACGGCCTCGGCCCGCGCCAGCAGCGGCGCCGAGCCGCCGTCCCTGCCGTCGTGCGCCCGCAGCGCCGCCTCAAGACCCGCCCGGCCGATCCACGCGCCGCCGCCGCAGTCGCCGAGGAGGTGCCCCCAGCCGTCCGCGCGCCGCCAGGCCGTGAGGTCCGTGCCCAGGGCGATGAGTCCGGTGCCCGCCGCGACGACCGCGCCGGGCCGTTCGCCGACCGCGCCCGCGTAGCCCGTCACGGCGTCGGCCGCCAGCGCGACCGCCGCCGCGCCCACGGCGTCCCGCAGCGCGCCCGGCAGGCGTTCCCGCAGCTCGCCGCCCAGCGTGGCCATCCCCGCCGCGCCCACGCACACCGCCGCCACCCGGGGCCCGGCACCGGCGGCGGCGCGCAGCGCGCCGAGCGCGGGCAGCAGCAGATCGAGCAGGTGCCCGGCGTCGATCCCCGCCTCACCGGTGCGCACCGGCGGCGCGGTCACCGGCTCACCGGCCGGGACGGGCGCGCCGTCCGGGCCGACGCGGGCGAGCGCCACCCGGAGCCCGGAGCCGCCGGAGTCCACCCCGGCGACCCAGGTGCCCGCCCCGGGCGGCGCGGCGGTCACGGCAGTTTCCAGTCCACGGCGGCCGCGCCCTGCTCCTCCAGCAGCGCGTTCGCCCGGCTGAAGGGGCGCGAGCCGAAGAAGCCGCGGTCGGCGGACATGGGGGAGGGGTGCGCGGATTCCACGCTCGGTACGGCGCCCAGCATGGGACGCAGGTTACGGGCGTCGCGCCCCCACAGGATCGCGACCAGCGGCCCGCCGCGCGCGACGAGCGCCCGGATGGCCTGCTCGGTGACCTCCTCCCAGCCCTTGCCGCGGTGCGCGCCCGGCCGCCTCGGGGCGGTGGTGAGGGCGCGGTTGAGGAGGAGGACGCCCTGCTCGGTCCAGGGCGTCAGGTCGCCCGTCGAGGGGCGGGGAAGGCCGAGGTCGCGGTGCAGTTCGAGGAAGATGTTCTCCAGGGAGCCGGGCAGGGGCCTGGTGTCGGGCGCCACCGAGAAGCTCAGCCCCACCGCGTGCCCCGGCGTGGGATACGGGTCCTGACCGACAATCAGGACCCGTACCCGTTCGAAGGGTTGCTGGAAGGCGCGCAGGACGTTCGCCCCGGCCGGGAGGTATGTGCGCCCGGCCGCGATCTCCGCGCGCAGGAAGTCCCCCATGGCGGCGATGCGGTCGGCCACCGGGGTCAGAGCCGTGGCCCAGCCAGGCTCAAGGATCTCGTTCAAGGGTCGTGCTGCCACGGTCGGTCACCCTACTGGCGCAGCACGTGCCCCGTCGTCCCGGCCGCCCGTCAGGCCGCCCTGCGATACTGGAGCGGCAGCACCTCGCCCGTGTGCCCCAGCTCGCGGGCGGCGCGCAGCGGCCAGTACGGGTCGCGCAGCAGCTGGCGGCCGAGCAGCACCGCGTCTGCCTCGCCCGCGGCGAGGATCTTCGCGGCCTGCCCCGGTTCGGTGATGAGCCCGACGGCCGCCACGGGCATGTCGGTCTCGGCCCGCACACGTGCCGCGAACGGCACCTGGTAGCCCGGGTCCGACGGGATGGCGACGCCGGGCACGTTGCCGCCCGTCGAGACGTCGAGCAGGTCCACGCCGTGCGCGAGCAGGTCGGCCGCGAACCGCACGGTGTCGTCCGGCGTCCAGCCGCCCTCCGCCAGCCACTCGGTCGCGGAGATCCGGAAGAACAGCGGCAGTTCGTCCGGCCACACCGCGCGCACGGCGTCCACGACCTCCAGCGGGAAACGGGTGCGGCCCGCGTGGTCGCCGCCGTACGCGTCGGTGCGGCGGTTGCTCACGGGGGAGAGGAACTGCGCCAGCAGGTACCCGTGCGCGCCGTGCACCTCCGCGACGCGGAAGCCCGCTTCCAGCGCGCGGCGCGCGGCGTCCGCGAACTCCTGCGCGATCTCGCCCATGCGGCCGGTGGACAGCTCCGCGGGCAGGAGGTGCCCCTCGGCGAACGGCACGGGGCTCGGCCCGACGACCGGCCAGCCGCCCTCGTCCTGCCGCAGCGGCCCGCCGCCGTCCCAGGGGCGTCCCGTGGACGCCTTTCGCCCGGCATGAGCCAGTTGGACTCCGGGAACCGCGCCGTGCTCCGCGATCGCGCGGGTGACGCGGCGCAGGGCCTCCGTCTGCCGCCCGTTCCACAGCCCCAGGTCGTACGGGCTGATCCGGCCCTCGGCGCTGACCGCCGTCGCCTCCGTCAGGACGAGGCCGCTGCCGCCGACCGCCCGGGTCGCGTAGTGGGTGTGGTGCCAGTCGGTCGCCACCCCCGCGTCCTCGCCCGACGCGGGTGACGAGTACTGGCACATGGGGGCCATCCACACGCGGTTGGGAAGGGTCAGCGAGCGCAGGGTGAGGGGCTCGAACAGCGTGGTCATGCGGCGTTCCTCCGGAAGAGGGAGCGGGAGCGCGAGCTTGTACGATATCTATCGTACTACTTGGCGGGAAGCCGCCCCGGCCCTCGTACACTTGGCCGCATGACGACCTCCCCCGGCGCCGGCACCGCGACGACCGGACGGGACCTCCCCCATCCGCCGGACGACGCCATCCGGCTCGACCAGGTGCTCCACGCCCTCGCCGACCCGGTGCGGCTCGCCATCGTCGCCGCGCTGGCGGCGGACCCCGGCGAGGCCCTGCCGTGCTCCGCGCTGCCCGTGCCGGTGACCAAGTCCACCGCCACGCACCACTTCCGCGTGCTGCGCGAGAGCGGCGTGATCCGCCAGTGCTACCGGGGCACGGCCAAGCTCAACGAGCTGCGCCGCGCCGAGCTGGCCGGCCTCTTCCCCGGCCTGCTCGACGCGGTCCTCACCGCAGCCGCCCGCGAGGGGGAACGCGGACGGCAGGGCGCCGCGACCGGCTGACCCCCGCCGCCCCGCTCAGCCGAGGCCGCGCATCCGGTCGATCTCCACCGACTGGTCGGCGACCATGTCCGTGGCCAGCTGGGCGACCTCCACGTCGTTGCCCGCCGACAGCAGGTCCGTCGCCATCACCACCGCGCCCTCGTGGTGCGCGACCATCAGGTCCAGGAAGAGCGCGTCGAACTCCGCGCCGCGCGCCGCCGCCAGCTCCGCCAGCTCCTCCTCGCCCGCCATCCCCGGCATCGCGTGGTCCGCGTGCGCCTCGTCCCCGCCGCTGCCGTCGTCCGCGCCGGTGCCCGCGTTCCGCGTCACCCAGGCGTTCATCACGTCGATCTCCGGGCCCTGCGCCGCCTCGACGCGCGCCGCGATCCGCCGCACCGCCTCGTCCTGCGCGTACTCCGCCGCGAGCGCCGCCATGTCGAGGGCCTGCCGGTGGTGGACGGGCATCATGCGCATGAACGCGAAGTCCGCCGCGTTCGGCTCGGTGCCCTCCTCGGCCTCCGACCGCGCCTCCTCGGGCGAGAGCGTCCGCGCCGGGTCGCCCGGTCCGTCCGGCGCGATGACGTCCGGGGTGCCCCCCTCGCCCGAGCCCCCGGCGGAGCCGCCGCCGTCCGGCGAGCCGCCGGAGCAGGCGGCGGTGACCGCGAGTGCCAGCGCGGCGGCGGACAGGGCGGCGATGCGGGTCCAGGTGGTGCGGCGCTGCGTCAACGGTCCTCCTGTGAACGGGGTGTTGCCGGTTCCGGCGAGCCTTTTGATATGTACATGCGATGGGCAGGTATCGGAGGATCTCTTTCTTTCCAGATCTGTTCCGATCAATTCCGCCCGGCCACCGGGCGGATGACAGGGAGGACGCGTGACCACGTTGCGCAGGCACCCCGTGCCCCGCGGACGACTCGGCGTGACGGCGGCCCTGGCCGGCCTGCTCGCCGCCCTCTGCCTCGCCGGCCCGGCCGCCGCCGTCCCCGGCCCCGGGGACACCCCGGAGCGGGCCGCGACCGAGGCCGCCGCCGGGAGCGCCGAGATCCCCGGCGTCGGCGAGATCGCGCACAGCGACAACATCACGCCGCTGGCCAACATCCCCCGGAGCGCCGCCCTCACCGGCACCAACTCCGACATCGCGTTCCAGGACGACTACGCCTTCGCCGGAAACTACGACGGCTTCGTCGTCTACGACATCCGCCGCCCCTCGACGCCGCGCATCGTCAGCCAGGTCCTGTGCCCGGGAGCCCAGAACGACATCTCCGTCTCGGGCGACCTGCTGTTCCTGTCGGTCGACTCCTCGCGCAGCGACGACTCGTGCTCCAGCACGGCCCTCCCCGCGACCGAGAAGGCCGCCTGGGAGGGCATCCGCGTCTTCGACATCAGCGACGTGCGCCACCCGGAGTACGTCGCCTCCGTCGAGACCTCCTGCGGCTCCCACACCCACACCATCGTCCCGGAGCGCCGTGACGTGTGGGTGTACGTCTCCTCCTACTCGCCCAACGCGGCGTTCCCCGACTGCCAGCCCCCGCACGACGGCATCTCCGTCGTCCGGGTCCCGCGCAGCCACCCGGAGCGCGCGGCGCTGACCAGCTTCGAGGTCGTCTTCCCCGACGGCGGCTTCCCCGGCGACTCCAACAGCTCAGCCACCACCGGCTGCCACGACATCACGGCCTACCCGGCGCTCGACCTCGCCGCCGGCGCCTGCATGGGCGACGGCGTCCTGTTCGACATCTCCGACCGGGCGCGCCCCGAGGTCCTCGACCAGGTCGAGGACGCCGAGCACTTCGCGTTCTGGCACTCCGCCACGTTCAGCCAGGACGGCCGCAAGGTCGTCTTCACCGACGAACTCGGCGGCGGTGGCGGCGCGATGTGCAACGAGGCGACGGGCGACGAGTTCGGCGCCGACGGCATCTACCACGTCACCGGGCGCGGCGACCACCGGCGCCTGGAGTTCCAGAGCTACTTCAAGATCCCCCGCAACCAGGCCGACACCGAGAACTGCGTGGCGCACAACGGGTCCCTGATCCCCGCCCGCGGGCGCGACATCATGGTCCAGGCGTGGTACCAGGGCGGCGTCTCCGTCTGGGACTTCACCAACTCGCGCCGCCCCGTGGAGATCGGCTGGTTCGAACGCGGCCCGATCACCGACGACGTCCTGTCCTTCGGCGGCTCCTGGTCCGCCTACTACTACAACGGCTACATCTACTCCAACGACCAGGCGGGCCTCGACGTCCTCCGCATCGACGACCGGCGCACCGACAGCGCCGCCCGCGTGCGGATCGACGAGCTGAACGCGCAGTCCCAGCCGCGGTACCGCTGACCCCTACCGCTGCGGCAGCAGGTACGGCTCCTGCGCCCCGCCGGACGGCTTGCCGCCCGGCGGGGCGCCCATCTCCCAGTCGAGCCCGTACCGCGTGAACAGTTCGGCCCGCAGCTGCGCCAGCGGCATCGGCGCCCCCGGCAGCAGCTGGGCGACCACCGCGCCCATCAGCAGCGCGCGCAGCAGCCGGTAGTCGGTCTCCGCGTCCGCCGACCCGTAGCGCTCCACGGTGTCCCGCAGCAGGAACGCGAGCCGCTGCTGCTCCACGCACTGGATGAAGCCCGTCTGTTGCAGCAGCCCCGCCATGTGCGCCCGCATCAGCACCGGGCGGCTCTGCGCCAGCCCCAGGATCGCGTCGACGGCGCGCGCCAGCAGTTCGCGCCCCGCGGCGGGGCCGGACGGCTCGGGCTCCCGGCCGAGCGCCTCGTCGAGCGTCAGATGCATCATCCGGTGGACGGCGGCCTGGAGCAGCTGGTGTTTACCGGAGAAGTAGTACGAGATCAGGCCGCGCGCCGAACCGGCGCGTTCGGCGATGTCACCCAAGGTCGTGGCCTCGTAGCCGCGTTCGGAGACCAGGTCGACCGTCGCCTGGAGCAGCCGCTCCCGCGAACGCCGACGCATTTCTTCATTGACCGATGCGCGTCGAGGCGACATGCTGGACTCCCGTTGACTGGCTCACAGTCAATATACTCAGCGGGCAACCGGACCTCCGCTCGACCGGCGGGGGTGTTCCGGTGTGCGGTATCGGGCGGCGCGGGGGACCGCCCGATACCGCCGTCTCCGTCCGGCCGCCGCACGGCCCGCGTCCTCACCGGCCGCCGCGCGCCGGCGACAGCACCGGCCGCAGCCCGTCCGGCCGCCGTTCCACCGGCAGATGCTCCACGAAGTGCACGGCGCACCCGAGCGCCGCGGCCCCGCCGTCGGCCTGCCTGTCGTCGCCCACCATCAGCGTCCGCACCGGCGGCACCCCCAGCGCGTCGCACGCCAACCTGAAAATCTCCGGTGCCGGTTTCTGCACGCCGTGCTCGAAGGACAGCACGTAGGCGTCCACCAGACCGTCCAGCCCATGGGAACGGAACACAGGCCGTACGTCCCACCCGATGTTGCTGACGACCGCGACCGGCACGCCCCGTTCCCGCAGCCCGCGCAGCACGTCCGCCGCATCTGGGTACGGCTGCCACGCCGCCGGTTCCATGTGCCGGTCGTACAGCACGTCGTACACGTCGGGACCGGCCTCCGGCTGCGGGAGGGGCACGCGCCGTGCGAGCGCCGTGTACAGCGCCCGGTGACTGTCCGCGTCGCGGTCCCGCACCGCCCACAGCCCGGCCAGTCCGGGCGGCACCACGTCCGGCGCCCGCCCGCCGGGCAGCGCGCCCGCCGCCTCCAGCTCCGCCGCCAGCCGCCCGGTCTCCCCGGCAGGCAGGCGGACGCCGACCCGTTCGAGCCCCGCGCGCAGCCACGAGCCGGCCGGCTCGATCCGCATCAGCGTCCCGGAGAAGTCGAAGAGGACGGCCTCCGCCGCCGCGTCACCCACCCAGCGCCCGCAGTCCCGGGAAGAAGGCGACCACCAGCGGCACGAGCGGCAGCAGCGTCGCCACCGCCGTCAGCCGCGCCCTGCGCGACACGGACAGCCGCCCCGCCGGGCTCAGCAGCCGGTGCACCCGGTGCGGCACGTGCGCGTGGTGCGAGGTCGGCGCGAAGGCGCCCCGGTCCTCGTTCAGCCCGACGAGCGCGAGCGCCGTCGTCAGCCGCCCGAAGCGGCGCGACGCCACGTCGTCGGCGGCCAGCTCCACCAGCCGGTGCACCTGCTGCTCGAACGCGGCGAAGACCGGCACCTTGGGGAAGCCGTTCGCCAGCGCCCCCGCGCAGTTCAGCAGCCAGTGGTGCCTGGCCCGCACGTGGCCCTGCTCGTGCGCGACGACGGCGTCGAGCTGCCGCCCCTTCAGCCGCCGCAACGCCCCCGAGGTGATGACCAGCCGCAGCGGTGTCCCCGGCAGCAGCCAGGCGTCGGGTCTGTCGTCCTCCAGCACCACCAGCCGGTCGCCGGGCTCCGCCTCCTCGCCCGGCAGGGTGGGGGACCGCTCCAGCAGTTCAGCCCGCGCCCGGCGGCGGCGCAGCCGCGCCAGCCGCACCTCGCGGGTCAGCATGACGGCGGTCCACGCGCCCCCGGCCGCCAGCAGCACGGCCGTCACAGCGGCCCACCAGCGGTCCTCCGAGTGCAGCGCGTACGCGTCGATGACGCCTGCCGGGGCCGGCGCGAACACCTGCCCGCGCACGGCATGCCACGCGGCCGCCGCCGACAGCGCCATGGCCAGCACGCAGCACATCAGGACGGCCGCGACGACGCACTGCCACACCCACAGTGCGAGCACCGGTTCCCGGTCGGGCCACGACCAGCGGGCCAGCAGGCGCGGCGCCGTCGCCGCGGTGAGCGCGCCCAGCACCAACAGCGCGATGGCGATCCCCATGCCACCAGCCTAGTGCCACGCCGACCGGGGCGTGGCCCCTCGCGACGGTCGGCACGGAGCCCCGCCGCGTCGCCGAAGTGCCCGCCTGCGCGCGGCGCGCGGGCGATCCGCCGCCTCAGCCCGCACGGGCCGTTCACAGGGACAGCAGCATGACGAACATCCCCGCCGCCAGGGCGCCCCGGCAGGCCGCCGACAGCTCGGGTTCCGCCACCGCCGGCCCGTGCCCGCCGCCACCCGCCCGCACCGGTACCAGCAGCGGCCCGCAGCGCAGCGCGTGCAGGCCGAAGTAGAGCAGCAGCCCGCCCGTCAGCGCGGGCACCCCCGAGGGGCCGTGCGCCCCGCCGTGCCCGCCGCCCGCGGCCATGGCGACCGCCATGTACGCCATCGCCGCGCCCTCCGCCACGTGATGCGCCCGGTGGGGCGGGGCCGACGGCCCCGGCACGCCCGCCCACAGCGCGACGCCGCCCGAGACCGCCCCCAGGGCGAGCGCCACGGCGGCGGACGCGGGCAGGCCAGGCAGGGCCATCACCGCCATCACGACACCCATCGCCCCCTCCACGCCCGCCGAGCGCCGCGCCGCCCCGGCCGTCCCGCGCAGCCGCAGCAGGCAGTACGCGCCCGTGCCGCCGCACAGCGCCACCAGCAGCCAGCCGACCAGCACCGGTCCATGCACCGCCGCACCTCCCGCGTCGCCGAGCCCTGTCGCCGCCCGGTACCTCCCCCGTGCGGGAGCACGGCCCGCACAGCGCACGGGGGCGCGGGGGAGCACGGCCGTTACCATCCGGGACATGACGACACGCCCACTGACCTTCCGCGACGCCACCGAGTCCGACGTCCCCGCGCTCGTGGCCCTCGTCGAGTCCGCCTACCGGGGCGACGCGAGCCGCGCCGGCTGGACCACGGAGGCGGACATCCTCGAAGGGCAGCGCACCGACCCCGACGGCGTGCGGGAGATCCTGCGCGACCCGGACAGCCTCGTGCTGGCCGTGGAGGACGGCGGCGCGCTCACCGCCTGCTGCCACATCCAGCGCCGCGCGGCGGACGGCCCGGGGGAGGCGGCCGCCGCGTACTTCGGCATGTTCGCCGTCAGGCCGGGCCTCCAGGGCGCCGGGCTCGGCAGGGCCGTGCTCGCCGAGGCGGAGCGCAGGGCGGCGGCCGGCTGGGGCGTGGCGCGCATGGAGATGCAGGTGATCTCCGTCCGTGACGACCTCATCGCGTGGTACGAGCGCCGGGGCTACGTCCGCACCGGCCGCACCAGCCCGTTCCCGTACGGCGACGAGCGCTTCGGCCTGCCGCTGCGCGCCGACCTGGAGTTCGAGCTGCTGGTCAAGCCGCTGGACTGACGGCCCGCACGATCTCCGGCGTGTCCGTCACCACGCCGTCGAGCCCCAGTTCCCGCACGCGCGCCAGGTCGGCGGGGGTGTTCACCGTCCAGCTGATGACGCGCAGCCCCGCCGCGTGCGCGCGCGCCACCACGCCGGTGTCCAGGTGGGCCAGCTCGCAGGAGATCATCGAGGCGCCGATCTCCACCGCCCGCTCGGGCGCGCTCGGCGTGGACCGCCCCGTCACCAGGGCCAGCGGTACGTCCGGCAGCAGCGCGCGCGTCTCGCGCAGCGCCGCGTCGTGGAACGAGATGACGGTGATCCTGCCGCGCAGCCGCAGCCGCTCGATCTCGCCCGCCAGCACCCGCGCCGCCGCCGCGTCCTTGATCTCCGCCTGGACCGGCCCCGCCACCGCGCCCGCCGCCTCGGCGAACACGGGGACCCGCTCGCCGCCGCCCGCGTCCAGGGCCCGCAGCTCCGCGAGCGTCAGGTCGGCGATCAGCCCCGTGCCGTCCGTGGTGCGGTCCACTGCGGCGTCGTGCATGACCACCAGGGCGCCGTCCTTGCTCAGGTGCACGTCCAGCTCGACCTCGTCCACGCCCGCCTCCTCGGCGCGGCGGAAGGAACGCAGCGTGTTCTCCGGCTCGACGGCCATCAGGCCCCGGTGTCCGACGGTCAGCAGCGGCATGCGGCCAGCGTAGACCGGCGCCCGCGCACGCCCGGCCGCCGGGGGAACGCCGCGACACACCGGTTGAACGGGCGATCTCCTCCGGATACCGTGAGGTCATACCGGAAAATCTTCTGTGGAGGGTGGGTCATGGCGGAAAACTTGGCGTCGATTGCCTCGGACGGCGACAGGACGGCGGTCCCCCGGGCCGCCGACGAGGCGTCCGGCCGTGTGGTGGACCACCCCGCCTGGACCGTCCTGAAGCGCGCGGTCGAGGAGCTGCGCCCCGCCCAGGCGAAGGACGGCTCCATCGACTTCTCCGCCGACGGCGCCCCCACCCGCGCCGAGGCTGCCGCGCTCGTCGGCCGGATCGTCGCGGCGCTCGACGAGCTGTCCCCCCTGCTGCCGCACGACGCGGCCTACCACCGCGCCCTCGCCGCCGACCTGCGGCGCTGGGCCGGCGACGGCTTCGGCGTCCCGGACTTCCTCGACTCCCTGCTCGCCTTCCATCCGGCGGCCGACCGCACGGACGGGCGCCGGCACCTCGTCGTCTTCCCCATGTACACGCAGAACGGCAACCCGGACCGCAACCTGGAGGCGCTCGTCCTGCGCGTCGTCTGGCCCGGCTGGCTGGCCGAGCTGGAGCGCACCCGCTACGACAACCCGCTCTTCCTCGGCATCACCTTCGAGGACTTCACGGCCGGGTACGACACCAACTCCGCCGTCCTCTTCCCCGAGACCATCGCCGTGCGCGAGGCGCCGGAACGCTTCACCTGGGGCGGCATCTTCTGCGACCGCGAGGCCGCCCGCTTCCGCCGTGTCGCCGGGGCGGCCCGCGACGTCACCGGCCTGCGGCTGCCGGAGGAGGCCGAGGGCCTGCTCACCGACCAGCAGCGGTGCCAGGAGACCTTCATCCTGTGGGACATGGTCCACGACCGCACGCACAGCCACGGCGACCTGCCGTTCGACCCGTTCATGATCAAACAGCGCCAGCCGTTCTGGATGTACGGCCTGGAGGAGCTGCGCTGCGACCTCACCGCCTTCCACGAGGCCGGCCGGCTCGCCGCCGAGGGCCGCCCCCAGGGCCGCGACGTCCAGTACGCCGTCATCCTCGACCGCATCTTCCGCTTCCCGGTCACCGGCGCCCGCGTCCGCAACTACGACGGGCTCGGCGGCCAGCTGCTGTTCGCCTACCTCCACCGGCACGACGCGCTGCGCTGGACGGACAACCGCCTGTCCATCGACTGGGACCGCGCCCGCGAGGTCACCGCTCGGCTGCGCGAGGAGATCGAGACGCTCTACCGCCTCGGCATCGACCGCCCCAAGCTCGTCCACTGGCTGAAGGCGTACGAGCTGGTGTCCACCTACCTCGCGCCGCACCCGGGCTCGACCTGGGCCAAGGGCCCCGACGCGCTCGACCTCACCCTGCCGCCGCGCAAGCTGGTGGACGCCGTGCTGCCCGACGAGTTCCCCCTCAGCCTGTTCTACGAGGCCCTGGCCAAGAAGCTGCGCGGCGTCGTCGAGTCCACCCGCGGCATCACCGCGCAGGCCGAGGAGGCGCAGGCGGCGTGACGCCCTCGGACACGCACGGCATCATGGACGCGGACGGGAAGGCGGCGATCATGGACGCGACCGGGCAGGACAGCCAGGAGCGGACGGGACCCCTCGGCGGGACCGTCGTCGCCGTGGCGGGCGCCGGCGGCCCCGCCGGAGCCGCGGTGCTGCGCGCGCTGACCGCCGCCGGGGCGGCCGTCGCCGCCGCCGACGCGGACGCCGTACGCCTCGCCGACGCGGTGCACGGCGCGCGCGAGGCACGGCCCGGCGCCCGCGTCACCCACACGGTCGTCGACCTCCTCGACCCCGCCGCGACCCGCGACTGGGCGGAGCGCGCCGAACGCGAGCACGGCCGGATCGACGGCCTGGTCCACCTCGTCGGCGGCTGGCGCGGCTCCCGGACGTTCGGGCAGACCGACCTCGCCGACTGGGACCTCCTGCACGGCCTGCTGATCCGCACCGTCCAGCACACCTCCCTCGCCTTCGAGGAGCCCCTCGTCCGCTCGGGCGACGGCCGCTTCGTCCTCGTCAGCGCCGCGGGCGCCACCCACCCCACCGCGGGCAACGCCGCCTACGCCGCAGCCAAGGCCGCCGCCGAGGCGTGGACCCTCGCCCTCGCCGACAGCTTCCGCCGGGCGGCGCCGCAGGACGGCCCGCCCCCGGCGGCGGCGACCGTCCTCGTCGTCAAGGCCCTGCTGACGGACGCGATGCGCGCCGAGCGCCCGGACCGCGCGTTCCCCGGCCACACGCATGTCACCGACCTCGCCGACGCCATCACCGCGCAGTGGTCGAAGCCCGCCCCCGACGTGAACGGAACCCGCCAGTGGCTCACCCCCCGACCGTGACGACCGACGCCCGCCGCCACCACGACCCGGAGCGGCGCGGCTTCGCCAGCGACAACTACGCGGGCGTCCACCCCGAGGTCCTCGCCGCGCTGGCCCTCGCCAACGGCGGTCACCAGCCCGCGTACGGCGCCGACGACTACACCGCCCACCTCCAGGACGTCTTCCGCCGCCACTTCGGGCCGCACGCCGAGGTGTTCCCGGTGTTCAACGGGACGGGCGCCAACGTCGTCGCGCTCCAGGCGATGACCGACCGCTGGGGCGCCGTGATCACGCCCGCCGGGGCCCACATCAACACGGACGAGTGCGGCGCCCCCGAACGCGTCGGCGGCCTCAAGCTCCTCACCGTCCCCGCGCCCGACGGCAAGCTCACACCGGACCTGGTCGCCCGCGAGGCGTGGGGCTTCGACGACGAGCACCGCGCGATGCCGCAGGTCGTCTCGCTCACCCAGTCCACCGAACTGGGCACGGTCTACACGCCGGACGAGATCCGCGCCGTCGCCGACGCCGCCCACGAACGCGGCCTCACCGTCCACATGGACGGCGCGCGCATCGCCAACGCCGCCGCATCCCTCGGCGTCCCGCTCGCCGCCCTCACCACCGACGCGGGCGTGGACGTCCTCTCCTTCGGCGGCACCAAGAACGGCCTCCTGTTCGGCGAGGCCGTCGTCGTCCTCACCGCGGACGCCGTGCGCGCCATGCCGCACCTGCGCAAGCTGTCGATGCAGCTCGCGTCCAAGATGCGTTTCGTCTCGGTGCAGTTCGAGGCGCTGCTCGCGGGCGACCTGTGGCTGCGCTCCGCGGCCCGCGCCAACGCCATGGCCGCCCGGCTCGCCGAGGGCGCCCGCGCGGTGGACGGCGTGGAGGTCCTCCAGGCGGCCGAGGCCAACGCCGTGTTCGCGCGGATGCCCCACGACGCGGCCGAGCGGCTCATGAAGCGGTACCGCTTCTACTTCTGGGACGAACCGGCGGGCCACGTCCGCTGGGTCTGCTCCTTCGACACCACGGAGGAGGATGTCGACGGCTTCCTCGCCGCCCTCGGGGAGGAGCTGGCCCGCTGAGGGGCCGCCCCCGTCCCCGGCCCCGCCGTCACCCGGCGGTGCGCGCCGGGGGCGGCGCGCTCCCGCCCAGGTGCGCCGGGAGCCACCAGGTGTCCTCCGGCCCCCTCGGCCTGGCGGGATACGCGCGCTGCGCCGCGTCGAGCAGCTCCTCCATGCGCGCCCGCAGCCGCCGCGTGAGGCGCATCGCGTACTCCTCGGAGCTCGCCTCGATCGGCTCGCCGACGCGGATCGTCACCGGGAAGTGGTTCCGCCCGAAGTCCCGCTTGCGGCCCTTGGTCCACAGCCGCTGCGTCCCCCACAGCGCCATCGGCAGCAGCGGCACACCGGCCTCCTGCGCCATGCGCGCCGCGCCCGACTTGAACTTCTGTAGCGTGAACGACGGCGAGATGGTCGCCTCGGGGAAGACCCCCACGATCTGCCCGTCTCGCAGCGCCTTCACCGCCTGGTCGAACGCCCCCTCGCCCTGCGCCCGGTCCACGGGTATGTGCTTCATGCCGCGCATCAGCGGCCCGGAGACGCGGTGGCGGAACACCGACTCCTTGGCCATGAAGCGTACGAGCCGCTTCGCCGGCCGGGCCGCGAAACCGGCGAAGACGAAGTCGAGATAGCCGATGTGGTTGCTCACCAGCACGGCGCCGCCCCGGCGCGGTACGTGGTCGCTGCCGTCCACGTCGAGGCGCAGGTCCAGTGCCTTGAACATGGTCCGCGCGACGGCGATGACCGGCGGGTACACGAACTCTGCCATGCGGGGGGTGCCCTTCTTCCATGCGGTGGACCTACGCAACCGTAACTTGCGGCACCGCAGGATCGTGCCCGAAAGCCGCCCGGATCACCAGCCCTCCCGCCGGGACAGGGCCCGCCGCCGCCCCGGAACCGGGAATGGACGCCCGGCGGGCGCGCTTGACCAGGGGAGGAACGCGCCCGCCCCGCCGCCCGTTCCCCGTATGACCCCGGCGCCGCGCGGGCAGGACAGCGACGACGGCACGACCACGGCGGCGGCACGGCGGCACGGCGACAGGAGGACGGCCATGGACGGACAGCGGCTCACCGCGGCGGACCTCGGCCTCGACGGCCTCGGCCGCCGCGCGACCCTCGTCCAGTTCTCCTCCGCCTTCTGCCGCCCCTGCCACGCCACCCGCCGGGTGCTCGGCGAGGTGGCCGCCATGGTGGACGGAGTCGTCCACGCCGAGATCGACGCCGAGTCCCACCTCGCGCTCGTCCGCGGCCTCGGGGTGACCGCCACCCCCACCGTCCTCGTTCTCGACGCCGGGGGCCGCGTCGTGCGCCGCGCCGCGGGGCAGCCGCGCAGGGCGGACGTCATCGCCGCCCTCGGCGCGGCGATACCCGGCTGACGCGGCCGGGCCCCGGGGCGTGCCCGGAGAGCCACGTCACAGTGCGGCATGCTTGCGCGCGGGGCGTACCCTTGTATGTACTGGCGAGTAACAATCCGGGCCGATCCTCGCGGCGCCCCGATCGCGGGCCGGGTGGGCGGACCGGATGTGCGGATCGAAAGCAGGAGGAGCCGGCGTGAGTCTGAGGATCGTTGTCTGTGTGAAGTACGTGCCCGACGCCACCGGTGACCGGTCCTTCGCCGAGGACCTGACCACCGACCGGGAGTCCGTGGACGGACTGCTCTCGGAGCTGGACGAGTACGCCGTCGAGCAGGCGCTCCGGATCGCGGAGGAGGCGGACGACGCGGAGGTCACCGTCGTCACCGCGGGCCCCGAGGACGCCGGCGACGCGCTGCGCAAGGCCCTGTCGATGGGTGCCGACAAGGCCGTCCACATCGAGGACGACGACCTGCACGGCACCGACGTGATCGGCACCTCGCTCGTCCTCGCCAAGGCCGCCGAGCACATCGGGTACGACCTGGTGCTCTGCGGCATGGCCTCGACGGACGGCGGCATGGGCGTCCTGCCCGCGCTCCTCGCCGAGCGCCTCCGGGTCCCGCAGGTGACGCTGCTGTCCGAACTCTCCGTCGCCGACGGCAAGGTCACCGGCCGCCGCGACGGCGACGCGGCCACCGAGCGCCTCCAGGCGCCGCTGCCCGCCGTCGTCTCCGTCACCGACCAGTCGGGCGAGGTCCGCTACCCGTCCTTCAAGGGGATCATGGCGGCCAAGAAGAAGCCGGTCGAGACGCTCGACCTGGAGGACCTGGACATCGAGGCGGAGCAGGTCGGCCTGGGCGGCGCGTGGACGACCGTGCTGTCGGCCACCGAGCGCCCGGCGCGCACGGCGGGCGAGATCGTCACCGACGAGGGCGAGGGCGGCAAGAAGCTCGCCGCCTTCCTCGCCGAGCGCAAGTTCGTCTGAGCGCGCGCCCGCCCCGCCCACCGGCCCGCACGACCCGGGCCCCCTCGACTCAGGGCCCCTCTCGCTTCAAGGCCCCCCTCGATTCAGGGCCCCCCTCGCTTCAAGGAAGTGACCGATACCCATGACCGAAGTCCTCGTCCTCGTCGACCACCAGGACGGCACCGTCCGCAAGCCCACGCTGGAACTCCTCACCCTCGCCCGCCGCCTCGGCGACCCGGTCGCCGTCCACCTCGGCCCCGGCGCCGACACCGCCGCACCCGTCCTCGCCGAGCACGGCGCGACGCGCGTACTCGCCGCCGACGCGCCCGAGTTCGCCGACTACCACCTCGTGCCGAAGGTGGACGCGCTCCAGGCCGCGTACGACGCCGTGTCCCCGGCCGCCGTGCTCGTCGCCTCGTCCGCCGAGGGCAAGGAGATCGCCGCCCGGCTCGCCCTGCGCACCGGCTCCGGACTCATCACCGACGCCGTGGACGTCGAGCCGGGCGACGACGGTCCCGTCACCACGCAGTCCGCGTTCGCCGCCGCCTACAGCACGGCCTCCCGCGTCACGAAGGGCACGCCGGTCATCACCGTCAAGCCCAACTCCGCGGCCCCCGAGCCCGCCCCGGCCGCCGGGACCGTCGAGGAACTCGCCGTCACGTTCGGCCCGCTCGCCACCGGCACCTCCGTCGTCTCCCGCACCCCGCGCGAGGCCAGCGGCCGCCCCGAGCTGTCCGAGGCCGCCATCGTCGTCTCCGGCGGCCGCGGCGTGGGCGGCAAGGAGAACTTCGCCGTGGTCGAGGCGCTCGCCGACGCGCTCGGCGCCGCCGTCGGCGCCTCCCGCGCCGCCGTGGACGCCGGCTGGTACCCGCACTCGCACCAGGTCGGCCAGACCGGCAAGACGGTCTCCCCGCAGCTGTACGTCGCCGCGGGCATCTCCGGCGCGATCCAGCACCGGGCCGGCATGCAGACCTCGAAGACCATCGTCGCCGTGAACAAGGACGCCGAGGCGCCGATCTTCGAGCTGGTGGACTACGGCGTGGTGGGCGACCTGTTCGAGGTCGTCCCCGCGCTGACCGAGGAGGTCAAGGCCCGCAAGGGCTGACCGAGGCCACCGGACGGGCCCGTCAGCGTCGACGGGCCCGTCCGGCGCACCCCTGCCCGCCGAACGGGAGCGAAGCCGCATGCCGCAGCCCGAACGAGTCGCGACCACCCTGCCGCCGTCCGTGCCCGCCGCCCTCGCGGCCGAACTCGCCGCGGTCGACGCCGACCTCGCCCGCCGCTACCCGGGCGACCCCGGCACCCGCCAGCCGGTGCACACCGTCTACGTCCCCGCCGACCGGTACGCCCCCGACACCCCACGCGCCTGGGGCGACGAGGCACTCGCCCTGCTCGACCGGCACGCCCCCGACGCCGCCGCGTTCGCCGCCGTCCTCGGCCTGCCGGACCACCTCGCCGCGCCCGTGCACGAACGGGTCCGCGCCAAGCTCGTCCGCGAGCCGGTCGAGGACCTGCGCATCGACTTCGAGGACGGCTACGGCCACCGGCCCGACGCCGAGGAGGACGCCGACGCCGCCCGCGCCGCCCGGCTGCTGGCCCGCGCCGTCGCCGACGGCAGCGCCCCGCCGTACGCCGGTATCCGCCTCAAGAGCATGGAGGCGCCGGTCCGCGACCGCGGCGTCCGCACCCTCGACATCTTCCTCACCACACTTCTCGAAGCGGGACCGCTGCCCGCCGGCTTGTGCCTGACGCTGCCCAAGACCTCGTACGCCGAGCAGGCCGCCGCCATGGCCGGGCTGTGCGCACGCTTCGAGGAGGCGGCCGGACTGCCCCCGGGCCGCCTGCGCTTCGAGATCCAGATCGAGACCACCCAGGCCGTGCTCGGCGCCGACGGCCGCGCCACGGTCGCCCGCATGATCGACGCCGCGGGGGGCCGCGTCACCGGCCTGCACTACGGCACGTTCGACTACAGCGCCGCCTGCCAGGTCAGCGCCGCCCACCAGTCCGCCGACCACCCCGCCGCCGACCACGCCAAGGCCGTCATGCAGGCCGCCGCGGCGGGCACCGGCGTACGGCTCAGCGACGGCTCCACCAACGTCCTCCCGGTCGGCCCCACCGACCGCGTGCACCATGCCTGGCGCCTGCACCACGACCTCGTACGCCGCGCCCTCGCCCGCGCCTACCACCAGGGCTGGGACATGCACCCGGGCCACCTCCCCACCCGCTACGCCGCCGTCTACGCCTTCCACCGCGACGGCCTGCCCGACGCCGCCGCCCGCCTGGCGGCCTGGGCCGGGGGCGCGGACGGCTCCGGCGGTGTCCTCGACGAACCCGCGACCGCCCGCGCGCTCAGCGGCTTCCTCCTGCGCGGCCTCGACTGCGGCGCCCTCGACACCGCCGAGGTGACGGCCGCCTCCGGGCTCGACCGCACCCACCTGCACGCCCTCGCGGGCCGCGCGTCGCGCACCTCACCACCACCGGACTGGACAACTCAGGGCACGACGGACCAGGCTTCCTGGTCATGACCACTGATCTTGTCGCCGCCGTGGACATCGGCGGTACGAAAATCGCTGGCGCGCTCGTGGACGGGACCGGGGATCTGCTCCACCGCGTCCAGCGCCCGACCAGGGCCGGGGAGTCGGCCGGGAGCGTCCAGGGCTCCCTCACCGAGGTGGTCACCGCGCTGACCGCGCACGAACTGTGGCCGCGCGTCGCCGCGGTCGGCGTGGGCAGCGCCGGGCCCGTGGACGCCCGCACCGGCACCGTCAGCCCGGTGAACATCCCCGGCTGGCGCGACTTCCCCCTCGTCGACAGCATCACCGCGGTCGCGGGGCCGCTGCCCGTGACCCTCGTCGGCGACGGCGTCGCCATCGGCGCGGGCGAGCACTGGCGCGGCGCCGCGCGCGGCCGGAGCAACGTGCTGTGCATGGTCGTCTCGACCGGCGTCGGCGGCGGCCTCATCCTCGACGGCAGGCTCCGCCCCGGCCCGAGCGGCAACGCCGGGCACATCGGCCACATCAGCGTCGACTTCGACGGCGAGCTGTGCCCCTGCGGCGGGCGCGGCTGCGTCGAACGCATCGCCAGCGGCACCAACATCGCCCGCTACGCCTACGCCTCCGGCTGGCGCCCCGACGACCCGGACGGCGACGTCACGGCGGCGGGCGTCGCGGCAGCGGCGGCCAGGGGCGACGTGATCGCCCTGGAGGCGTACGAGCGGGCGGCGCGCGCGCTCGCCGCCGGCATCGCCGCGACCGCCACGCTGATCGAGATCGAGACCGTGGTCATCGGCGGCGGCGTCAGCCAGGCCGGGGACGTCCTGTTCGCCCCGCTGCGCCGGGCCCTGTCCGCGTACGCGACCCTCCCGTTCGTCCGGAACCTGGAGGTCGTGCCCGCTCAGCTCGGCACGGACGCGGGTCTGGTCGGCGCCGCCGCGGCCTGCTGGCACTCGGACACGTTTTCGGAGCGGGCCCAAGTGGGCAACTGATTGCAGGGGCACGAAGGAGGGGGCCACGTGATCATCTGGCTGAACGGCGCCTCCGGCGCGGGCAAGACCGCGGCGGCGGCGGAGCTGGTCCACCTGCTGCCGGGGAGCACGCTGTTCGACCCCGCCGTGGTCGGCGAGGGGCTGCGCGCCCTGCTGCCCAAGCAGCGGCTCGCCGAGGTGGACGACGTGCAGGACCTCCCGGCGTGGCGCCGCCTCGTGGTGGACACGGCGGTGGCCCTGCTCGCGGAACTGCCCGGCCCCCTCGTCACTCCGATGACGCTCCTGCGCCAGGAGCACCGCGACGAGATCTTCGGCGGCCTCGCCACCCGCAGGATCGCCGTGCAGCACTTCCTGCTCGACGCGGAGGAAACGTTCCTGCGCGCCCGGATCGACCAGTGCACCGTTGTGGACGGCGAGGCGGCGCGCAGCCGTCGTCTCGGCCTGCTGTCCGGCTACACGGCGGCCCTCTCCTGGCTGGCGGGGGACACCTACCGCCTCGACACCTCAGGACTCACGCCCAGGGAGACCGCGGAACGCCTCGCCGAGGCAGTCGGCCGCGGCGACGGCATGTGCCCCATCGTGCAGACGCCGCCGCCCCGCGCCGAGACCCTGGCGGCCGGGGTGCTCTTCTTCGACGACCAGGACCGTGTCCTGCTGGTCGACCCGACCTACAAGCCCGGCTGGGAGTTCCCCGGCGGCGTCGTGGAGCCGGGGGAGCCCCCGGCCCGCGCAGCCGTCCGCGAGGTCGCCGAGGAGCTGGGGCTGCACCTCGCCCAGGAACCGCCGCTGCTCGTCGTCGACTGGGAGCCGCCCCGCCCGCCCCGGTTCGGCGGGCTGCGACTGCTGTTCGACGGCGGCAGGCTCGACGCCGACCGGGTGGGCGACCTGCTGCTGCCGGGCGAGGAGCTGCGCGGCTGGCGGTTCGCGGCGGAGGACGAGGCCGAACGGATGCTGTCGCCGGGCCGGTTCGCCCGGCTGCGCTGGGCGCTGCGCGCCCGCGCCGAGGGCCGCGCGCTCAACCTCCAGGCGGGCGTGCCGGTCGGCGTCTGATCGCGCCGCCGGATCGCGGAGCGCCGGGACCCGATCTAGCGTTACCGGTGATAACCCCGGACCGGGGAAGGCCCCCTTCCGTGAGCGGTGACCGCGATGCGCATACCGGAGTACGTACCGGACCCCGCCGACGAACGGCGCGGCTGGACCGTCCACGCCGTCCTCGGCACCACGGGCGCCGCGCTCGTCCTCGGCGTCTCCCTCGTACTGGCCCCCGGCGGCGGCGGGGGAGCGGCGGCCGGTCCGCCGCCCCAGCCGTCCGGCGCCGCCGGGCGCGGCGCCGACGCACCCGGCGCGGTGCTGGAACCGCTGCCGCCCGCCGTGCCGACCTGGGTGTCCGTCCCGGCGATCGGCGTCGACGCGCCCCTGACGCCCGTGGGGCTCGAACCGGACGGCTGGATCGAGTCGCCGCCCGAGGACGTCCCCGGCCTCGCCGGCTGGTACCGGGACGGCGCGGCGCCCGGCGCGGACGGGACGGCGGTCGTCGTCGGCCACGTGGACAACGCGGCGGGCCCCGCCGTCTTCTACGGGCTCGGCGCGCTGAACCCGGGCGACCGCGTCGAGGTCGTCCGCGAGGACGGCCGCGCCGTGGGCTTCACGGTCTACGACATCGCCGTCTACGACAAGGCCGACCTCCCCGCGCACGTCTTCCGCGCCACCGGCCAGGCCGAACTCCGCCTGCTCACCTGCGGTGGCGGCTTCGACGAGGACAGCGGCTACGCGGGGAACGTCGTCGTCTTCGCACGCATGTCGGACGCCACCTGACCCGAATGGCCCCGCGAAACAACCCGTTTGTCACACTCCGGCGGGTACGGGTGCTTCTGTCGGCCTAGGGTCGCGGTGCGGGGCGGCCTCACCTCCACAGGCCCCGGCAGACCCGACAGAGCCCGACAGAGGGAGCCATCCGATGAGCACACTGCGTACCGCGCTGGCCGGCGCCGGTCTTGGAGCGATCCTGCTGGGCGCCGCCGCGCCCGCGACCGCGGCGGCGATACCCGCGCAGGCCACCGCGTTCGGCTTCAGCGTCTCCCCGGCGAGCGTCCGGCCCGGCGGCACGGTCACCCTGACCGTCACCGGCTGCACCGGTTCCGGCGCCTACGCCGAGTCGGCCGTCTTCGACCGCGTCAGCCTCGGCGCGGCGGGCCAGACCCAGACGGCCCGCACGGCGGTCGACTCCGACGCCCGCGTCGGCGCGCAGTACGACGTGGTGTTCACCTGCGGCACGGAGACGGGCACCGCCACCCTGACCATCGCCTCGGCGTCGGCGTCACCGACCCCCACCGCGAGCGCGTCCGCCACGCCCACCCCGACCGCCACCCCCACGGCGACCACCAGCGCCACGACCCTGCCGACGCGCGGCGCGCAGGCCGGTGTCGGCGGCACGCAGCCGGGCGGCGGCGACGGGAGCGGCACCCTCATCCTGCTGGCGGGCGCGGGCGTGACCGCGCTGGCGGCGGCCGGCGCCGCGTTCGCCTTCCGGGGCAGGACCGGCCGGGGCCACTAAGACCTGCCCGGCGGGCCCTGTCGCGGCTCACGGCTTCCCCGGATGCGGCACATCGCAAGGCGCCGGATCGCAGCTCATACCCGGTCGTATGCGCGCGATGCGGCAACGCAGCGAGGTTCCCCCAGGCCCGGAGGCCTGGGAGGTACCCCCACGCCGGGCGTCGTGAGACGGGCAAGAGCCGCCGGGCGGACCCCCGCCTCGTCCCCGGCGGAGGCCGCCCCGCGCACGCCGCTCCCGGCCCGGCGGCCGGACATCCCCCTGAGAACGTGCCCTGGCCGTCGGTCCCGCATCCCGCGTCAGACGGCGGAGCTCACCGCGTACCGCTGGAGGAACAGCGCCTCCGCCACCGCCATCCGCTCCAGTTCCGCCGGGGACACGCTCTCGTCCACCGCGTGGATCTGCGCGGCGGGCTCGCTCAGCCCGATCAGCAGGATCTCCGCGTCCGGGTAGAGGCCGCGCAGCGTGCTCGTCAGCGGGATCGAGCCGCCCTGCCCCACCACCGCCATCTCCGCCCCGTCGTACGCCTCGCGCATCGCGGCGGCCATCGACGCGTAGGCGGGGCTGGTGGTGTCCGCGCTGAACGCCTCGCCCTCACCGGTCGGCCGCACCTCCACCCGCGCGCCCCACGGCGCGCGGGACGTGAGGTGCGCGGCCAGCAGCTCGCTCGCCGCCCCCGCGGCCACGCCCGGCGGCACCCGCAGGCTCACCAGCGCCTCGGCGCGTGCCTGCACGGACGGCGTCGCGCCGACGACCGGCGGGCAGTCGATGCCCAGCACCGTCACGGCCGGCCGCGCCCACACACGGTCGGCCACCGTGCCCGAGCCGATCAGCCGCACCCCGTCGAGCACCTTGGCGTCCGCCCGGAACGTCTCCTCCGGGTACTGCGTGCCCTCCCACGCCGCGTCGGCGGCCAGCCCGTCCACGGTCGTCGAACCGTCCTCGCCGCGCAGCGAGTCCAGCATCCGGATCAGCGCCGCCAGCGCGTCGGGCGCGGCGCCGCCGAACGCGCCGGAGTGCAGGTTGCCCGCCAGCGTGTCCACGCGGACGCGCACCATGGCCATGCCGCGCAGCATCGCCGTCACGGTGGGGACGCCGACGCGGAAGTTGCCCGTGTCGCCGACCACGATCGCGTCGGCCGCCAGCAGGTCCGGGTGCTCCTCGGCGTACCGTTCCAGGCCGCCGGTCCCCTGCTCCTCCGACCCCTCGACGATTACCTTCACGCCCACCGGTACGCCGCCGTCCGCGCGTAGCGCCCGCAGCGCCAGCAGGTGCATCAGGACACCGCCCTTGCAGTCGGCGGCGCCACGCCCGTACCAGCGCCCGTCGCGCTCGGTGAGCTGGAACGGGGGAGTGGTCCACGCGGCCTCGTCGAGCGGCGGCTGCACGTCGTAGTGCGCGTACAGCAGCACGGTCGGCGCACCCGCGGGGCCGGGCAGGTGACCGTAGACGGACGACGTGCCGTCCGGCGTCTCCAGCAGCGCCACGTCCCCGAACCCCTCGGCCCGCAGCGCGGCGGCGATCCACTCGGCCGCGCCGAGGCACTCGCTCGCCGGGAACTGCGCCGGGTCGGCGACCGACCGGTAGGCCACCAGCTCCGCCAACTCCTCCTTGGCCTGCGGCATCAGCGCGGCGACGGCGGCAGAGATCGCGGCATGCTGGGCACTGTGCTCCATGAGACGCTCCTTGTGCGGGCACGCCGGCGGCCACGGCGATCGGCAGGACAGCGCGTGCCTTCGAACGGGAATGCGTCCGATGATCCCACAGCCGTGTTCCGTGCCCGAGGCTGCGTAGGATGCCCAGCGGTGACCGACGGACGGAACGCAGCGGGGAGCTACAGCGCATCGTGAGCAGTGAAGAGGGAGCCGGGACCGGCGAGGTGTGGGATGTCGTCGTCGTGGGCGCCGGGCCCGCCGGGGCGTCCGCCGCACGGGCCGCCGCCGAGGCGGGGCGGCGGGTCCTGCTGCTGGAGAAGGCGGAACTGCCGCGCTACAAGACGTGCGGTGGCGGCATCATCGGCCCGTCGCGGGACGCGCTGCCGCCCGGCTTCGAACTGCCGCTGCGCGACCGGGTGCACGCGGTCACGTTCTCGCTGAACGGCAAGCTGTCGCGCACCCGCCGCTCCAAGCGGGTGCTCTTCGGCCTGGTGAACCGGCCCGAGTTCGACCAGCGCCTCGTCGAGGCCGCCGTCAAGGCGGGCGCCGAACTGCGCACCGGCGCCGCCGTGTCGCGCGTCGAGCAGCACGGGCCCGCCGTGCCCGACCGGCGCACGGTCGCCGTCGTCCTGTCCGGCGGCGAGATCCTCCTGGCCCGCGCGGTCGTCGGCGCGGACGGCAGCGCCAGCCGCATAGGAGCCCATGTCGGGGTGCGCCTCGGACAGGTGGACCTGGGCCTTGAGTCCGAGATCCCCGTGCCGCCCGAGGTGGCCAGGGACTGGAGCGGCCGGGTCCTCATCGACTGGGGGCCGCTGCCCGGCTCGTACGGCTGGGTCTTCCCCAAGGGCGACACGCTGACCGTCGGCGTCATCTCCGCGCGCGGCGAGGGCGCGGCGACCAAGCGCTACCTGGAGGACCTGACGGCGCGGTGCGGACTGTCCGGCTTCGAGCCGTCGATCTCGTCAGGACACCTCACCCGCTGCCGTACGGACGACTCGCCGCTGTCGCGCGGGCGGGTCCTCGTCTGCGGGGACGCCGCCGGGTTGCTGGAGCCGTGGACGCGGGAGGGCATCTCGTTCGCGCTGCGGTCGGGCAGGCTGGCCGGCCAGTGGGCGGTCAGGATCGCCGAGGCGGGTGACGCGGTGGACGCACGGCGGCAGGCGCTCAACTACACGTTCGCCGTCAAGAGCGGCCTGGGCGTCGAGATGGGCGTGGGGCGGCGCCTGCTCGACGTCTTCTCGCGGCGGCCGAGGCTGCTGCACACGGCCCTCGTCGGCTTCCGCCCGGCGTGGACGGCGTTCGCCCAGATCACGCGGGGCTCGACGACGCTGGCGGGCATCGTACGGACGCACCCGGTGGCGCGGCGGGCGCTCTCGGCACTGGACCGGGCACCGGAGGAGACAGCCGTGCCGGGCGACGACACACCGACGACGGAACCGGGCCGCGCCTGACGGCCACCCCCGCGGCCCGCTGTCCGCCCGGTGGTCGGCACCCTCGGCCCGCCTGCGGCCCGTCGCGCGCCGCCGCCCGACCGGTCCGGCCGGGCCGCCTGTTCGGACCGCCCGGCTCCGGGCGGACGCGGGCGCTGACGGGGGACCGGACGATGGCCGCCGCAGGCCGGTCCGGAGTCCGCCTTGCTCCGAGGCGCGCGGTCATCCCGTCGCCGACGGGTGCTCCCCGCTGCGCGTCACGCGCGCGCCGCTCCGGTCGTCCGCGATGTGCAGGACGCGGATGCCCGCGGACCGGTACGGCGACCACCAGCGCATGAGACGGCGCAGCGTCCGCGGACTGACGGAACGTGCCCTGCCGGCGAAGCCACCACGCCGCATCACCGGCCGGTGACCCGCCCGCCGGGCGCCCTCGTCAGCCGACCGGCCGCACCGCGTCCCGCGTCGCCCAGGCGATGACGGCCGACGCCCCGGCCAGCGCCGCGACCGTCGTCAGCGCCACCGGCATCGAGAACCAGTCGGCCAGGAAGCCGATCGCGACCGGCCCCAGCAGCATCCCGCCGTACCCCAGCGTCGAGGCGGCCGCGACCCCCCGCGGCCCCGCCACCGCCCCGGCCTGGCCGAGCGCTATCGGGAAGATGTTGGCCAGCCCGAGACCGGTGAGCACGAAGCCCGCCAGCGCGAGCCACACCGTCGGCGCCAGCGCCCCGACGAGCATCCCCACCGCCGCCGTCGCCCCGCCGAGGACCAGGCTGGTGCTCTGCCCGAGGCGCCGCAGCATCGCCGACCCCGTCAGCCGGCCCACGGTCATCGCCCCGGCGAACACCGAGTACGCGACGGCCGCCACGCCCGCGCTCGCGTCCAGCGACTCCTTCAGGTGCAGCGCGCTCCAGTCGGCGAGCGCGCCCTCCCCGTACGCCGAGCACAGCGCGATGAAGCCGAGCACCACCACGAGGCGCCGCGCGTGACTCCCGGCCGGCCCCGGCCCGTTCCGCCGCGCCGCCGTCCCGTCCGCCGCCGTCCCGTCCGCCGCCGGCGCGTCCCCGGTGTCCCCGCCCACGACGGGCAGCGTCCCGCCGACCAGGACGCGCCCCGTCGCGAGGGCGACCGCCACCCCGGCCGCGGCCAGCACCCCCAGGTGCGCGGACGCCGTGAGGCTCCCCGCCACCAGCCCGCCGAGACCGGCGCCCACCATGCCCCCCAGCGAGTACGCCGCGTGGAAGCCCGGCATGATCGGCTGCCGCGTCGCCGTCACCAGATCGACCGCCACGCTGTTGGCCGCGACGTTGACCGCCCCGAACGCCGCCCCGAAGAGCAGCAGCACGCCGCCAAGCAGCAGCGCCGAATGCGTGTGCGGCGGCAGCGCGACCGTCAGGGCGAGCAGGACGAGACCCGCCACCGTGACCACCCGGCTCCCGAACCGCTGGCACAGCCGCCCGGTGAGCGTCATCGTCACCACCGCCCCGGCGGACGTGCCGAGCAGCGCCAGGCCGAGCGCGCTGGCCGACGCCCCCGTCTGCTCCTTCACATCGGGGATGCGGACCACCCACCCGGCGAAGAGGAAGCCGTCGAGCGCGAAGAAGACGGTGAGGGCGATCCGCAGACGGCGCAGCGCGGCCTCCGCCGGCCCGGACGGCGCGCCGGCACGCCAGGCCGGTCCGGTCAGCGCCGACCGGCGTTTGTTCATCGGAGGCACAAAGCCACAATAGGCACGTGACCTCCCCTCGCACCAGGCTCGACAGAGGCCGGAACGCCCTTGGGCCGGCACTCGAACTCGTCCACACCGGCCGGGCGCCCACGCGCTCGGTCCTCACCACCGAGCTGGGCGTCACCCGCGCCACGGCCGGTGCCGTCGCCGCCGAACTACAGACGCTCGGCCTCATCACCGTGGACGCCGGCCCCGGCGCCGCCACCGGCGGACAGGGACGCCCCTCCCACCGCCTGTCCATCGCGGACGACGGGCCCGTGGCCCTCGCCGCCCAGGTGCACGCCGACGGGTACCGCGCCGCCCTCGTCGGCCTCGGCGGCCGCCTCGTCGCGACCGCCCCGCCGTCCCCGACCGTGGACGCCGACCCCGCCGAGGTGCTGCGCGCGGTCGTCGCGACGGGCGCCGCGCTGCTGCGGGACAGCGGCAGGACGTGCATCGGCGCCGCCCTCGCCGTGCCCTCCGCCGTCGCCGAGCCGGACGGCACCGCCCTCAACCCGCTGCACCTCGCCTGGCCCGTCGGCGCCCCCGTCCGCCGGATCTTCACCGAGTGCCTCGCCGAGGCGGGCATCACCGCGCCCGGCTACTGCGGCAACGACATGAACCTCACCGCCCTCGCCGAACACCGCCACGGCGCCGGGCAGGGCGCCCGCCACCTGCTGTGCGTCGCCACCGGCCACCACGGCGTCGGCGGCGCGCTCGTCGTGGACGGCAGGCTGCACAGCGGCAGCGCCGGACTCGCCCTGGAGGTGGGCCACCTGACGGTCGATCCGGACGGCAGGCCCTGCCACTGCGGAAGCCGCGGCTGCCTCGACATCGAGACCGACCCCCGCGCCCTCCTCGCCGCCGCCGGGCGCGAGCCCGGTCCCGAGGGCATCCTCCTCGACCAGGCGGGGGACCTCGTACGCGCCGGCTACCCGGCCGACCCCACCGTCCGCGACGCCACCAGGACCGTCATCGACCGCCTCGGCCTCGGCCTGGCCGGTCTTGTCAACATCCTGAACCCCGACCGCATCCTCCTCGGCGGCCTGCACCGCGTCCTGCTGGAGGCGGACGCGGAACGGCTGCGCGCCGTCGTCGAGGAACGCAGCCTGTGGGGCCGCAGCGGCAGCGTCCCCGTCCTGCCGACGAGCCTGCACCACGGCGGCCTCGTCGGCGCGGGCGAACTCGCCTGGCAGCACGTCCTCGACGACCCGCTGACCGCCCTCACTTCCACCGCCTGACCCCCGCGCCCGTACGGCCGTCCCCCCGGCGCGTCAGATCCCCCCGGCCGCCGGCGGGCCCTCCACCGCCGGGGACGGGCCGTACGCCGCCCCCCGCCGCTCCGGCAGCAGCGCCAGAACGGCCCGGCGCGCCGACTCGTCCGCCGCCTCGTCGTACGGGTCGGGCGTCGCCGGGACCTGGAGGCGGTACACCGGCCCGGCGCCCAGCCGCGCCAGCCCCCGCCCCGGCGCCATCGGCGGCGCGGCCCGCCCCGGCGCCGCCACACCCAGCACGGCCCCCGCCTGCGCCCCGTTCACCGTGCCCAGCACCACTCTGGCCCGCGCGCAGCCGGGCACCAGCGGCCCCAGCCGCTCCACCGACTCCGCCTGCTCGCCCACCACGACCGTCACCCGCCCCGCCCGCCCGTAGCGCAGCGGGACTTCGAGCAGCGCCAGCGGATCACCGGCCCCGCGCACCCGGGCCAGGTGCCCGATGAGCGCGGGCCGGTCGACGACGAGCCAGAGCGAACGCTCCGTCCGCCCCGCCGCGAGCAGCCGCCGCTCCGTCTCCCGCATCGCCCACTCCAGCGCCGTCACCGCGCCGTTCGCCGTCGACTCGACGCCCACGACCCCCGACCGTCCCGCGAAGCACGCGAACTCCCCGCCGCCGGCGCCGTCCACGAGCAGCACCTCGTCGCCCTGTTCGAGCGCCTGGAGCGCCACCGACCGCAGCAGCGACGACGCCCCCGCCCCCGGCGCCGACACCACCAGCAGGTGCGGTTCGGCCGCGCGCGGGCCCGTACGCCACACCACCGGCGCCGCGTCCAGCCGCTCGCCGTAGTCCACCCCGCCGTGTACCGGCACCGTACGGTCCACGGCCCACTCGTCCGTGAAACCGAGCACGATCTCGCCAGGCCCCGTCACGAACCGCTGCGCCCCGATCCCGGACGGCAGCGGCTGGAGCACGACGGTCTCCAGCTCGTTGCGCTCCTCCGCCCACCGGAAGCGGACCTCCCGGTCCCGCCCCGCCTTGCCCGCCAGCACGCGCTCCACCCGCGCGCGGGCCTCCGGGTCCCCGTCGGGGAAGAACGCCGGGTAGACGAGCCGCAGTCTCGCCAGCCGCCCGTCACCGCCGAACTCGTAGGCGGGGAAACACCGCTCCCAGCCGCCGCCCGGCGTGTACAGCGGCTCGGGGGAGGGGTCGGCGGGCACCGAGAAGTACGGCACCAGCGCCTCGTACAGCAGCGTCAGCCGCGCGTCGGCCGCCGCGGCGGACGCCCGCGCCGCCGAGTCGGCCCGCCGCCCGGCCACCAGTGCCGCCGCCAGCAGCAGCCCGGCCGCCAGCCACCCGCCGTACGGCACGAGCACCACCGCCGTCACCAGCGCGAACGCGCCCAGCGCCAGCGGCACGCGCCGCTCCCTGGGCGTACGGGCCCACCGCGCGCGGGCCACCAGCACGAGACGCATGAGGCCGCGCCCCACGACTTCCCATCCGTACACGATTAGAACGAGATCCCGCCCAGCAGCTCGGCCAGGCTCTGCCCGCCCGCCGCGATGCTCGGCGCCACCGCCGTGCTCGACAGGTAGAAGCCGAACAGCCCGCACACCACCGCGTGCGAGACCTTCAGCCCGTCCTTGCGGAAGAAGAGGACCACGATGACGCCCAGCAGGACGACTCCCGAGACGGACAGAACCATGTGCACTCCCGATGTACCGGCGGCGACGGCCTTCACTGTGAGCACTGTAAAGCTCACAATCGGTGACAGGCCGCTCGCCGGTGCATAAGGGTGAAAGTGTCGGCACGGCGCCCGCCGCGGCCAACGGGCGCCGTACGAGGGGCGATGCGGTGCGGTGTCCGCCGTGGATCTGGATAGGGTGGCCACGGTCGAGGGACAGGTGCAGGAAAGCCCTGGGCGACAACGGGCGACGACGCGCAAGCGCGAGGAGGAGCGAGGACGATGGCAGAAAGCACCCAGCCGTTGTCGGCGCGGGCCAAGCTGGCGGTGACGGCGGGACGGGCTGCGGCGGCGGTGTCCCGGGCCGCGGGCCGCGGCAGCGGATCGGTGATCGGCGGCAAGGTCGCGCTGCGGCTCGACCCCGAGTTGCTGTCCCGGCTCGCCGGGCACCTCGACGTGGTCCTCGTCTCGGCGACGAACGGCAAGACCACCACGACGCGCCTGATCGCCGAGGCCCTGCGCGCGGGCGGCGAGGTCGTCTCCAACGCGCTCGGCGCCAACATGCCCGCGGGCATCACCTCCGCGCTCTCCGGCGGCGGCACCGCCCGCTACGGCGTCATCGAGGTGGACGAGAAGTACCTCGCCGGGGTCGCGCGCGACGTGTCCCCCAAGATCATCGCGCTGCTCAACCTCTCCCGCGACCAGCTCGACCGCGCGGCCGAGACCCGCATGCTCGCCGAGCACTGGCGCGAGGGCCTCCAGGGCGTGAAGGCCACCATCGTCGCCAACGCCGACGACCCCCTCGTCGTCTGGGCGGCCTCCTCGTCCGGCGACGTCGTCTGGGTCGCGGCGGGACAGGAGTGGAAGGACGACGCATGGTCCTGCCCGTCCTGCGGCGGCGTGCTCCACCGCAACGGCGACGACTGGCGCTGCGCCGGCTGCGGCTTCGGCCGCCCCACGCCCACCTGGGTCCTGTCGGGCGACCACGTCCTCGACCCGCACGGCTCCGCCTGGCCCATCAGGCTCCAGCTGCCCGGCCGCGCCAACAAGGCCAACGCCGCCTCGTCCGCCGCCGTCGCCGCCGTCTTCGGCATCCCGCCGCACGTCTCGCTGGAGCGGATGCAGGCCGTGACGGCCGTCGCCGGGCGCTACGACATCGTGTCCTACCAGGGACGGGACGTGCGGCTCCTGCTGGCGAAGAACCCGGCGGGCTGGCTGGAGACGTTCTCCCTGATCGACCCGCCGCCCGCCCCGGTCATCCTGTCCGTCAACGCGCGGGGCGCCGACGGCACCGACACCTCCTGGCTGTGGGACGTGGACTACACCCGCCTCCTCGGCCACCCCGTCGCCGTCATCGGCGACCGCAAGCTCGACCTCGCCGTCCGCCTCGACGTGGCCGGGGTCGACTTCCGGGTCTGCGCGGACGCCGCCGAGGCCGTCGCCACCCTCCCGCCGGGACGCATCGAGGCCATCGCGAACTACACCGCGTTCCAGGACCTGCGCCGCGTCGTCGGCAACTGACCCGGCCCGCCCGCCACGTGAACCGCCCCGAGAGGAAAGCGACCGCCACATGACTGCCTCTGCCCTCCGGCTGGTGTGGGTCTACCCCGACCTGCTCAGCACCTACGGCGACCAGGGGAACGTCCTGGTGATGGAGCGGCGCGCGCGCCAGCGCGGCCTGCACGTCGAGCGGACGGACATCCGGTCGGACCAGCCCATCCCCACCTCGGCCGACATCTACCTGATCGGCGGCGGCGAGGACCGCCCCCAGCGCCTCGCGGCGGAGCGGCTGCGCCGTGACGGCGGCCTCCAGCGCGCCGCCGACAACGGCGCCATCATCTTCTCCGTGTGCGCCGGCTACCAGATCCTCGGCCACGAGTTCATCAACGACCTCGGCCAGCGCGAGCCCGGCCTCGGCCTGCTCGACGTCGTCAGCACGCGCGGCGAGGGCGCGCGCTGCGTCGGCGACGTCCTCGCCGACGTGGACCCGGGCCTCGGCCTGCCCCAGCTCACCGGCTTCGAGAACCACCAGGGCGTCACCCACCTCGGCCCCGGCGTGCGGCCGTTCGCCCGCGTCAGCGTCGGCCGGGGCAACGGCACCGGGGACGGCACCGAGGGCGCCTGGCGCGACACCGTCTTCGGCACGTACATGCACGGACCGGTCCTCGCCCGCAACCCGCGCATCGCCGACCACATGATCAAACTGACCCTCGACGTCGGCGCGCTCCCGCCCGTCGATGAGCGCTGGTTCGAGGCACTGCGGAACGAGCGCATTTCCGCCGCACTCAACTCCGCGGCCTGAGGACACACGGTAAAAGGGCCCCTGACCGCACCGCTGTCAGGGGCCCTCCCTATCGTGGTCACGGAATGCCTTTCCCGGCGCGCCGGAGAACCGGCGTCCGGGCCGCCAGGACAGCGAGGACGCGATGGAACACGACGGCCACGGCCACGGCACGGACCTCCCGCCGCTCACGGTGGCGCGGGCCCTCGCCCCCGGCGGCGACACCGTCTTCCTGGTCGGCTGCGCCGTCGTCCTCGCCCTCTACCTGTGGGCCGTCGTCCGCCTCCACCGCAGGGGCGACCGGTGGGCCGCCGGGCGGACCGTCTCGTTCGTCCTCGGCGTCCTGAGCATCGCCGCCGTCACCTGCACCGCGCTGTACGACTACGGGATGGTGCTGTTCAGCGCCCACATGCTCCAGCACATGGTGATCAGCATGGTGTCGCCGATCCTGCTCCTCCTCGGCGCCCCGGTCACCCTGCTGCTGCGCGCCCTCCCGGCGGGCGGCACCAGCCGCCGGGCCGTCGTCCGGCTGCTGCACAGCCGCTGGACGCGCGTGGTCACCAGCTCCCTGTTCACCATCACGCTTTTCATCGCCAGCCTCTACGCGCTGTATTTCACACCGCTTTTCGATTTCCTGATGGAATCGCGCATCGGCCACCTCGGCATGATGCTGCATTTCGTCGCGGTGGGCCTCGTCTTCTTCTGGCCCATCATGGGTGTCGACCCGGGACCGCACCGCCCGGGACATCTCATGCGGATGCTGGAACTCTTCGCCACCATGCCGTTCCACGCCTTCTTCGGCATCGCCCTCATGATGGCGAGCGGCCCGATGGTCGACACCTTCGCCGACCCCCCCGCCTCGCTCGGCACCGACGCGATCTCCGACCAGTCGGCCGCCGGCGGGATGGCCTGGGCGTTCAGCGAGATCCCCACCGTGATCGTGCTGATCGCGCTCGTCATCCAGTGGTACGTGTCCGAGCAGCGCACCGCCAAGCGCCTCGACCGC
Source organism: Streptomyces sp. MS19 (assembly GCF_047200595.1). NCBI lineage: Bacteria > Bacillati > Actinomycetota > Actinomycetes > Kitasatosporales > Streptomycetaceae > Streptomyces > Streptomyces sp. MS19. The sequence continues at coordinate 54,628 of NZ_JBJZOH010000021.1, read as the reverse complement.
ACGGCGGACCGCGACGGCGACCGCGACCTGGAGGCGTACAACGCCTACCTCGCGTCGCTGCGCACCCGCTGACCGGCGCCCGCCGCACGGCCCTCCTGTATTCTCCAGAGCATGCCCGCCGCCGCCCCGTCCTCGTCACCGGGCCGCGCCGCACCCCAGCAGAGAGGGCTGCTCACCGAGCGCATCGCCCGCCAGCTGGAGCACGACATCCGGTCGGGGCAGATCGCCGTCGGCACGAAGCTGCCGTCCGAACGCGAGCTGGCCGGCCAGTTCGGCGCGAGCCGCAACGTCGTCCGTGAGGTCCTGCGGCGGCTGGAGGCCCAGCACCTGATCGAGGTCGCACCGGGCCGCGGCTCGTTCGTCGCCGAGCAGTCGTCCGGCCAGGCCCGCAGCTACGACGCCCTCTACCGCGCCGGGCGGCCCACCGTGCGCCAGCTCATCGAGGCGCGCATCCCGCTGGAGGTCGAGATCGTCGGCCTCGCCGCCGAGCGCGCCACCGACGCGCACCTCGCCGCGATGCGCCGCGCCAACGACGGGCTCCTGCACGCCACCGACGTCGTCTCCAAGGCCAACGCCGACCTCGCCTTCCACGACGCCATCGCCGAGGCGAGCGGCAACCCGGTGCTGCGCATCATGCTCTCGTCGATCAGCGGCATGATGTTCGAGATGATGCTGCGCTCCAACTCGGACCCGTCCATCGGCGAGCCGGGCGTCCCGCACCACCCCGAGATCCTGGAAGCCGTCCTCGCCCGTGACGTCCCCGAGGCGAGGCGGCGCATGCGCGAGCACCTGATGCTCGGCCTGCGGACGTACGGCGCCGACCTCGATGTCAGCGTGGACCTCATGGCCAGACAGCACATCGACGCGCTGCTGCGCCAGTCGCACCCCCACGGCTGACCGGGCGGCCTTCCGGCCCGACAGGGCGTCAGGCTCCGAGGGTGGTCATGCCACACCTCCCCCTGTTATGGTCCGACTGGTCCTACCAGTTGGACCAGCGGATCGTCCCGACCCGTCGCGCCGGGTGATCCGTGGAGTCGAAACAGAACAAAACGGGCGTATGCACCAAGAAAGTCGAGGACGCGGATGTCCACGAGCAGCCAGTCCGTCAGCCGCCGCTCGTTCGGCCGGCTGGCCGCCGCCACGGCGATAGCCGCCGGGGGAGCGAGCCTGCTCAGCGCGTGCGGGCCGGGAGGCGGCAAGCCGTCCGCGGACACCCCGCTGCGCGTCATGGCGATCAACCACGTCTGGTCTCAGGCGATCGCGGACCGGATCGAGGAGTTCGAGGACCGCATCAAGCGCCGGGTCAGCATCACGATGCTCACCGCCGACCAGCTCTCCAACAGCTACAACGTCAAGCTCAACGCGTCCGGGACCGACGTGGACGTCATGATGGTCCGCGCCCTCCAGGAGCAGCTGCTCTTCGCCCACAACGGCTGGCTCGCCGACCTCACCGGCTATGTCGAGGGCGACGCCGGCTTCCGGTGGGACGACTTCCAGGAGGCCCCGCGCGGCCGGTCCGTCACCGCGGGCAAGGTCCTCAGCGTCCCGGTGGTCACCGAGCGCCCCGCGCTGTACTACCGGCGCGACATCGTCGAGCCGCTCGGCGGCCCGCCCGCCACGCTCGACGCGATGCTGGACATGGCCCTCGACCTGTCCGACCGGGGCAACGGCTTCTTCGGCTACGTCGGCCGCGGCCAGCGCAACGGCGCGGTCAGCACCTGGTCCAGCTTCCTGTTCTCCTTCGGCGGCGCGTTCACCCGCGACGGCCGGTCCGCGATCGCCGAGCGCGAGGCCGTCACCGCGTACGAGTACTACGGCAGGCTGCTCCACGAGGCGGGCCCGCCCGGCGCCACCAACATGAGCCTCGAACAGGCCATGCCGATCTTCGCCCAGGGCAAGGCCGCGTTCTACATCGACGCGGACGCCATCTACACGAGCTTCCTCGACCCGGCCGTCTCCACCGTCCAGGAGACCGTCGGCTTCGCACCCTTCCCCGCCGGGCCCGCCGGGTCCAAGCCGAGCAACGTCCCCTCCTGGAGCCTCGGCATCAACGAGTTCTCCCGGCTGCGCGACGACGCGTGGGAGTTCATCCGCTGGGCCGCCGGTCCCGAGATGTCCGCCGAGATCCAGGCCCTCGGCATCCCCGGCGCCCGCGAGTCCGCCTGGTCCGACCCCGAGACCCTGGCCACCTTCCCCTCCGACCTCGCCGACGCCATGCGGCAGGGCACGCAGGACGGGATCGGCGCCGACCGGCCCGACGTCCTCCAGGTCGGCCGCGCCCGCGACATCGTGGGCCGCCCCCTGGTGGCGGGCATCCTCGGCCAGTCCGTGCCCGGTGTGGCGCGCGACGCCGACGCCGAGTTCGCCGACTTCCTCGTCCGTGACAACCGCCACCGGGAGAGCTGATGTCCACCACCCAGGTCCCCCCGGCCGAGCGGACCGGCACGGCCGGCCCCCGCCGCGCCGGACGGCGGGAGCGCACGTTCGAGCAGGCCAACCGCCGCCTCAAGTGGGCCATGCTGGCCCCCGCGCTGATCTTCGTCGGTGCCATGATCGTCTTCCCGCTGCTCTTCACGCTGAACCTCAGCCTCACCGACGCCTTCGGCGCCGTGAACGCGAAGAAGGGCTACGTCGGCCTCCAGAACTTCGTCGACGCCCTGGAGGACTCGCGCCGCTTCTGGCCCGCGGTCCGCCGCACCGTCGTGTTCACCATCGGCGCGGTGCTCGTCGAGACCGTCCTCGGCCTCGGCCTCGCCATGCTGATGCGCAAGGCGTTCCGCGGCATGCGCTGGGTCCGCACCATCCTGATCATCCCGCTGCTCACCACCCCGGTCGCCATCGGCATCCTGTGGCTGCTGATCCTCGACCCGACCAACGGCATCGCCAACCACCTGCTGGAGTCGGTCGGCCTGCCCCGCCAGGAGTTCCTCGGCTCGGTCGGCCAGTCCCTGCCCACGCTGATGTTCATCGACATCTGGCAGTGGACCCCGATGATGACGCTGCTGCTGCTCGCCGGCCTGTCCACGCTGCCGGACGAGCCGGAGGAGGCGGCGCTCGTCGACGGCGCCAACGGGTGGCAGCGGTTCCGCTACGTGATCCTGCCGATGCTGAGCACGACGCTCGTCACCGCGCTGGTCCTGCGGTCCGTCGACGCGCTGAAGACGTTCGACATCCTCTACGCCACCAAGGGTCCAGGCGGCGGCTCGAACTTCGAGGTCGAGACGCTCAACGTCTACTCGTACGGACTCACCTTCGACTACCAGGAGTACGGGCTGGCCTCCGCCGTCCTCGTCCTGTTCACGCTCTTCATCATCGGTGTCGTGATCCTCCTCCGGCGCCGCGGAAGGAAGTCCGCATGAGTGCCGCAGCCCCCTCCACCCCCGCGCCCTCCGCCGCGCCTCCCGCACCCGTGCGCCGCGTCCCGTCACCGCGCGAACGCCGCCGCAGGGTCTGGGGCGGGGTCCGCGTGGCCGCCGTGATCGCCGTGTCACTGGTCTTCGCGCTGCCGCTGATCTGGATGTTCGCCGCCGCGTTCAAGACCAACGTGCAGGTGACGAACCCGGACGTCGGCCTGATCTTCACGCCGACGCTGGACAACTTCCGCGGCATCATCGACGACGGCGCCGTCTTCAGCTCGATGAAGAACTCCCTGATCGTCGGCGTCGTCTCCACGGTCCTGTCGGCGGTCATCGCCGTCCCGGCCGCCTGGGCGGTGGGCCGCTTCCGGATGCACCGCACGGGCTCGCTGATCCTCGTCGCGCGCATCATCCCGGCGATCTCGCTGCTCGTGCCCTGGTACTACCTGTTCGCGCAGGCCGGACTGGTCGGCAGCTACACCGTCCTGGTGCTCAGCCACATGTTCGTCTCGGTGCCGCTGATCCTGTGGATCATGATCGGCTTCTTCGAGGGCCTGCCGGTCGAGCTGGAGGAGGCCGCGCGCACCGACGGGCTGTCGGCGTTCGGCGCGTTCTGGCGCATATCCCTGCCGCTGGCCGCGCCCGGCACCGCGACGGCCGCACTGCTCGCGTTCGTCTTCAGCTGGAACAACTTCATGTTCGCGCTGATCTTCGCCGACGAGGACACGCAGACCGTGCCGGTGACGCTGTTCAACTTCATCTCCTACGCCAGCACCGACTGGGGCGGCCTCATGGCGGCGGCCACCCTGATCACCGTGCCGGTCGTGATCGTCGCCGTCCTCGGGCAGAAATACCTCGTCGCCGGTCTCACCGCGGGCGCGACCAAGGGCTGACCGCCCCCCCCGCACCCCGCCTCACCCCCATCCCCACCCAAGGGAAGATCCTTTCCATGAAGATCACCGACGCGAAGGTCGTCGTCACCAGCCCGGGGCGCAACTTCGTGACCCTGAAGATCACGACCGACGAGGGCGTCACCGGCCTCGGCGACGCGACGCTCAACGGCCGCGAACTCGCCGTCGTCAGCTACCTCACCGACCACGTCGCGCCCCTGCTGATCGGCAGCGACCCGCACCGCATCGAGGACACCTGGCAGTTCCTCTACCGGGGCGCGTACTGGCGGCGCGGCCCCGTGACGATGGCCGCCATCGCCGCCGTGGACGTCGCGCTGTGGGACATCAAGGCGAAGGTCGCCGGGCTGCCCCTCTACCAGCTGCTCGGCGGCGCGAGCCGCGAGCGGGTGCGCACCTACGGGCACGCCAACGGCCGCGACCTCCCCGAGCTGTTCGACTCCATACGCGCCCGGCTCGCCGAAGGCTACAAGTCGATACGTGTCCAGACCGGCATCCCGGGCCTGAAGGCCGTCTACGGGGTGCACAGCGCGCCGGACGCCGCCAACCCCACACGGCTCGACCAGCGCGTCCGCCCGCACGTCGAGGACTGGGACACCGACGCGTACCTGCGCCACATCCCGGGCGTCTTCGAGGCGGTGCGCAACGAGTTCGGCCCCGAACTGCCCCTGCTGCACGACGCCCACCACCGCCTCACCCCCCTCCAGGCGGCCAGGCTCGGCAAGGAGCTCGAACCGTACAAGCTGTTCTGGCTGGAGGACTGCACGCCCGCCGAGAACCAGGAGGGGCTGCGCGTCGTGCGCCGCCACACCACCACGCCCCTGGCGATCGGCGAGGTGTTCAACACCGTCTTCGACTACCAGACGCTGGTGCAGGAGCAGCTGATCGACTACGTGCGCTCCGCCGTCACCCACTTCGGCGGCGTCACGCCGCTGCGCAAGCTGTTCGACTACGCCGCGCAGTACCAGATCAGGAGCGCGATCCACGGCCCCGAGGACATCTCGCCGGTCGGCATGGCCGCCGCCGTCCACCTGGACCTGGCGATCCACAACTTCGGCATCCAGGAGTACTCGGGCCACACCGACCTGACGAACGAGGTCTTCCGGCACGCGTACACGTTCAGCGACGGACACCTCCACCCCGGCGAGGCCCCGGGCATCGGCGTCGAGCTGGACGAGGAACTCGCCGCCGCCCACCCGTACGCGCAGGGCTACCTGCCCGTGAACCGCCTCCAGGACGGCACCGTCCACGACTGGTGACCCGCCCCCTCGCCGCGGTTCTGCCGCGGCCGTCTCAGCGCAGGCGCGCCGAGATGGCCGCGGCGGTCGCGCGTACGGTGTCCGCCAGCGCCAGCAGCTCGTCGCGCGGCACGAGGAAGGTCACCGTCGAGACGCTCACGCCGCCGATGACCGCCCCGGCCGCGTCGCGCAGCGGTGCCCCGAGGCAGCGGATCGTGGTCTCGTTCTCCTCGTCGTCCAGCGCGAAGCCGTCCGCCCGCACCCGCGCCAGCTCCCGGCGCAGCGCGTCGCCGTCCGTCAGCGTGCGCGGCGTCCTGGCGGGCAGCCCGGCGCGGTCGATCAGCTCGGCCAGCTCGTCCCCGGGGAGCGCCGCGAGGACGCACTTGCCGATCGCCGTCGAGTGCAGCGGCATGCGCATGCCGACGTGCGACGCCATCTGCACGGCGTGCGGGCCCGAGACCTTGTGGGTGTACGCCGCCCCGTCGCCGCTGCGCAGCGCCGCGTGCACCGTGTGGCCCGTACGGTCGCGCAGCCCCGTCAGCTCGGACTGGACCAGCTCGTCGCCCGCGCCGTCCGCGTGGACCTGCGCCGCCAGTGCCCGCAGGCGGGGGCCGGTCGCGTAACCGCCCTCGCCGTCGGGGACGAGGAACGCGTCGTCCACCAGGCTGCGCAGGATGCGGTGCGCGCTGGCCTTGGGCACCCCGGCGGCGGCGGCGATGGCGCCGAGGCGGTGGGGGCCGCCCGGCGCGGCGGCGGCCTCCAGCAGGCGCAGCGCCTTGGCGGTGGCGTTGCCCGCGTCCGACGAACGGCCCGCCCGCGCGCCCGTGGCCGTGCTCGTGCGGGCGTCGTTGTCCGGCATTGACAGCTCCCCGTGGGCTCGTTAGCGTCAGTGGCGTTTCATTCAACAGAACAGCATTCTACGTAACGGAACGGCATGTCAGCAACGAGCCCCCTCCTCGCCGCCCTCGGCGCCCAACGCCTCCTCCCGGTGCTGCGCTCACCGGACGTCCCGGCCGCCGTCGCCCGTGTCACGGGCCTGGTCGGGGCGGGCTGCCGGGCGGTCGAGCTGACCACCTCGACCCCCGACTGGCATCTCGCCCTCGCCGCCTGCCGCGACGCGCTCGGCGACGGCCCGCTGCTCGGCGTCGGCACCGTCACCACCGCGGAACAGGCCACCGCGGCCGCCGACGCCGGGGCCGCGTTCCTCGTCTCGCCCTACCCGGCCCCCGCGGTCCGCGCGGTCGCCGCCGAGCGCGGGACCGTCTTCATCGAGGGCGGCTTCACCCCCGCCGAGGTCGCCGACGCCGCGAGCCGCGGCCCCGCGAAGGTCTTCCCCGCCCACGTCGGCGGGCCCCGTTTCCTCTCCTCCCTGCGCGCCGTCCTGCCGCACGCCGTCCTCATCCCGACCGGCGGCATCGCCGTGGACGAGGCGCCCGCCTACCTCGCCGCCGGGGCGCTCGCCGTCGGCATCGGCTCGGGACTGCCCGACGACCACGCCGCGCTCGCCCGCGTCTTCGGGGGCGCGTGATGGCACGCTTCGACGTCGTCCTCATCGGCGAGATCCTCGTCGAGCTGTACTGCGAGGGCCCCCTCGGCGACGGCACGCCCGTCCGGCTCGGCTTCTCCGGCGACACCCTCAACGCGGCAGCCGCCTCGGCCGCCGCCGGTGCCCGTACGGCCGTGCTGACCGCCGTCGCCGACGATCAGCTCGGCGACGCCCTGGTCCGCCGCGTCGCCGACCTCGGCGTCGACACCTCGCTCATCCAGCGCGTGCCCGGCAGCAACGGCGCCTACATGCTGCACGGCGACCTCACGGGCGAGCGCGAGTTCACCTACTGGCGCAGCGGCAGCGTCGCCTCCCGCCTGGACGCCGCCGACATCGAGCGGCACGCGGCCGTCCTCGCGGAGGCGGGTGCCCTCGTCGTCACCGGCATCGGCAGCGCGCTGTCCGACACCAGCCGCCGCGCCGTCCTCACCGCCGCCCGGATCGCGTCGGACGGCGGCGCCGCCGTCGTCTACGACCCCAACTTCCGCGCCCGCCTCACCACCGCGGAACGGGCACGCGCCGCCCTCGCCGAGATCGCCCCGCACTGCGCCCTCGTCACCCCCTCCTGCCCCTCCGACGCCCGCGCGCTGCTCGGCACCGGCGACCCGGAGTCGGCGGCCCGTGAGGCACGGGCGCTCGGCGCGGCGGCGGCGGCCGTCACCATGGGCGCGGACCGCGTGGTCGTCGCCGACGCCGACGGCCTGGTCACCTTCCCCGTGCCGCGCGTCGCCGAGGCCGTGGACGCCACCGGCGCGGGGGACGTCCTGGCGGGCACCACCGCCGCGCGCCTGGCGCTCGGCGACCCGCTGCGCACGGCCGTGAGCCTGGGCATCGGGGCCGCCTCCCTGTCGGTGGCGGGACAGGGCGGCACCGGCCTTATCCCCACCCTGGCCGACACCCGGACCGCCGCCCCCACGCCGCCCACCGCCTGACCCAGGGCGGGGCCCGCCGTTCTCCCGGTCCCGGCGGACACCGCGCCGATCGCTGAGACCGCCGTGCCGGGGGCGGCGCGTACGGCGGGGTCCGGATGACCCGCCAGGCGTGCCGACCCCGTTGAAGCCGTTTCCCGCCGCCGCCTGCGTGAGCGGCGTCGCGCACCTGGGCGGCCTCGCGGGTGCACGGGCGGCCGGCGTGGACGCCGGGGGACGGAGACCTCCCAGACCTGAGGACCGTCCAGCGCGCCCCGCGCGCCGGGCGTGGCGGCTGGGAGGGGCCCCGGAGGCGGCGCTGTCCGCGTTGCCGCATCGTCGGGTACACCGGGTACGAGGACGGTCCGGTGTGCCCCCAGCCCGTCAGGCCGGGGGAGCCCCGGGCGGTCCGGCAGACACAGGCGGACAGTGGCCGGGTCCGGAGGACCGCTGCGCGTGCGGGCGCACGCGGGCTTGCCGCCGGTGCGAGGCGGACGGACATCACCATCCGGCCGGTGGCGGCGTCCACGCCGGTCTCACGACGTCGCGCCACCCGTCGCCAGGGCCAGCACCTCGTCCGCCAGCTCGGCGACCGGGCGCCCGGCGTCGAGATGGACGCCCTCCGCGCGCAGCTCGTCCGCGGCGGCGGTCCACCTCACATTCTGCTCGCGGCACCAGCGGCGGATCTCCGCGTCGCGCACCGGGTCGCCCGGAACGACGGTCCGGCCGTCGATGCGCCTGCCGAGCTCGGCGGGCGGCACCCGGAGGCAGACGTGCAGGACGTCCACGCCCGCCGTCCGCAGCGCGCCGAAGATCTCCCGGGCGTACGCGGCGTCCACCAGCGTCTGCGCCGACAGCACCGGCCGGTCGTACTCCTCGAAGAGCCCGAGGGCGAGCGAGACGACCTGCCTGCGCCACAGCGGCAGGTGCTGGAAGTTGCCCCCGGTGACAGGGACGATCTCCCTCAGGAGGTAACCGGTCGACTCCGGGTCGTAGACCAGCGCCTCGGGCCACCTCCGGCTCAACTCGCCGACGAGCGTGGTCTTCCCGCTGCCGAAGGCGCCGTTCACCCAGACCATCCGATGCGTCATGGAGCGACGATAGACGCGCCCGTACGGAGGCAGGGCGCCCCCGGGCAGAAGGATCCGGACGGCGGCGGGAGCGCCCCGCCTGACTCCCGGGCCACAGCCCACCCCCGCCGACCTGCGGTCTTCCCGCCTCACGCCCGTCGCGGCCCCCGCCGCGGAAATGGCGGGAAAACGCCAGGAGTGCTCAAGAAAAGCGGGGGTATCCGAAGGATCGCTGCCCCAAGAACTGGTGGTGCGGAAGGAGAGACCCCCCGTGATGATGGCCCACCCCGCGGTCCTGCGGAACCTCGTGGAAGAGTACGAAGCGCTCGTCATACTGCGGGACGACGCGTCCAGCCCGGACGTGACCAGGCGCCTGGAAGACGTCACGTACACGCTGTGCGTGTCCACCGGGACCCGTACCGCCGAGGACGCCCTCGCCGCGGCCCACCGCCAGCTCGCGGGCACCGAGCCCGCCGGCTCCCCGGTGCTCAGCGGCGCCTGACCGCGCCGCCCCCGCGCGCACCCGCGCGCGTCCCCCCACAGGGCCGGCCCGCCTCCCCCACGGCGGGCCGGCCTTCTCCCTGCCGGGACCCGGCCCCGGTCAGGCGCCCGGCGCCCGGCCGTCGGACCCGCGTCCGGCGGAGGTGACGGCCGCGGGAACCGCCGTGTCCGCCGCGTTCTCACGGGCCGCGCCGTCCGCGCCCGGCACCGCGGGCGCGGCCGGCATGTCCAGGCTGTCGCGGAGCGTCGCCGGGGTGAGGAACAGCACCGCGATCACGCCGATCAGCGCGATACCCGCGGAGATCAGGAAGATGTGGCCGGTCGCGTCGCCGTAGGCCGCGCGGATCACGCCCTGGACGGCGGGGGGCATCGCCGCGACGTTCAGCGTGGACCCCGCGTCCGAGCCGCCCGCCGCCGGGTCGATGCCCAGCTCGCGCAGCCCGTTCGCGATCTTCGTCGCGACCTGGTTGGCCAGCACCGCGCCGAGGATCGAGACGCCCATGGTGCCGCCCAGCGAACGGAAGAACGTGATCGCGCCGCTGGCCGCGCCTATCTCGTTCAGGGGCACCGTGTTCTGCACCACGAGCACGAGGTTCTGCATCGACATGCCGACACCGACGCCGACCGCGAACATGCCGGTCCCGACCAGGACCAGGGACGTCTCGTGGTCGATGGTGGACAGGCCGAGGAAGCCCAGCGTCAGGACGATCACCCCGGCCAGGATGTACGGCTTGACCTTGCCGGTGCGGGAGACCATGCGGCCCGCGACGGCGGAGGAGAGCATGACACCGGCCATCAGCGGGATGGTCAGCAGGCCCGCCTCGGTCGGCGAGTAGCCCCGCCCGATCTGGAAGTACTGCCCGAGGAACACCGCGCCGCCGAACATGGCCATGCCCACGGCCAGGCTCCCGACGATCGCCAGCGCCGGGTCGCGGCGCTTCACCACGTGCATCGGCACGACCGGCTCGCGTACCCGGGACTCGACCAGCACGGCCGCGCCCAGCAGGACGACGCTGCCGCCGACCATGACCGCGGTCTGCCACGAGAGCCAGCCGAAGTTGTTGTCGACGAAGGTCACCCACAGCAGCAGCAGGCTCACACCGGCGGCGATGAGAACCGCGCCCGCGTAGTCCACGCGCGTCTCCGGGCGGCGCGTCTCGACGAGGTGCAGCGTGCGCGACAGCATCACCAGCGCGATCGCGGTGAACGGGACCGCGATGAAGAAGCACCAGCGCCAGCCGAGCCAGGAGATGTCCGTGATGGCGCCGCCGAGCAGCGGGCCGCCGACCGTGGCCACGGCCATGACGCCGCCGAGGTAGCCGTTGTACCGGCCGCGCTCCTTGGGGCTGATCATCGCCGCGATGATCACCTGGACCAGCACCTGGAGGGCGCCGAGGCCCAGGCCCTGGACGGCGCGGAAGGCGATGAGCTGGGCGGTGTTCTGCGCGAAGCCGCAGGCCAGCGCCGACACCGTGAAGATCACGATGGCGATCTGCAACAGCAGCTTCTTGCTGAAGAGGTCGGCGAGCTTCCCCCAGATCGGGGTGGAGGCCGTCGAGGCCAGCAGGGTGGCGGTGACCACCCACGTGTACTGGGACTGCGTGCCGTTGAGCGAGCCGATGATCTGGGGCAGGGCCACCGAGACGATCGTGGAGCTGATCATCGCCATGAACAGCACGACGAGCAGGCCGCTCATCGCGCGCAGGACGTGGCGGTGGTCCATGGGCCCGGCCGCTGACGGTACGGCCGTCTGTGCGCTCACGCGCACCTCCTGTGACGTACGAAGACGGAGAAAGGGGGACTCGCTCCAGCATAACTGCACACTGGGCATCTTTGCGCACAGGGCAAAAATTTGTGATCTGTAGCATCATGGAGCCATGCCGCACCGACCAGACGGCCCCACGGGCCTGCGTGAACGCAAGAAGGCCGCCACCCGGCAGGCGGTCCACGAGGCCGCGCTGCGTCTGACCGTGGAGCACGGGATCGAGAACGTGACGGTCGAGGCCATCGCCGACGCCGCCGGCATCTCGCGCCGCACCTTCTCGAACTACTTCGCCAACAAGGAGGACGCCCTCCTCTTCGGCGACGAGTACCTCACCGGCCTGCTGCTCGCCGCCGTCAGGGCCCGCCCGCGGGAGGAGTCGGCCTGGACGGCGCTGCGCGCCGGGGCCGTCGCCACGTTCCTCCGGCAGGAGCACCTCCCGCTCGAACGGCAGTGGGCCGTCAGGACGCGGCTCGCCATGCGCCACCCGTCCCTGCTGGCCCGGCAGCTCGCCGGGCGGGTCGCCCTGGAGAACGACCTGGCCGACGCCGTCGCGGGGCGGCCGGGCACGGAGGAGGTGCGGCCCCGGGTGATCGCCGCCGTCTTCCTCTCGATGCTCAGGCTGGCCACCGCCGAGTGGATCCAGGACGAGGGCAGCCGGCCGGTCATGGAAATCTTCGCCGAACTGCTCGACGAGGCCGCCCGCCCCATGCGCTGACCCCTGGGCGCACGGGTGTGCGGGAGCCGCGTCGCGGATCCCTCGAACGGGTGGTTTGCGCGCCATGCCGCGACCGGGCCGTGCCCCCGCGCGCTTGGGTGAGGGGCGCGCGCCCCGCGGGGGGCGCCGCGTCCGTCTCGTGGAGGTGCCCATGGCGACCAGTGCCCCGGCGGGTGACCGGTCCTCGTTCCGCAGCAGTCTGGGCGAGCGCCGCATCGCCCTGGTGGCGTGGCGGCTGCTCGTCCTCCAGGTCGCGCACCCGGCGGTCGCCGCCGGGATGGCGGACTGGTCCACGTACCGCGCCCACCCCTGGCGCCGCGTGCAGCACACCATGGACAGCGGCCGCCGGCTCTTCTTCGGCGACCGCGAAGCGCTGCTCCGCGAGGTGGCCCGCCTCGACCGCGCCCACCGGCGCGTCCACGGCACCGACACCACGGGCCGCTCCTACACGGCGGAGGACCCCGAGGTGCGCGTGTGGGTCCTGATGACCCTCTACGAGGCGCTGACCGCCATGCACGCGCTGTCGGGGCGCCCCTGCACCCCCGCCGAACTCGACGCGCTCTACGGCGACTTCCGCGCCGCGTGCGCCGCCTTCCGGCTGCCCGACGAGCTGTGGCCGACCACCGCCGCCGACGTACCCGGCTACATCGACCGCACCATCCGCGAGCGCCTGGAGGACGGCCCCGAGGTACGCCACCTCCTCTCCGGCATCCTCCGCGAGGCGCCGCCGCCCGCCCGGCTGCGGCTGCTGCGGCCCGCCTGGCCCGCGCTGCGCGCCGCCATCGCCGCCACCCTGGCCGCGCTCACCACCGCCGACCTGCCGCCCGCCTTACGCGAACGGCTCGGCCTGAAGCGCGGCCGACGGGCCGCCGCCCTGTCCTGGACGCTGCACCGCGGCGCCAGGACCGTCATGACCCGGCTGCCGGACCGCTGGCGCTACCGCGTGCCGCCCACCGGGAGCGCGTTCCCCGCCCCGTGCGTCTCCCGGCACCGGCATCGCGCCCGCCCCGCACGCGGGCGCGACACCCGTCCGGCGCGGCTCGACACGTTCTTCCGGCAGGTGCTCGACCAGACCGGCGACGGGCACATCGGGCTCGCCGACCTGCGCGCCATGGCGCACAACGTGTGCTGGCCGCTCGACCTGACCGCCGAGCGTGAGGCGGAGGTCCACGCGGCCTTCGACACGTGGTGGCGGCAGATGGCGGCGACCATGGACACGGACGGGGACGGACGGGTCTCCCGCGCCGAGTTCGTCCGCGCCACGCTCAGCGGGCTCGACCGGGACCCCGCCTGTCTGGAACGGGGGCTGCACGTCGCCGTGCGCGCGATGTTCCGCGCCGCCGACACGGACGGCGGCGGCCATCTGTGCGCGGACGAGTACCGCGCCCTCTTCGGCGGCAGCCGCGTGCACCCGGCGGAACTCAACGACGGCTTCCGCCAGTTGGACGCCGACGGTGACGGCCGGATCACCGAGGCGGAGTTCGTCCGTGCGTTCACCGACTACTTCTCGGCCCGCGCGGACACCGTCGCGGGCGCCAGGATGCTCGGCCGGGCCTGACCCCCCGCGGCGGGTGGACAGGACCGGCCGCGTCAGGAGCGCGCGCCCCCGTGCGGGAACCCGCCCCACGGGTCTTGGTACGCCCGGGGCGGCCGGGAAGCCGCGGTCCGCCTTTCTGCGGAAGGACGCGCACGACTGTGCGGGCGGCGGGTGGACGGCGGCGGCTCCCCGCGCGTGCCGGCGATGACGTGCGGCCCGGTGGGGGAGCGGCGCCCCCTGGTGAACGGCGAGTGCCCCGCCCCCGACATGGCGCCGGGGGCGGGGCAGGGGCCTACACGTTGTGCGTCCACTTCTGGTTGGCCGCGCCGGTGCAGGTCCAGATCTGGGCGCGTGTCCCGTCCGCCGACGAATTGCCCGTCACGTCCAGGCACTTGTCGGACGCCACGTTGACCACGTCATGCGTGGTCGCGTTGTACGTCCACTGCTGCGCGCCCGTGCCGTTGCACGTGTAGAGCTGTAGCTGTGCGCCGTTCGCCGTCGAACCGGCCGCCACGTCCAGGCACTTGCCCAGCGCGCGGATGCTCCCGTCCCCGCCGATCGTCCAGCGCTGCGCCTCGGTGCCGTTGCAGGCGTAGAGCTGGACGGGGGTGCCGTCCGCCGACGAGGCACCGGCCACGTCGAGGCACTTCCCGGCCAGGCCCGTGAGCGTGCCCGCGCCCGGCGTGCCGCCGCCGCCACCGCTCTGCGTACCGGACCAGGTGAAGGTCGCCGTGGTGCGGGCGGGCAGGGTGTAGGTGAACGACTGGTTGCCCCAGTTGACGCGGACCGACTGCGACGACGTGCCGCCGTTGTGCGCGATCAGCGACTTGGTGCCGTTGCTGTTGCGCCACGCGACGTTCTGCACCGTGCCGTTGGCGGTCGAGTCGATGCGCTGCGCGCCCGGCTGCACGAACTTCGTGAGGTGACCGGTCGTGTAGTACTCGACCGTGTAGTCCACCTGGCCGGCGCGCGCACCGCCCTCCTGCACGGTGATCAGGCCGGTGCAGGTGCCGCAGCCGCCGTTGTGCGGGCCCATGTTCTGGTTGAGCGCCAGGCTCCACTTGACCAGGCTGCCGCTCCAGTTGCGGGCGTAGTTGACGATGTCGTTCAGGTCCTCGTTGTGCTGGTTGCCCACCCACGTGCCGCCGGAGTGCTCCGTGCTGAACTGCGGGACGTTCGGGTACTGGTTGTGGACCTGCGTGCCCACCGTCGGGCTGCCGCCGTACCCGTGCCAGGCGACACCGCCGAACAGCGGGTCGTTGCGGACGGCGGGGTCGGCGAGGATGGCCTGGCCGATCTGGCCCCAGTCCCCGTAGTTCCAGTCGTGGATGAGGACCTTGGTGGTGATCCCCGCCGCGCGGAACGCCGGGTAGAGGTGGTTCTTCGTGAACTCGGCGAGACCGGACGCGTTCCAGTTCATGCCGGGGTAGTTCATCGCCGTGGGGTTGCCCGCCTGGCAGCAGTTGGGCTCGTTCTGTACCGAGATGTAGTTCATGGGGATACCGGCGGCCTGGTAGCTCTGCACATAACGGACCAGGTACTGGGCGTACATCGGGTAGTACTCCCAGCGCAGCCAGCCCATCTGGTCCATCCGGCCGTTGTCCTTCATCCAGCCGGGCGCGCTCCACGGCACGCCCTTCACGCGCAGCGCCGGGTTCAACTGCCTGGCCTGACCGGTGAGCAGCCGGACGTCGGTGTCGTAGCCGTTGGCGCCGAAGTCGTTCAGGTCGCAGCAGGTGTCGTCCAGCGACACGTGCCCCGGCCGCGACAGGTCCGAGGCGCCGATCGGGTTGCGCACGAACGACAGGCCGATGCCGTCGGTCGGCGAGAACAGCCTGCGCATCACCTCGTCGCGTGTCGCCGCGCTCACGGCGCCGCCGCGCAGGAGGTGCGCGGTCGTGTCCGTGATGGACGCGCCGCCGCCCTCGAAGGTCTGGTAGCGGGTGTTCTCGTCCACCGTGATCGTGTGGTTCGCCGAGCCGCCCGCCGGGCCGAAGGCGATCGGCGCCTGCTGCTGGAGGCCGCGGGTGACGTTGCGCCCGCCCGCGTCGGACGTGGTGGTCAGCCAGACGTCGACGCGTTCCCCCGCGGCTGCGGCGGTCGGCGCCATGCCGGGGGCGATCAGCAGCATGGCCGTGGCCAGCAGCACGGCTGCGAGGACGGCGAGCGGATGCCGCCGGGGGAGGGACGTGGGGGCCGGTCTCAAGGCGTCCTGCCTCTCTGATGTCTCCCGCCCCTTCTCCCCGTGACCGCGCGCGGCACGGCGCGCCCTGGGCGGCGAACGCGGGCGTACGCGTTCGCGAAGCATCGACCGGGGAGCGGTGGAGGAGGGCGGAAGGCCGGGATGCGGGGGCGCGTGCGGCCCCCGCCGCTTTCCTTGATACGCGATTTAAGGGGCGGCGCAGACCCGCGTCAACCCTCCGGGAGCGCCGGAACAAGGGCTTACTGTCTGCGGATAAGGGGCTCTGTCCGTTCCCTTGACGCCCCTGCCGCAGGGCTCTAGCCTCCTGGGGAGGAAAGGTCCAGACCATCGCACGGCAGGGCGCCCGGTCGTCTCCTCCTGTGGCGCGGTGCGCCGCCGCGCGCCGAATAATTCGCGAGCGCGACGATTTTTACAGAGCCCGGCAGCCCGAGCCGCCCGCCTCCGCCGCACGGTCGCGCCTCCCGGGGTCTGGTGTGGCGGCAGGGGAAGTCGATACCGTCCGGTGAGACACGCCCCGGCACGGGAACGACCGGTCCGGGTCATCAACTCGCCTGCTCGCTGGCGAAGTCGGCGCATCGTGCCGCCGCGGGGCCGCACCTGCCCCCGGCGCGCCGGCCCCGCACGACCCCGTACACCCCCGCACCTTCCCTCCGCTCTGGAGCCGCCATGTCACGTCACTTGACCGGTTTACTCCTCCTCGTACTGACCCTGGCCCTGGTGGCACCCGTGTCCGCGTCGGCCGACACCGCCACCTCCGCGCCGGCCGTCGCCGACGTGCCGCTGGAGAACGTCACCGCGACCACCACCCAGGTCGCGTTCGGGCTGCGCCGCCCCACGGCGATCGCCGCCCCGGACGACGGCACCGACCGCCTGTTCATCACCGAGAAGCCCGGCACCGTCCGCGTCTACCACCCGGACACCGGCCTCGCCGCGGCCCCGCTGCTCGACATCAGCGACGCCGTCGACATCTCGGGCAACGAACGCGGCCTCCTGGGCATCGCCCTCGACCCCGACTTCGCCGACAGCCAGGAGCTGTACCTCGCGTACACCGCCCTGCCCGACGGCGCCGTCACCGTCGCCCGCTACAGCCTCGCGGACGACTCGCTCGACGTCGTCCTGAGCCAGCCCCACGCCGAGTTCGACAACCACAACGGCGGCCAGATCGCCTTCGCGCCCGACGGCTACCTCTACCTCGGCATCGGCGACGGCGGCAGCGCGGGCGACCCGTTCGACACCGGCCAGCGCCTCGACACCCTCCTCGGCAAGATCCTCCGCATCGACGTCAGCCGCAGCTGCGGCGACCTCGCCTACTGCATCCCGCAGGACAACCCGTTCGTCGGCACCGCCGGCGCCCGTGGCGAGATCTGGGCCTACGGCCTGCGCAACCCGTGGCGCTTCTCCTTCGACCCCGCGGACGGCTCGCTGTGGATCGGCGATGTCGGCCAGGGCCGCTGGGAGGAGTTCGACCACCTCGCCGCCGACGAGGGCGGCGCCAACCTCGGCTGGTCCTGCTACGAGGGCCCGGAGGTCTTCGACGAGGCCCAGTGCGACCCCGCCGCCGACTACACCGAGCCCGTCTCGTACTACTCCCTCTACACCGGCGGCTGCGCCGTCATCGGCGGCCGCGTCTACCGGGGCGAGCAGTACGCCGACCTGGTCGGCGGCACGTACATCGCCACCGACTACTGCTCCTCCACCGTCTGGGCCATCCGCCCGGACGGCCGGGGCGGCTACGAGACGGCCGAGATCGGCGAGACCCCCACCCAGGTCACCGCCTTCGGCGCCACCGCGGACGGCGAGTTCTATGTCGTCAACGACCTGCCGGGCGGGCTGCACCGCGTCTCGTTCGAGGAGACGGAGCCCGTCTGCCGCGTCAGCCACACGGCGACGACCTGGGGCACCGGCCTCACCGTCGACCTGACCCTCACCAACACCGGCACCGAGCCGGTCAACGGCTGGGAGCTGGACTTCACCCTGCCCCGCGGCCAGACGATCGTCTCCGACTGGAACACCACCCTTGTCCAGGGGGCCAACGTCGTCACGGCGACCAACGCGCCGCACAACGGGACCATCGCGCCCGGCGCCTCCGTGACCCTCGGCTACTTGGCCGAGCACACGGGCGACACCGCGCCGCCCGGCCGCTTCTCGCTCAACGGCACACCCTGCGCGGCGAGTTGACAGCATGTCCCCGGCCGTGCGCCTGCCGCGCGGCCGGGGACGTGTCCCGGCACGGGAACCCCGCCTCTCGCGAAAAGTGATTGACGCCCACGGGCCGCACCGGTGAGGGTGCACCGTACCTGTCACCCAGAGGGCCGGTGACGGCCCTGAGGAGTCCCGTGATCGTCGTCTCGGCCGCGTCCGGCGCGTTCGGAAGCACCGTCCTCGAACTGCTCGCCGACCGGCTCCCCGCCGGTGAGATCGTCGCGGCGGTCCGCGACCCGTCCAAGACGGCCGGGCTCGCCGCCCGCGGCATCACCGTACGGCGCGGCGACTACGACGACGCCGACAGCCTGCGCGCCGCCTTCGCCGGAGCGGACAGGCTCCTGCTGATCTCCTCGCCCGAACTCGACCCGGAGCGCCGCACCCGCCAGCACCGCACCGCGATAGACGCCGCCCGCGCGGCCGGGGTGAAGGCCGTCGCCTACACCAGCTTCCTCGGCGCCGACACCCCGCGCCCCGGTATGCCGGACGCCCACCACGCCACCGAGGAGGCCCTGCGCGACAGCGGCCTGCCGTGCACCCTGCTGCGGCACCCGTTCTACAGCGAGGGATTCCTCGACGCGGCGGTGCTGCGGGAGGCGGCGGCCACCGGCACACTCCCCGACGGCACCGGCGGACGCGGCCTCAACACCGCACTGCGCGCGGACCTCGCCGAGGCCGCCGTCCGCGTCCTCACGGAGGACGGCCACCTGGGGCGCGCGTACGACCTCACCGGCGAGCCGTGGACCATGCCCCGACTCGCCGACACCCTCTCCCGTCTCCTCGGCACGCCCGTCACCACCGCCGAGCGCGCCGAACCGGCGCCCGGCGCGCGCGGGATGCTCGAAAGCCTCGTCCGCGCGGGGGTGCTGGAGCGGACCACCGGCGACCTGCGGGCGGTGCTCGGCCGCCCGGCGACCGGCCTCGACGACGCCGTCGCCCGCGTCCTCGGCATCGCGCGGGCGATCAGGCCAGGCCGTCGTGGATGGCGCTCACCAGATCGCCGTCCGCGCTGTCACCCGAGAACTCCCAGAAGAACGCGCCGCCGAGGCCGCGATCCCTGGCCCAGTCCATCTTCCCCAGCACTGTCTGCGGGGTGTCGTAGCTCCACCACTGGTCGCCGCAGTGCGCGTAGGCCGTCCCCGCCACCGTGCCGGTGGCCGGGCAGCTCGTCTCCAGCACGTGGTAGTCCTCGATGCCCGCCTCGTACGTGCCGGGCGCGGCGCCGGTCGCGGAGCCGCCGGGCTCGCTCTGCGTCACACCGCTCCAGCCCCGGCCGTAGAAGCCGATGCCGAGCAGCAGCTTGGACGACGGCACGCCCTGGCCGAGCAGGGCCTCGACCGCCGCGTCACCGGTGAACCCCTGCTGCGGGAGGCCGTCGTACGGGGTGAGCGGCGAGTGCGGCGCGGTCGGCCCCGTCGCGGCCCACGCGCCGAAGAAGTCGTACGTCATCACCGCGAGGTGGTCGGCGTGCTCGGCGCCATAGGCGTAGTCCACCGCCGAGATCTTGCCGCCGTCCGACGCGTCCGCCGTGATGGCCGCGGTGACCAGCTGGTCGCCGAACTCGGCGCGGAACGCCCGCAGCATGTCGCCGAAGACCTGCGGACCGCTCGTGTCGCAGGTCAGGCCGCAGCCGTTGGGGTACTCCCAGTCGAGGTCGATGCCGTCGAAGAGCCCCGCCCAGCGCGGGTCGTTGACGAGGTCGTGGCAGGACTGCGCGAACGCCTGCGGGTCCTGCATGGCCTGGGTGAAGCCGCCGGACCAGGACCAGCCGCCGAAGGACCACAGGATCTTGATGTGCGGGTAGCGCTCCTTGAGCTGCCGCAGCTGGTTGAAGTTGCCGCGCAGCGGCTGGTCCCAGGTGTCGGCGACACCGCTGACGCTCTCGGCGGCGGTGTACGTGCGCTCGTAGGCGGCGTACGGGTCGCCGACCGTGCACGCGCCGTTCTGCACGTTGCCGAAGGCGTAGTTGATGTGGGTGATCTGCTCGGCTGAGCCGGAGTCCACGATGTCCTTGACGTGGTAGCCCCGGTCGTAGACGCCCCATTCGGCGAAGTAGCCGAGGTTGACCTGGCCCGCGGCGGCGCGTGGGGCGTCCGCCGTCTCCGTCCCGGCCTGCGCCGGGGTGGTCAGGGCGACCAGTCCGGTGACGGGCAGGGCGAGGGCCGCGAGCAGGGTGACCAGGCGCCGGACCCGGCCGGGCCGCCTGGGACGCTCGGACGAGGAGGATGATCGCAAGGGAGTTCTCCCGGATTCGGTGGAGCGAGCTGTGGGGGAAGCCGCGCCGTCCACCTGGGCGCGTGACGACGAGTGGGGGTGTTGTCATGTCGCGCTCATCGCGGCTGTCGCGAGCCTAGAATGGTCTGGACCACGGGGTCAAGAGGTCTGTACCACCGCGCCGTTGCCTCCGCCCTCGCCGGCGAACGGATCACCCGACACCCCCGCGAGCCGGACCAGCCCCGCCCGGCCCCGCTCGGCGACGACCGCGTAGACCGTGTACGACCACCCCCGCTCCGCCCCGAACCGGGCAGCCCACACGAGGAGTTCGTCGACGTCCACCTCACTGACGACCTCGTACTCGTACGCCGCCCCCGCGGGCACGTCCCAGAACGAGACGCGATACCGGGCACGATCCCGCTCCCAGACCGTGTCACGCGGGTCAACACTCCGTATCTCCACACCGCGGAGCCTACGGCGCACCACCGACGGCCCGGCAAGCCAAAATGACTGGGGCCGGTCCACTCCGACCGGTCAGCCTCGTGCCATGCCCGGCAACAGGCACGTTCCAAGGCTCCCCGGCGCGCGCAGGTTTCCCCCCGGACGGGAGGTCTGCCCCCACCCGCGGGCGGCACCGCGTGAACCCCCGCGAAGGCGGCGGTCTCCTCCGTCGCCACCGTGACTTCCGACTCCTCTGGTGCGGTGAGACGGCCGGCAGGTTCGGCGCGGCCGTGAGCGGGGTGGCGATGCCCCTGATCGCCGTGTCCGTGCTGGACGCCGACACGTTCGAGGTCGGTCTGCTCAACGCCACCGCCTGGGTGCCATGGCTGCTGATCAGCCTCCCGGCGGGGGTCTGGACGGACCGGCTGCGGCGCAGGCCGATCATGCTGACCGCCGCCGCCGTCTCCCTCGTGCTCTTCGCGTCCGTCCCGGTCGCCGCACGGCTGGGCCTGCTGAGCATCGGACCGCTGCTGATGGTCTCCCTGTTGACGGGTACGGCCGCCGTGTTCTTCCAGACCGCCTACAGCGCCTATGTCCCCAGCATCCTGGAGCCCGAGGACCAGCCGGAGGGAAACGCCGCACTGCACGGCAGCGCCTCCGCCGCCCAGATCGCCGGGCTCGGCTCAGGAGGACTGATCGCGCAGGCGGCGGGGGCCGTGAACGGGCTGCTCGCCAACGCCGCGACGTTTCTCGTCTCCCTCCTCTGCCTGACCGGCATCCGCCACCGTGAGCACCGTGCCGACAGGACCGGACACCGTGCCGGATCACTGGCCCGGAAGGTACGTGACGGACTGTCGATGATCGTGCGCGATCCCTGGCTCCGCACCTTCACCCTCTTCGGAGCCTTCTCCAACCTGGCCCTGATGGGGTACCAGTCGATCCAGGTCGTCTTCCTGGTCCGCGACGTCGGTCTGGACCCCGGCGCGGTCGGCACCGTCATCGCGGCCACGAGTGCCGGAGGAGTGGCCGGGGCCCTGGCCACGCGTCGCGTCGCCGACCGCATGGGAACGGCGCGCGCCACCCTGCTGTTCGAACTGGGCATCGCCGTGTTCGCCCTGCTCATGCCCCTGACCACCGGTGGCGCCGGGGTCCTGCTCTTCGTCACCGGTGGCTTCTGCGTCGCGACGGGCGCGGTGGCGGGAAACATCATCAAGGCGAGCTTCCAGCAACGCTACTGCCCACCGGCCGTCCTCGGCCGCGTGATCGCGAGTACGGCCTTCGTCGGCTACGGAACGATCCCGCTCGGAGCGGTGCTCGGCGGCACGCTCGGCACCGTGCTCGGGGCCCGTGCCGCCTTGGCGATCATGGCGGCCGGCATCCCGCTCGCCGGACTGGTCCTGCTGTTCTCGCCGATCCGCCGGGTCCGGGATCTGCCCACGTCCTCTGGCGGGGGGACGTGGCCGGCATCCGCCGCCTCCCAGCCGGCCCAGCGTCCCCGCCCTCCGCACTGATCCGGGCACAGCCGGGAAGCACACCGCCCACCCCATGACGCCTGCTCCTCAGTCGCCCCTTCCCTGCCATGTCGTCACACATGCCTCGTTGCCCTCCGCGTCCGCGAGAACCCAGAACGCCGGGACGCGCGCCTCGGAGAGCAGACGTCCCCCGGCCGCGAGCGTCGCCTCGACCCGGCGGACCGCCTCGTCGTGCGGCACGCACACGTCGAAGTGGACGCGGTTGCGCTGCGGACGCGGCGCGTCCATCTGCTGGAACCACACCGCCGGACCCTGCCCCACCGGATCGACGAGCGGTACGCCATGCCCGTCCGCGTCCACCGAGTCCGCATAGCCAAACACCGCCCGCCAGAACGGCCGGACCGCCTGGATGTCCAGCGCGTCGATCGCGATCTCCAACTGCTGGACCGACCGCGGCGCGTCCGCCCCAAGCCCCGGCTCCACCACCAGCCCGCCCTCGCGCAACGCGGCCGTGATCCCGAGCGCCAGATCGACATCCCGCCGCGTCAGAGACTCACGCGCGAACGTCTGCACCGTGAGGACCGTACGCCCCGCCCGCACGTCCACCCGCAGGTGCTCGTCCGCGTCGCCCCCGCACACGTCCGCCGCCGCCGTCGCCACCCGCACGCCCTCCGCGACGGACGCGACCGGCACCGCCCCCAGCAGCGCCCCCAGCAGATACCGCCACCCCGCGCCGCCGACCGCGTCCGACGCTTCCTTCCGGCCCAGTGTCCTCTCCATGCCCGCCATCCTGGCAGCCCCCACTGACAATCCCCCCGCGACCGGCACCGCGGCACGTTGGCGAGAAGCCTCCCTGTCCGGCAGCCCCGCCGCCCCGACACTGACCCGGGCAGCCCCAGCACCACCAGCATCACCAGCACCGCCCGCAGCGCCCGCAGCGCCCCACCGTCACCCCGCCCTTCACCGAGAGACGAGGACCCCGTGCGCACACGACTGACCGTCCTGCTGTCCGCCGCCCTGCTGGCCCTGACCGGCGGCCTGTCCGCCGCCGAGGCGACCGCCGCCCCCCGCACCGCCGCGTGGGACGATCCGGTCATCTGCTACTCGGCGTACAACGCGTCCCCCGGCTGGGACACGATGGAGACGTGCAACGGCCTGGCCAGCGGCATCCCCGGCGACGAACTCCAGGCCCTGCGGCTGAGCGCCTACGGCGCCGACGCCCTGTGCGCCCGCGCCGACCAGGAGGTCATCGGCTGGCAGGCGTGGCAGTGCTCCGGCACGGACTGGGGCGAGATCCAGATCGGCTCCACCACCGCGAGCCGCGGTATCCGCGCCATCGAGTCCACCGTCACCACCGCCACCCTCACCGCCGAGATCCACCTCAGCGGCGGCAGCGGCTGGCAGGGCCCGGTCCAGGGCGCCTCGGTCCGCGTCGGGTCACCCGGCGGCGTCCGCACCGCCGAGAGCATCGGCATCTTCGTGATCTGACCACCCCGCCGGAAAACGCCGTGGCACCCCCTCCCGCGCGGTGCTACGGTCGCTCCCATGCAGCGTGCCGCGATGATGACGACGACGCCGGAGACCGTCCCGGCGCGCTGACCGATACCCACCAGTGAAGCCCCGGGGCGAGTGCCCCGGGGCTTCGCCGTGCGGTCACTCGCCTCACCACCCCGTGAGGAGACCCCCATGCACGACCACCACCGGCTCGGCCGCGAACTCGACCTCTTCGACACCGACCCCCTGCTCGGCGCCGGACTGCCCTTCTGGCTCCCCGACGGCGCGGCCGTACGCCTCGCGCTGGAGGAGTACCTCCGCGACGAAGAGCGGCGCGCCGGATACCGGCACGTCTGCTCGCCCGTCCTCGGCAAACGCGAGCTGTACGAGATCTCGGGACACTGGGAGCACTACAGCGACGACATGTTCCCCCCGATGACCCTGGGCTCGGAGGCGTTCGTGCTCCGCCCCAGCATGTGCCCGCACCACGCGCTGATCTACCGGTCACGCGGCCGCAGCCACCGTGAACTGCCGCTGCGCCTCGCC
Organism: Streptomyces sp. MS19; assembly: GCF_047200595.1. Lineage (NCBI taxonomy): Bacteria > Bacillati > Actinomycetota > Actinomycetes > Kitasatosporales > Streptomycetaceae > Streptomyces > Streptomyces sp. MS19. Next base: position 30,512 of record NZ_JBJZOH010000021.1, on the reverse strand, counting down.
GAACTGGGCGGCATGTACCGCTCCGAGCCGTCCGGCGTCCTCGGCGGCCTCACCCGCGTCCGCTCCATCCAGCTCAACGACGGGCACATCTTCTGCACCCCCGAGCAGGCCGCCGACGAGGCCGCCGCCGCGCTCGCGATGATCCACCGCGCGTACGAGGCATGCGGCATCGTCGCCGCCCGCCACCGGCTGTCCCTGCCCGGCGCGGGAGGCAAGTACGCCGCCGCGCCCGAGGCGTGGGAACGTGCCGGAGCCCTCCTCGCGGACGTCCTGCGTGCGTCGGGCGTCGCCTACGAGGAGACCCCGGGGGAGGCGGCGTTCTACGGCCCGAAGATCGACGTCCAGGTCGAGGACGCCGCCGGGCGCGAGTTCACCCTCTCCACCGTGCAGATCGACTTCCACCAGCCCGCGCGGTTCGGCCTCGCCTACACCGGCCCCGACGGGGCGAAGCACCGGCCGGTCATGGTGCACCGCAGCGTCATCGGCAGCATGGAACGGGCCGTGGCCCACCTGATCGAACGGCACGGCGGCGCGTTCCCCACCTGGCTCGCGCCCGTCCAGCTCGTCGCCCTGCCTGTCACCGACGCGGAACTCCCGTACGCCGACGCCCTCGCCCGCCGGGCCGCCGCCCTCGGGCTGCGCGCCGAGGTGGTGCCGGCCGAACGCGGCAGCCTCGGCGCCCGCATCCGGCAGGCACGGCTCGTGCCCTACCAGGCGGTGCTCGGACCGGCCGAGGCGGCGGGGGAGTCCGTCGCCTTCCGGCTGCGCGACGGCCGCCGCCAAGGCCCGCTCCCCGCCGCCGAGGCATTCGCGCGAATCACCGCCCGCGCGGCGGCCAAGGACACCGCGCTGTGGGAGGAGGCCGCCTGACCGGCACGCGAGTGGCGGGGACATCCCGTCCCCGCCACCCGTTCCCCATCACCCCGGGCCCGCCCCTGCCCGGACCGCAACCACTCAGGACATCACGCGCGCGTGCAGCCGCGTCACCACCTTCCGCGCCGACGCGAACGCCCCGTGCTGCCACGCGATCGCATAGCTCAGCTGGTCACCCGTGAAGTACACCCGGCCCATCCCCTCGTTCAGCGGCGCGAAGACTGGCGCGTCGGGCCCGCCCCGCCGCTGACGCCGACCGTCCGCAGGGAATCACACGGGTTGACACCGGAGTACTGGGTCATGTGCCGCATCCCCTTTCGCGGTTACGCGCGGGATGCTGGCAGCGCATGTTCCGGCCGGATCCGGCACGGCATCGTGGAATCGTTTCGGCGGCGGCTGCGGCGGCGGCCGTCAGACCTCGTCGAACTCCAGCGAGGCGAAGGCCCGGCGCACCAACGCGTCGGTGGCGCCCGGCCGTTCGACCGCGAAGTCGTGCAGGTCCGCGAGCAGCCACAGCGTGAAGCCCAGCGCCGCGGCCTCCTGCGGCGGGATGTTCCCGAGCCGGTCGCGCCACGCCACCACGTCCTGCCCCAGCACGGCCGCCGTGAGCGCGCCGGCGACCATCGGCACGTGCGCCGCGTCCAGCGCCTCGAACGCCCGGAGCCTGCGCAGGACGGCGGGCACGAGGCTGTCCAGCGGATCGCTGCCGTCCGCCGTGTCCTCGGCCAGGACGGTCGCCAGCACCCCGACGAGGAACGCGGCGCCCCGGTACACCTCGTCGCGCCCGTGGACGGCGACGGCGGCCTCGATGCGCCGGCGGGCCAGGCGCCGTTCCTCCGGCGTCGTGCTGTCGTCCAGCACCCGGTACGCATCCCACGCCGCGCGGACCGCCGCGTCCGCCACGACACCCTCGCCACCGCTCATGCGCCAGACCGTAGTACGGCGACCGGCACCAGCACGGCGCCTTGGCGAAAAGTTGGGCAAGCCGCAGCCGGGCGGAAACCGCGGCCTATGATCAAGTCCTGACGCCGTGACCGCCGCCGGCGGCGTCCGCGCCCGTCAGCAGGCGACCGGCGGCGGGAGCGGACGACATGACGACCCCAGGCCCGCCCGAGCGGCTGTACGGCGACCTCGCCCCCTGGTGGCCGCTGATCTCACCGGTGGACGTGTACGAGCCGGACGCCGCGCTCGCCACCGAACTGTTCGCGCTGGCCGCGCACCCCGTGCGCGAGGTACTCGAACTCGGCAGCGGCGGCGGCCACACCGCCTACCACCTCCGCGACCGCCACGCCCTCACACTCGTCGACCTCTCACCCGCCATGCTCGACATGTCGCGCCGCCTCCTGCCCGGCGCCGCACACCTGCCGGGCGACATGCGGGACGTGCGCCTCGGCCGCGCCTTCGACGCCGTGCTCGTCCACGACGCGATCGACTACATGACGACGCGCGACGACCTGTCCGCCGTCTTCCGCACCGCGTGGGAGCACCTGCGGCCCGGCGGCGTCGCGGTGTTCTTCCCCGACCACGTCGCCGACACGTACGAGCCGGTCACCGACTGCGGCGGCAGCGACGCGGAGGACGGCAGCGGCGTCCGCTACCTGGAGTGGAGCCTGCCGCCGGAGCCGGGCGCGACGACGGTGCGCACCGACTACACGTTCACCATCAGGGAGAAGGACGGCGGCGTCCGCACGGTGCACGAGACGCACGTGACGGGCCTGTTCGCCGTCGCCGAGTGGCAACAACTCCTCGCCGCCACCGGGTTCGGGGTCACCACGGCCCGGGAGGACGGCGGTCAGGGCCGCACCCTGTTCGCCGCGCGCCGCCCGCTGCCCTGACCCGCCGGTCCGGCCCCGAGGGCGCGGCGGAAGACCACCGCCCCGGCGAGGAGAACGGCGAGCCAGCAGGCGCTCAGGGCGAGCGCGGCCCGGTGCCCGAACTGCTCCGCCACGACACCGCCCGCCGCGTTGCCCGCCGCGCCCCACAGCAGCCCGACCGCGACCATCAGGGTGTACGCCCTCGCGAGCGCGGGTCGCGGGACCAGCGTGTCCAGCAGCGCGGAGGAAGCGATCGCCGCCGGGCCCGCGCACACGCCCACCAGGAACAGCGCGGCGAACAGCGGCGCAAAACCGTCCGCCGCCCACGCCGTCAGCCCCACGGCCGTCGCCGACCCCGCCGGCGCCACGAGCACCAGCCGGGCGTGCGGCCGGCGCCACGGCAGCGCCCCGAAGACCAGCCCGGCGGCGACCTCCCCGGCCGCGGACGCCGCGAGGAGCACCCCGCTGTCCGCGGCGCTGCCCAGCGACAGCGCGGCCCCGGGGGACAGCCACCGCGACCGCCCCCGCCGACACACCGCCGCCCGCCGTGACCACCAGCAGGACGGCAAGACCGGCGTTCCCGCGCAGGCGCGCCCGGCCGACGCGCCCCCGCAGGGGCCGCCACGCCCGAGCGGCTCCCGTGCAGGAGAAGAGCAGCGCCGCGCCACACCCGAGGAACCCACCCACCAGCACCGCTGCCCCGGCACCGGCCACCGCCACGAGTAGCGCCGTCAGCAACGGCCCGACCAGCACGGCCAGCTGGAACAGCACCGCGAGCAGCGCGTACCCGGCCGTCCTGACCGCGCGTTCCCCGACCGAACCGGCCAGCAGCACCCTCATGCCGCCGGTTGTCGCGGGCACACTGGTGCCCGTACCCGCGGCCGCGACGATGACGGCCCCGGGCCAGTCCACCACCGGCACAACGGCCACGACGACAACGCACCACGCCGCGCACGCCACCCCCGCGTACGGGATCACCCGCACCAGCCCGTGGCGGCCGATCAACCAGCCCTGCACGCCGAGCCCGACGGCGTTGCCCAGGCCCAACGCGGCCGCCGCCAGCCCGCCCAGCGCGAGCGACCCGGTCCTCTCCCGGACGTACAGCAACAGAGCCAGGCCGAGCACGCCAAGGGGGAGCACACCCATCACCGTGGCGATGAACGGCACGCGCAGGGAAGTGACTTCGAAGACACGGAGATAACTCCGCATGTCGACATGCCTTTCGAGCATGCCCGCCCACCCGGGAGCCGTACTCCTCCCCACCGCCCGCCGTCCCCGCGACGCCGGTGCCGCCGCCGCGACGTCCGCCGGGCCGAGCGGGCGCCGTTCGGCGTGCCGGACGGCGGTCAGCGGCACGCCGAAGGGGAACTCGACGCCGCTCCCGTCCTCCAGCGAGACCACCACGTGCGTGTCCGGGCCCGCCGGGTGGCCGTCGACCGACTGGACATACACCCCCACGGCCGTCAGCCGCCCGTGGGGACCCACGAGCCGGCAACTCTCGTCCACGTCCTGGGACTTCACCGGCAGCAGCGCCGGAAGCCGTCTCGCCGCCCGCCCGTCACGGTGGAACGCCGTCACGCGCCCGCCCCACGGTACCGTCGCGCGCGGAACCACCGCCGCACACCGTCCGTTCGCCCCGTGCCCGGACACGGTCCGGCGCGACGGAAGGAGGAATCCCCATGCTTCTGGAGTCCGTCGTCCTCCGCTACGGGCGCAAAGGCGCGCGTGTACTGGACGGCGTCACCCTCGACCTGCCGCCCGCGACGGTCACCGCCGTGGTCGGTGCCAACGGCTCGGGGAAGTCGAGCCTGCTGAAGGTGGCCGCAGGGCTCGTCCGGCCCAACTCCGGCACCGTACGCGACCGCCCCCGCAGGACCGGGTACGTACCCGAACGCCTCCCCGCCGACATGCGGCTCTCCACGCGCTCGTACCTCCTCCACATGGGACGCCTCCAGGGCGTCGGCACGGCCACTGCCGCCCGCCGCAGCGCCGAACTGCTGGACCGGCTCGCCCTGGACGGCGACCCCGGCGCGCCGATCAGCACCCTGTCCAAGGGCAACGCCCAGAAGGTCGCCCTCGCCCAAGCCCTCCTCGCCGACCCAGCGCTCCTGGTGCTCGACGAGCCCTGGTCCGGCCTCGACACCGCTGCCCACCGCACCCTCGCCGACTGCCTCGCCGACCGACGCGCCGCAGGGGCGGCCGTGCTGCTCACCGAGCACCGGCCCGGCACGGTCACCGGCATCGCCGACACCGTGCACCGCCTCGCACACGGCCGGCTGACGGACCAGCCGCCACCGGCACCGCAGCCGGCGTTCTTCCACATCACGCTCGCCCCCACCCCCGCCGTACCCCCCGACGCGCAGGGCGAGGACACCCTGCGCGCGCTCCCCGGCGTCCACGCCGTACGGGCGGAAACGTCCCGCGTCCACCTGCACGTCGCCGCCGCCCACTCGGACGCGGTGCTCGCGCACACCCTGCGGCGCGGCTGGACCGTCCTCGCTGTCCGGCCCGCCCCCGATGCCGATCCAGGGGACGAATGCCCATGACCGCCGTCGCCCGCTACGCCCTCGCGGACTACCTGCGCACCCAGCGCTGTCTGCCGCCCCTGGTGGCCTACCTCGGCTTCCTCGCGGTCTTCCACGCCTTCCCCGGCCAGGTCCTCCCCGGGTACGGCGCGTCCGCCGCCGCCCTGGTCCCGGTCGGTGCCTGGCTGACGCTCAGCCTCCTCAACGCGGAGGACCCCCTCCAGGGCGCCATCACCCTCGTCAACGCCCGGGGCCGCCGCCGCGTGCTGACCGGCAAGCTCTGCGCCGCCCTCGCCTGCCTGCTCGTCCTGACCGCCGCAGCCCTGCTCTGGCCCCTCGCCGCCGGCGGCCACGCGCGGTTCCCGGCCGATCCGGCGACCGGCCTCGTCGCGCACGTCACCTGCGGCCTCGCAGCCATGGCCGTGGCGACCTGCTGCGCCCGCCCTGTCCTCGAACGCCAGGGGTACGCGTTCTCCACCGCCGTCCTGCTCTGCCTCGCCGTGCTGGTCAGCCGACCGCTCTCGCCCGCCAACCGGACGATCCGCCTGCTGGGCGCCGCGCCACCCGGCCCGTCCGCCGCCCAGACGCTGCCGCTCGCCCTGTGGGCGCTGACCCTCGTCGCCCTGTCCGCCGCACTGGTCCTCCGATTGGCGCGCCACCGCCGCTGAACCTCACCGCCCCTCCCTCAACGCCGCCTCCAGGTCACGCAAGTACGCCGCAACAGGCCCGAGCGTCACCATCCCGCTGCCCGCTCCCGCCAGTTCCCCCGCGGCGGGCGCCAGCGCCCCGGCCGCACGCCGCATCGCCTCCCGGTGGTCCAGCGCGACGGCCGCCCGCGCGACGAGGCACCACAGCGCCTCCTGCATCAGGTCGCGCGGGGGATCGGGCACCCGGTCGAGCGCCGTCCCCGCGGCGGCCCGCCGCCCCTGCCCCAGCAGCAGCACAGGACGCACCCACGGCCCGTACGGCCCCCAGCCCTCCAGATCCCCGATCGCGCTGTCCTGCCCGTGCGTCAGCCGCACGCACAGCAGCGCCAGCGGCAGCAGCCCGTCCCGCAGACCCGGCATGCCCGCGCCCGCCAGCGCGTCGGCGGCCCTGCGGTACCCGGCCTCCAGCGCCTCGACCGGCGCGGCCCCCGTCGCAGCCGCACGCATCGCCCGGTACCACCCGGTGAACACCCCGACCAGCGGCAGCTCATTGCGCTCCGCCAGCCGGTCCGCCTCCCCGGCGTGCCGGTCCGCCCCCGCGAAGTCCCCCAGCGCCCCGAGCGCCTGCACGCGCACGAGACGCCCGAGCACCTCGTACGTCACCAGGTCGTGCCTCGCCGCCAGCGCGACCAGCTCCGCCCCGATCGCGTCCCGGCGCGCCGCCAGCCCCGCCCGCCAGAAGCTCTGCATGAACACCCCGTTCAGCGCGAACGCCAGCAGCGCCGGATCGTCCAGGCCGCGCGCCACACGCTCCGCCTCCCCGGCCGCCCACCGCGCACGCTCCGACCCGCTGCCCCGCGACTCCAGCGCGACGGTGGCCAGCAGCCGCACCCGCGCCGCCTCCCGTTCCCCGCCCGGCAGCCGCGCCACGGCCCGCTCGGCAGCCGCCACCACCCGCCCCGCCTGCCCGGGATCGTCCACCCGCGTCCACACCGCCGGGACGTCGTACATCCCGATCACCCGGGCCGTCAGGTCGGCGTCACCCGACTCCTCCGCCGCGCCGATCGCCGCCATACGGTGCTCCCGCGCCGCCGCCAGCCCGCTGCCGCCCGTCACCGCCAGATTCCGCAGCAGCCCGACCGTCGACTCCAGCCGGGCGCGCGTACCCGGCGCGACTGTCCGGTCGTACGCCTCGGCCACGGTGGCCCACACCCGGTCCGCGGCACTGCCGTCCCCCGCCACGAGCCGGTCGTCCTGCCGCAGGATGTCCTCCTCCAGGCGCCGCAGCCCCGGCCCCGGATCCACCCCCAGCCGTCCCGCCAGCATCGCCCGCGCCCGCCGCAGCACCGCCAGCGCGTCCCCCTGCCGCCCGGCGCGGTACAGCGCCAGGGCCAGCAGACCCCACGCGTCCTCCCGCCACGGATGCTCCGCGACATGCGCGTCCAGCTCGGGCACGACCTCCTCCGCCGCGCCCAGCGCGAGCCGCGCCTCCGCCAGCCGCTCCACCGCGAGCAGCCGCAGCCCGGCGAGCCGCGACCGCTCCGGCCCGGCCCAGGGCGCGTCGGCGAAGTCGGCGTACGCGGGCCCGCGCCACCGGCCCAGCGCGTCTGCCAGCCGCGCCGCGGCCTCCCCGTGCGGCAGCGACGCGGCGGCCGTCAGCTCCCGTTCGAAACGCCACGCGTCCACCGCGTCGTCCCCGGCCCGCAGCGCGTAGCCGGGCCCCTCGGTGACCAGCAGCCGGGGCGCCGCACGCGGCGCACGCTCCGGCTCCAGCGCGCGCCGCAGCGCCGCCACGAACGTCCGCACCGCGCCCACCGCGTCGCCCGGCGGCTCGTCCGGCCACAGATCGCCCACCAGGCGTCCGACCGGCACCACGCGCCGCCGCGCCACGACCAGCCGCGCCAGCACCGCCCGGTGCCGCGGCCCCCGCAGCGCGACCGCCTCCCCGGTGCCGTCCCACGCGGCAATGGGCCCCAGCACGCCGAACGTGACCCGCACCATCCGTCCCTTCCGTCCCGCCACCGCTCACCGGCCACGCTATAGCGCGCTCATCCGATGCTCATCCGCACCCGGCAGGCTCGGCAGCCCGGTCACCCCACCGAAAGGACCCGCACATGGCCCCCGCCATCCCCGGATTCGACCACCGGCGCGTCCCCGTCGCCGACGGCGTCGAGCTGGCCACCGCCGTCGGCGGCTCAGGGCCGCCCCTGGTGCTGCTGCACGGCTTCCCGCAGACCCACCTGATGTGGCGGCACGTCGCGGCCGACCTCGCCACCGTGTACACCGTCATCTGCCCCGACCTGCGCGGCTACGGCGCCAGCGGCAAACCCGCCGCGACCGATCCGTCCGTCTACTCCAAGCGCACCATGGGCGCCGACGTCGTCGCCCTCGCCCGTGCCCTCGGCCACGAGCGCTTCGCCCTGGCGGGGCACGACCGCGGCGCCCTCGTCGCGTTCCGCACCGCCCTCGACCACGCGCCCGCCGTCACCCACCTGGCCTGCCTGGACGTCCTGCCGACCCTGGACATGTGGGAGGCGATGCACGGCGCCACCGCCGCCGTCGGCTTCCACCTCTACCTGATGGCCCAGCCGCCCGGCCTGCCGGAACGGATGATCGCCGCCGACCCCGACACGTTCTTCGCCCACTTCCTCGACCAGTGGACCGCCGACCCGCGCGCGATCCCCGCCGACGTTCGCGCCGCGTACCTGCGCGCCTGCCGCGAGGCGATCCCGTCCATCGTGGCCGACTACCGCGCCTCGGCCGGCATCGACGCCGACCACGACCGCGCCGACCGCGAGAACGGCACGGTGCTCCGCATGCCCGTCACCGTGTTGCAGCAGGACTGGGGCGCCGCCCTCGGGTACGACGCCGCCGCGCTGTGGCGCGCCTGGGCGCCCGACCTCGACCACCGGACCGTCAGCAGCGGCCACTTCATGGCGGAGGAGGACCCGGCGGGCGTGGCGGCGGCGCTGCGCGCACTGCTGGCCAGGTGACGCCGACAGGTGCGCGCGTCCCGGAACCGGCTCCGACCGTGCTGGGCCCGCACGGTGCGGAGTGCTGCCGGTCCCGGGACGCGCGCCGGTGGCCCGGGTTGGCTCAGTGGTGGCCGTGCCCCGGCGGCGCGGCCGAGGGGGACGTCCCGGACGCCGGCGCCCCGTGCGGCACGGGCCCGCCGGGGACGTTCCCGTTCCGGTCGGTCACGGTGAAGATCCCCGCCATGCCCATGTCCGAGTGGCTCTGCACATGGCAGTGGTACATCCAGTGGCCGGGCCCGACGTTCTCCCCGGCGATCACCTGGAAGCCGAACGAGTCGGCCGGTCCCGTGATCTTGTTGTCGATGACGCGGCTGACGTCGTCCTCGCCGGCCGGCAGCCCCGTGCGGTTGTCCGCCCAGCGGTGACCGTGCATGTGGAACGTGTGGTAGAACTCGCCGTGCGTGATCATGATGATCTCGCAGCGCTCGCCGATCCGCGCCGTGAAGTGGGGGGCGTCGTCGGCGGCCCGGTTGTTGATCGTCATGTCGTTGAAGACGATGGTGAACTGCTTGTCCGGCAGGACGTCCCCGCGCCGCCGGACCACCAGCGGCCCGTACAGCCCCCGCCGCAGGCCGCCCGTGCCGTGGTCGGTCCCCACGACATGGTCGTGGTAGTGCCAGTAACCGGCGCTGCCCGGCCGCCAGGTGCCGTCGTTCCGGCGGCCCGGGGCGTGCGTGCTCCACGTGTACGTGCGGGTCCCGCCCGGCTCCACGATGCTGCCGGACATGCGGGTCCCGTCCGAGTCGATCGCGTAGTCCACGCCGTGGACGTGCAGACTGACCGCCACGTCCAGCGTGTTCACGAGGTCGATCACCAGCGTGTCGCCCTCGTACATCTCCAGCAGCGGCCCGGGGACGGTGGCCCCGCCGCGCTCCAGGCCGTAGCCGAGCAGCCCGCCGGGCAACTCCTCGGCGTACAGGGTGATGCGCCGGACCTCGGCCGCCGCGCCGCCCGCGGCCTGCGCCCCCGTCGTGGCCAGTCCCGGCGCGGCGAGCGCGGCGGGGGCGGCGAGCGCGGCGGCCGCGCCACCGGTGAACGAGCGTCGGGAGAATCCGGGTTGCCGCATGCGAGGCGTCCTCCTCGGTCATCGGTCGGCATCGATGGCGCCTCATGGTATGTGCACGACAATAGTTTTCCCACTGTCAGGACAAAGTTTTTTTCGTTCCGTCCATAGTCATTGGCGATACGGCGAAAGCCGTCTACCTTCCTGGGCGTCGCTGCTGTCACCTGAGAGGGCGGACGAGCCATGAAACGCAAGCCGCAGGTATTGGCAGTCGCAGGGACGCTGCTGATCACCCTGCTGGGCGGGGCACCCGGAGCGGCGGGCGACACCGCCGCCGCCCGGGACCCCGACCCCATGCCCGGCGGACGCAACGCCCGGGTACTGGTCTTCCACGGACAGGACGCCCCCGCCGACCGCACCCGCGCCGGTGTCGAGGCCGTCCGGACGCTCGGCGCCGAAGGCCCCCGCGCCGAACGCTTCCAGGTGGAGGACACCGACGACCCCACCGTCTTCGACCCCCTGGGCCTGCGGGACTACAACGCGATCGTCCTGCTGTCCACCGACGGCACCACCCTGAGCGAGCGCCAGGAGTCCGCGCTGGAGAACTACGTGCGCTCCGGTGGCGGCTTCGTCGGCATCCACGACGCCGCGAACGCGCTGCCGGACTCCGACTGGTTCACCGGACTCGTCGGGGCCCGCCCCGAGAATGCGGACGCCACCACCCCGGAGACCGGCGTCGTCGAGGTCGGCGACCGCGCCCACCCGGCCACCGCCGGACTCCCCCTGGAGTGGACCCGCCGCGACGTCTGGTTCGACTGGCAGGAGAACCCGAGCGGCGACGTCCACACCGTCGCCCGCCTGCGCGAACGCGGCCCCGACGCCGCGGGCGACGGCTGGGACCACCCCGTCTCCTGGTGCCGGGACTACGACGGCGGCCGGTCGTTCTACACCGGCATGGGCGGCACGGCGGGCACGTTCACCGAGAACAACTTCCGCAAACACCTCCGCGGCGCTCTCCTGTGGACGTCCCGGCTGACCCGCGCGGACTGCCAGGCCACCATCACCGGCAACTACGCGGCCGAGCGCCTCACCGAGCCCAACGCGCCGGGCGAACTCGACCAGATCGGCGAGCCGCACGGCCTCGACATCGCCGACGACGGCCGCGTCTTCTACATCGGCCGCGGCGGCGAGGGCCCCAACGCCCCCGTCGTCACCGACTGGAACGACCCGGACGTCGGCCTGGGCCCCGGCACCCTCCACGTCTACGACCCGGGCAGCGGCGAGGTCTCCACCGCCGCGACCCTGGAGGTCTTCGGCAACAAGGGCGGCGGCGGCGAGCTGGTCAAGAACGAGGAAGGACTCCTCGGCATCGCCCTGGACCCCGACTTCGCCGACAACCGGCGCGTCTACCTCCACTGGACCCCGCACGACCGGATCGACCGCGTCAACCGCGTCGCCGAACGCCGCGTCTCCCGCTTCACGTTCGACGAGGCGTCAGGAACGCTCGACCTCGCCTCCGAAGAGGTCCTGCTGTCCTGGCCGGTGCAGATCCACAGCTGCTGCCACGCGGGCGGCGGCATGGACTTCGACTCGGACGGCAACCTCTACATCGCCACCGGCGACAACAACTCCTCCGGCTTCTCGGACGGTTACTCGGGCAACAACCCGCAGCCCTCCTTCGCCGGGATCTCCTTCGCCGACGCCCGCCGCACCGCCGGCAACACCAACAACCTCAACGGCAAGATCCTCCGCATCCACCCCGAGGACGACGGCACCTACACCATCCCCGAGGGCAACCTCTTCACCGGCGAGGAGGAAGGCGGCGGCAAGACCCGCCCGGAGATCTACGTCATGGGCGTGCGCAACCCCGCCCGCATCGCCATCGACCCGGAGACCGACTGGCTGTACGCGGGCTGGGTCGGCCCCGACGTCGGCGCACCCAGCACCACCTGGGGCCCGGCCAAGTACGACACGTTCGCCGTCATCACCCAGGCCGGGAACCGCGGCTGGCCGTACTGCATGGGCAACGCCCAGCCGTACCGCGACCGCAACCTGCCCGACCCCACCCAGCCCCTCGGCTGGTACGACTGCGACCACCCGCGCAACGAATCCCCGAACAACGACGGCCTTGTCGACCTGCCGCCCGTCTCCCGCAACAACATCTGGTACTCCCCCCAGGGCGGCGCCCCCGACTACCCCCGCGACGCCGACGGCATCCCCACCTACCGCGAGCAGGACCAGACCCTCCTGCTGCCCTGGCTCACCGGCGGCGGCCAGGCCACGATGAACGGCCCGCTGTACCGGTACGACGAGGACACCGCCACCGACGTCGCCTGGCCGCGCTACTGGGACGGCAAGTGGTTCGTCGGTGACTTCTACGACGGCACGCAGCCGCGCCACGCCGTCGTGATGGACCCCGGGTCCGCCCCCGGCGGCGGCCTGCCGGTCCACGCCGAGAGCCTGGACGCCATCATCCCGGTCGGCGAGGACGGCATCCGCAACCTCATGGACTGGAAGTTCGCCCCCGACGGCTCCCTGTACGTCCTCGACTACGGCAGCGGCTTCTTCAACGCGGACGCCAGGTCCGCCCTGTGGCGGGTCACCTACGAGGGCGGCCCCGCGACACCCCTGCCCGCCGACCTGGCGCGCCCATGACCACCGGAAGGAAGGAGCGACCGATGAGACGCCGAACGGCACGCCCCGCCCCGCTGCGCCGGGTGACGGTGCTGCTGCTCGCACTGAGCATGGCCGCGCTCGCCCTCGTGGCACTGCCCGCACAGGCACACGAGACCGGCACTGCGCGCGCGGCGGCCGCACAGGAACTCGTCTGGACGGCGGACGACGGCATCACCGCCTACACGTCAGCCCCCACGACGGCCGTCGCCGGCGAGACGACGATCGTCTTCGAGAACAGCGCGGCCACCGGCAACACCACCGGCATGCCGCACACCCTGACGTTCGACACGTCCGACCCCGACTACAACAACGACGCCGCCGTCAACATCATGGCGAACCCCAACGACGCCCAGGGCGGACGGCACGAGGTCACCGTCACCCTGACGCCGGGCACCTACCGCTACTTCTGCGCCATCCCCGGCCACGGCACCATGCAGGGCACCTTCACGGTCACCGAGGACGGCGGGGGCGGCGAGGACACCACGGCGCCCGAGGTCGACGCCTCGGTGGAGGGCGAGCAGGACGAGAACGGTGCCTACCTCGGCAGCGCCACCGTCACCCTGACGGCCACCGACACCGGGTCCGGCGTCGAGAGCGTCGAATACGCGCTCGGCGACGACGGGTTCACCGCCTACGAGGCGCCCGTCGTGCTCACCGAACCAGGAGAGCACACCCTCACCTACCGGGCCACCGACCGCGCGGGCAACGTCTCGGACGACGGGTCCGTCACCGTCGAGGTCGCGGAGGCGCCGGGCGGGGACGTGACCCCGCCCACGGTGACCGCCACCGTCGACGGCGAACAGGACGACGACGGCTCCTACGTCACCATGGCCACCGTCACCCTCGCCGCCAGTGACGCGGGAACCGGCGTCGCCGCCGTCGAGTACGCGGTGAACGGCGCCGGGTTCACCCCCTACACCGAGCCCGTGATGGTCCACGCGGTCGGCGACCACACCGTCAGCTACCGCGCGACCGACAACGCCGGGAACTCCTCCGACGTCGGCTCGGTCTCCTTCACCGTCGTCGAGGACGCGCCGGGCGAACCGCAGCCCGACTGCCCGGAGTCCGACGACCGCCCGCTCGTCGTGGTCGGCGACCGGGTCACCCAGGTCCCCAACCGCACCGACGCGCACGGCTGCACGGTGAACGAGCGCATCGAGGACGAACGCGCCTGGTCGTCCCACGCCCTGTTCACCACCCACGTCCGCGACGTCACGGCCGCCCTCTTCCAGGAAGGCGTGATCGACCAGCAGGGCCGCCGCAAGATCCGCAATGCCGCCGAACGCTCCGACGTCGGCCGGCCGGGCAACCGCGAGGGCTACGAGCGCATCTTCACCGGCACCCCTGAGTCCCGCGACCGCTGGGCCCACGTCGGCGGCGGCGCGTTCGAACTGAACGGCGACGGCTCCATGACCAGCAGCGCCACCGTCGCCGGCATGGGCATGCTGTGGTTCCCCGAGGTCAGGTACGAGGACTTCTCGCTCCGCCTCAAGTTCCGCGACGACTCGACCGGTTCCGGCTCGGCCAACAGCGGCGTCTTCGTCCGCTTCCCCCGCGTCCACAACCACCCGCAGGAGACCCGCCCCGAGTGGGTCGCCATCAAGTACGGCCACGAGATCCAGATCCTCGACGGAGCCGCCGGCGACCAGTACAAGACCGGCTCGGTCTACGGCTTCGACCTCGTCACCCGCTCCGAGGCGATGCCGACACCCCGAGGCGTGTGGAACGACTACGAGATCCGCGTCGTCGACCAGCACATCTCGGTCTACCGCAACGGCCTGCTGATCAACGAGTTCGAGAACTCCCCGGGCCAGCTGTTCTCGCCCCCGCGCTCCGACGACCCCGGAACCGACGGCCGGCAGAACGACTCCGGCTACATCGGCCTACAGACCCACAGCACCACCGACACCATCTCCTTCCGCGACATCCGCATCCGGACCCTCTGACCCCACCGGGCGGTCTGACCCCCGTCCCCACCCCGGTCGCCCCCGGGCCCTCCCCACAGGGCCCGGGGGCGACCGGCCCCCACCACCGGCCCGTTCAGCCCTTCACACAGACCACCTGCCGCAGCTGGGCGACGACCTCCACCAGGTCCCGCTGCCGCTCCACGACCTGCTCGATCGGCTTGTAGGCCGCCGGTATCTCGTCCACGACCCCGGCGTCCTTCCGGCACTCGACCCCCTCCGTCTGCGCCACCAGATCCTCGGTCGTGAACCGCTTCCTGGCCGCGTTCCGGCTCATCCGCCGCCCCGCCCCGTGCGACGCCGACCGGTACGACGCGGTGCTCCCCAGCCCCTTCACCACATACGAACCGGTCCCCATCGAGCCCGGGATGATCCCGTACTCGCCCGACCCCGCGCGGATCGCCCCCTTCCGCGTGATCAGCAGGTCCATCCCGTCGTACCGCTCCTCCGACACGTAGTTGTGGTGGCACGAGATGACCTCACCGAACCGCGGCCGCGCCCCGGCGAACTCCGCCCGCAGCGCCCCCTCCAACAGCGCCATCATCACCGCACGGTTGCGCCGCGCGTACTCCTGCGCCCAGAACAGGTCGTTGCGGTAGGCGGCCATCTGCGGGGTACCGGAGACGAAGACCGCCAGGTCACGGTCGATCAGGTCCCGGTTGTGCGGCAGCCGCTGTGCCACCCCGATGTGGAAGTCCGCCAGCTCCTTGCCGATGTTCCGTGAACCGGAGTGCAGCATCAGCCAGACGGCGCCCTCCGTGTCGAGGCACACCTCGATGAAGTGGTTCCCCCCGCCCAGCGTCCCCATCTGCCGCGTCGCCCGGTCCCGCCGGAAGGCCACGGCGTCGGCGACCCCGTCGAAGCGCGCCCAGAAGTCGTCCCACCCCGAGGCCGGCACGCCGTGCAGCCGCGCCGGCCCCACCGGATCGTCATGCTGCCCCCGGCCCACGGGTATCGCGCGCTCGATCCGCGACCGCAGCCGCGACAGGTCGTCGGGCAGGTCGTCCGCCGTGAGGGACGTGCGGACCGCCGACATGCCGCAGCCGATGTCCACACCGACCGCGGCAGGGCAGACGGCGCCCTCCATCGCGATCACGGAACCGACCGTCGCGCCCTTGCCGTAGTGCACGTCCGGCATCACGGCGAGCCCGCGGACCCACGGCAGCGTCGTCACGTTGTGCAGCTGGCGCAGCGCGACGTCCTCCACCTCGGCCGGGTCCGCCCACATCCGGATCGGCACCCGCGCGCCGGGCAGCGTGGTGTACCCCATGACACCCTCCCCCATCGGTGACGTTGAGTAACCATTGTGTCGCCAGAGACGCGCCGGAAGGCAACAGGTTTTCCCGCGCCCCGTCGGCAGACGGCCCCGGGCTCCCCGCCCACCGGACCGGTCGGAAAGTCTTTGCTGCCCACGGGCGCGGGCCGCGCCGGGGGAGCGGCCCACCTGTCCGACGGCCCGTCACACCGCCGCCTCCCCTCGTGTGAGGGTGCGCAGCCGGGGCGCGAAGGAGGCGTGGAACACCCCCGACGCGGCCCCGACCGCCGCCGCCGAGTCGTTCAGCACCGAATGCTCCACCCGCACCCGCCGCAACCGCCTGGCCAGCGGGAAGCGGTTCACCGCGGCGGAGATCTCCGACAGGAACACATCGGCCACCGTCGGCGGCACAGCCGGCCCGCCGACGATCAGCAGCGTCGTGTCCAGCAGGTCGACCATCCCCGTCGCCCCCCTGGCCAGCACCTTCGCGACCTCCCGGATCGCCGCCACGGCCCGCGCGTCACCCCCGGCCGCCGCCGCGCACAGCCGCTCGTACCGCCCAGGCCCCTCGGGCAACCCGAGCCCCGCCGCCGCGGCGTTCGCCAGCGCCGCCGACATCGGGGCGCACTCCGGCACCCTGACCCGCTCGCCCCCGGGCACGGCGAGACCGAGCGACAGCGCGCACAACTCGCCGAACTCGCCCGCGTTCCCCGTACGCCCCCGGTACACGTCACCGTTCAGGAAGGCCCCGGCGCCCGCGCCCGTACCCAGGTAGAGGTAGACGAAGTCGCCGGTGCGCCCGGTCGCCCCCACCCACCGCTCGCCGATGGCCGCGGCGGTGGCGTCCTTCTCCACCGTGACCGGCACCCCGAGCCGCTCGGTCAGCGCGGCCCGCAGCGGCACGTCGTGCCACCCGTCGAACAGCGGCGGGTCGCACAGCACCCCCGCCGCCGCGTCCAGCGGCCCCGGCACCGCCACACCGATGCCGAGCAGCGTCCCGGGGATCACCCCGGAGGACATGGCCTCCCCGGCCAGCCGCGTCATGCTGTCGACGACCGACGCCGGGTCGGCCCTCTCGCGCAGCGGCAGGACCCGCTGGTCGAGCACCCCGCCGCACAGGTCCACCACCACCTGCGTGATCATCTCCGGGTCCAGGTGCACGCCGATGGCGCAAGCCGCGTCCGCGCGCAACCGCAGCGGCACCCGCGGCTTCCCCTTCACACCAGGCCGCACCGAGTCCTCCACCAGGAACGCAGACGTCAGCAGGTTCCGGGTGATACGCGAGACCGCCTGCGGCGTGAGCCCGGTACGCCCCGCGATCTCCACACGGCTGAGCGAACCGGCCTCCCGGATGCTCTCGATGACCAGCTTCTCGTTGAACGAGCCGAGCGCCAGCTGGTCGAACGCGCGCGGCGCAGGCGCCAGCGGCTCGGCCACGGTCCCGCCGGTCGGACGCCGCCACACCAGCGGCCCGCCGGCGCGCGCACGCAGCGCCTCCAGCAGCGAACGGTGCGCCACGCCCGCCGACACCTGGCCGTGCCGCAGCTGCAACTGGCAGACGACGCCCAGGGTCGCGGCCCACCCCATCGACTCACCCGCCACGTGCCACGACTCGGCACGGCCCGCGCGTACGCCACCCCGCGCCGCAGCGCCGGGCGCGGCGCCGCCGAAGGCCACCGCCCTGACCGCCAGGCCTGGATGCTCGTCGCGCACCGCGGCCAGCAGTTCCGTCAACGCGCCACCACCCCCCGCCGCGCCCGCTCCCGGGGCCGGGCCGTCGCCGTCCCCTTCCCGCAACGCGTCGGTGAGCGCGGCGTCGAGCGCCAGCCGCTCGTCCGCGGGTGCGCGCACGAAGGACGCGCCGGTCCCGTCGCCCGCCTGGCCCGAGGGGATCTCGGCCAGCAGGACCACCGCCGCGTCCCCCTCCTGCCACACGCCGAGCAGCAGCGGTTCGCGGCAGGTGAGCGGCGGTGTGGTGGGCAGGGTGACCGGCGACGTGCCGTCCCCGTCCACGCCCCAGCGCCGCCAGACGGCGCTGAGCGTCGTGTGCGACATTCCCAGCCGCCCCGCGAGAGCGCGGGCGGACCAGGACGGCCGGGGCGGCGCCGGCCCGGCCAGCGTCGAGGCGACGACCCGGGCCTCGTCGATACGGGGCGGCCGTCCGGCGCGCGGCCGGTGCTCCAGGCCGGGCAGCCCCTGGTCCGCGTACCGGGCGCGCCAGGACGCCACCGTCGGCCGCGAGACCCCCAGCGCGCGGGCGCTGTCGGAGACCGGGACGCCGTCCGCCGCGTCGAGGACGATCCGCGCCCGCACGTCCCGGCCCGGCCGCTCCCGCGACCAGCGGCGCAGCGCCTCCCGCTGAGCGGGCGTCAGGACCACGTTCGGAAGGTCATGCATGGGGACATCCAACACCGGTCCCGGCCATACGTGAAAGGACTAACTGGCCATTTCTAGTCGCCCACCACTGTCCGTCGCGCATCACGAGACCGATATCCGGGGATCAACACCCATTGCACGCGCGGCCATCGCCCTGATTGTAAAAATCCGGAGTCCGAACCATTGACGAGAGTCAATCCATTGGATTTACATGACCGGCGCGTGGCACCGGTCACGCAGCGCACGCCGCGAACCGAAGGGGACGGCATGACCACCATCGACCGCCCGGCCGGACGCCGCGCCCCCGACACGGAACGCGCCGCCAGGCGCCCGCCACGCAGACGCCGCGACCTGGCGCTCTTCTGGTTCGTCCTCCCGGGCACGGCCGTCCTGCTGCTGTTCCACTACGTCCCGCTCCTCGGCAACGTCATCGCGTTCCAGGACTACCAGCCGTTCATCGGCATCGCCGACAGCCGCTGGGTCGGCCTCGACAACTTCGACATCATCTTCAACGGCGACGACGCCTTCCTGCGGGCCCTGGCCAACACCCTCCAACTCACCCTGATCCAGGTCGTCTTCGTCTTCCCCGTCCCCATCGCCCTCGCGCTGCTGGTCAACAGTGTCGTCAGCGAGCGCGTCAAGCGCGTCGTGCAGAACATCCTCTACCTGCCGCACTTCCTCTCCTGGGTCGTCGTCGTCGCGATCTTCCAGCAGATGCTCGGCAACTCCGGCCTGCTCAACGTCTTCCTCCAGGCCCGCGACATGGGCACCTGGAACATCATCGGCAACCCCGACCTGTTCATGGCCCTGCTGACCTCCCAGGTCATCTGGAAGGACGCCGGCTGGGGCATGATCCTCTTCCTCGCCGCCCTGTCCCGCGTCGACAGCGAGCTGTACGAGGCCGCCGCCGCCGACGGCGCCGGCCGCTGGCGGCAGACCTGGCACGTCACCCTCCCCGCCCTGCGCGGCCTGATCGTGCTGCTGCTGATCCTCCGGCTCGGCGACGCCCTGAGCGTCGGGTTCGAGCAGATCATCCTCCAGCAGACCGCGATAGGCATCGAGGACAGCGACGTCCTGGACACCTACGTCTACAACAACGGCCTCGTCGCCGGGCAGTGGGGCGCCAGCGCCGCAGTCGGCCTGGTCAAGGGCGTCGTCGGCATCGCCCTCGTCCTCGGCGCGAACAAGCTCGCCCACCTCATGGGCGAGGAAGGGATCTACCAGAAGCGATGAACCGTCCCACGGCCGCCGCGCCCGGCCTCGCGCCCGCACCGCCCGCCTGGCGCGCGCTGAAATCCGTCGTCCTGCTGGTCTGCTGCCTCCTCGTCGTCGTCCCGTTCGTGTCCGTCGTCGCGACATCCCTCGCCGACGCCCAGCAGGTCAACGCCACAGGCGGCTACGTCCTGTGGCCCGACAACCCCTCCCTCGACGCCTACCGCGCCATCCTCAACGGCGGAACGGTCTCCCGGGCCATGGGCGTCAGCGTCGGCATCACCCTGGTCGGCACCCTCCTGAGCCTCGCCGCCAGCGCCTCCCTCGCATACGGGCTCAGCCGCCCCGGCTCGTTCGGACACCGCCCCGTCCTCATACTGCTGATCCTGTCGATGCTGTTCGTCCCCGGCGTCATCCCCAGCTACCTGCTCGTCAAGGAACTGGGCCTGATCAACAGCTACTGGGCGCTGATCCTGCCCATGGTGATCAACGCGTTCAACGTCATCGTCCTGCGCTCCTTCTTCATGAGCGTCCCCAAGGAACTTCTCGACTCCGCCAAGATCGACGGCGCGAACGAACTCCAGACCCTCTGGCGCGTCGTCCTGCCCCTGTCCAAGGCGTCCCTCGCCGTCGTCGGCCTCTTCTACGCCGTCGCCTACTGGAACTCCTTCTTCCAGGCGATGCTCTACATGAACGAGTCGGCCAAGTGGCCCATGCAACTCGTCCTGCGCACCTACGTCGTCAACAACGCGGCGATCGGCGCCGGCGAAGCCTCCGCCGCAGGCGCCGCACTGCCCCCCTCCTACGCGCTCCAGGCCGCCATCCTCGTCCTCTCCGTCGTCCCGGTCGCGCTGATCTACCCCTTCCTGCAACGCCACATGAACAAGGGCGTGATGCTCGGGGCGGTCAAGGGATGACGACGACCCGCCCCCACCCAACGGCCCGCCCCACCCCCACCCACGGAAGGAACCCGTCATGCGGCACGGCCTGACCCGCCGGTCCCTCCTCGGCAGCGGCCTCGGCCTCACCGCGGGACTCGCCCTCTCCGGCTGCGGCAACGGCCCCGAACTGCCGCCCGCCTCCCTCAACGCCGATGTCCGACTGCCCGACTACATCCCGTTCGAAGGCATCGAAACCCCCCTGCCCGGCACCCCCGACGGCGTCCCCAACGGATACCTCCACTACCCGGCGGAACCCGCCGTCGCCCACCCCGACGGCCCACCCGCCCGCGGCGACGGCATCTCCATCATGACGCTGATCTTCAACCCCGTGCCGCCACCACCCGACCGCAACACCTACTGGCGCGCACTCAACGACAGCATCGGCACCGACCTCTCGTTCGAGATCGTGCCCGTCGCCGACTACGCCAACAAGACAGCCGTCGTCGTCGCCGGCGGCGACCTGCCCGACGCCATGGCGATCGTCCCGCAGACCGGACAGCGCCCCGCCATGTTCCACGCCCTCTTCCAGGACCTCAGCGAACACCTCTCCGGCAGCGCCATCCGCGACTACCCCAACCTCGCCAACATACCGACCCGCTCCTGGGCCACCACCGTCTACAACGGCGGCATCTACGGCCTCCCCATGCCACGCGCCGCCGCCGGGTCCGTCATGTTCTACCGCGCCGACCGCGTCCGCGAGCTGTCCCTCAACCCGCAGCCCGCCGACTTCGCCGAATTCGAGGAACTCTGCCTCGGCCTCACCGACCCCCGCGACCACCGGTACGCCGTCGGCGACCCCCTGACGACCTTCTACTTCGTCCTCGAAATGCTCGGCGCCCCCAACAAGTGGCGCGAGGAGAACGGCCGCTTCCAGTGGTGGCTGGAGCACGAGACCGTCGGCCAGGCCCTGGAGTCCATGCGCCGCCTCAACGAGGCCGGCGTCATCCACCCCGACGGCTTCAACGTCGTCGGCCGCTTCAAGGACTGGTTCGGCAACGGCCAGATCGCCGTCAACTACGACGGCAACGTCGCCTGGAACGACTACTACCGCGCCTACGCCGCCACCACCGACGGCCCCTTCGAGATCGGCGGCATGGTCGCCCCCGGCTACGACGGCGGCCCCGGCACCCACTGGGCCGGCCTCTCCAGCTTCGCCACCCTCGTCCTCAAGAAGGCCCCACGCGACCGCATACGCCAACTGCTGCGCGCCTTCGACGCCCTCGCCGCGCCGTTCGGCACCGACGCCTACCTCCTGCGCAAGTACGGCGTCCGCGGCGTCGACCACGAACTCGACGGCACCGACCCCATCCTCACCGACACCGGCGCCGTCGAGACCACCCTGCCGACCCTCTTCGTCACCGACGCCCCCAGCGCCCTCTACCTCCCCGAATGGCCCGATGTCGTCCACCAGCAGCACCGCTTCCACCAGCGCGCCGTCGACATCCTCACCCTCAACCCCGCCGAAGGGCTCTACTCCGACACCGCCGTCAGCCGTGGCGACCAGCTCGAACTCCGCGTCCTCGACGAGGTGAAGGCCATCATGCGGGGCCGCGCCTCCGTCTCCTCCTTCCAAGACGTCATCGCCGACTGGCGCCGCGAGGCCGGCGACAGCATCCGCGCCGAGTACGAGGAATCCTGGGAGAGCTTCCAGTGAGCACCACAGACCGCCACCCGGCCCCCCGCACCCACGCATGGTGGACCAGCACGGCCGACACCCTCCTGCGCGCCCCGCGCACCCACGCCACCGAACGGCACGCCCTCCTCCACCTCCCCGGCCCCGCCAGCGCGAACGGCCGCTGGAGCGACGGCCTCGAAGGCTTCGCACGCACCTTCCTGCTCGCCGCGTTCCGCCTCGCCGGCGCGGACGGCGCCGGCCCTGGCCACCTCGCCGAGTGGTACGCCGAAGGGCTCGCCGCCGGCGCGGACCCCGACAGCCCGGAACGCTGGCCCCGCTTCGACGAACGCAACCAGGCCAAGGTCGAGGCCGCCTCCATCGCCATCGCCCTGCACGAGACCCGCCCGTGGATCTGGGACCGCCTCACCCCCCGTACCCGGCAGCACGTTCTCGACTGGCTCGGCCACATGGTCGGCGACACCATGCCCGGCAACAACTGGATCTGGTTCCAGGCCGTCACCGAAGCCTTCGCACGTACAGCCGGTGGCTCCTGGTCCCAGGACGACCTCGACCGCACCATCGCACTCACCGACCAGTGGTACGCGGGCGACGGCTGGTACTCCGACGGCCTCTCCGGGGGCGCCCACCGCAACTACGACCACTACAACGGCTGGGCCATGCACTTCTACCCCCTGTGGTTCTGCCGCATCCTCGGCCCCGACGCACCGCCCGGCCTCCTCGACCGCTACCGCTCCCGCCTGCGCCGCTTCCTCACCGACCAGGCCCACCTCGTCGGCGCCAACGGCTCACCCCTCATCCAGGGCCGTTCCCTGACCTACCGGTTCGCCGCCCTCGCCCCCGTCTGGACCGGCGCCCTCTTCGACGCCACACCCCTCCAACCGGGGCTCACCCACCGCATCACCGACGGCATGCTCCAGCACTTCCTGGACCACGGCGCCGTCAACGCCGAAGGCCTGCTCACCATCGGCTGGCACCACGCGTTCCCCCGCATCGCACAGGTCTACTCAGGACCCGCCTCGCCCTACTGGGCGTCGAAAGGCTTCGCCGGCCTGCTGCTACCCCCCGACCACCCTGTCTGGACCACTCCCCACGCGCCACTGCCCGTCGAACAGTCCGACTTCACCCGCCCGCTCACCGCACCCGGCTGGACCGCCGCCGGCACGGTGGCGGACGGCGTCGTCCGCGTCGTCAACCACGGCAGCGACCACGCCGACCCCGCCCGGCTGGTCTCCGACGACCCCGTCTACGCCCGCCTCGCCTACTCCACCCACACCGCCCCCGGCATGCCCGTCGACCCCACCGGCGGCCCGCTCGACTCCACCGTGACACTCGTCGACGCCGACGGCCGGGCCGCACACCGCCGCCCCCTGGAACGCCTTCTCGCCACCGACCGGACAGGCATCTCCCGCAGCCGCGCGCACTGGCCGGCCGACGAGGTATGGGACCCGTTCGGCGGCCCCGACACCGACCACCACCTCGGCCCCTGGCTGACCGTCGCGTCCGTACTGCACGGTCCCGTCGAAATCCGGCTCGCACGCACCGACCCCGCCACCCCCCGCGACCACGACGAAGCACTCACCCTGCGCATCGGCGGCTGGCCCCTGACCGGCGACGGGCAGTGCCAGGCACAGACGGCCTGGGCCACGGTGACCCGCCCGGACGGCCTCTCCTCCACAGTCGCCGCACTGCGCGGCCTCGCCCACGCCGAGATCCGGTACGCCCCCGACAGCAACCCCCTCGGCCCCCGCTCCGTGGTCCCCCTGCTCACGACAACCGCCGCCGTACACCACGGAACCATCCACGCGGCAGCCGTACACCTGGGCCATGCCCCACCCCACCCGGCACAACTGCCCATCCTCACCATCGCCCCCACACCCGGGGACGTCCCCGAGACGGACGTCACCATCGACTGGCCCGACGGCACTCGCGACACCCTCTCCCTGCCCGCCGCACCCCACCTGACGGAAAGCAGCTGACCGTGCACGACCACCGCCGCCTCTCCGAAGAACGCATCAGCACCTTCATCCGCACCCGCCTCACCCCCGCCCTCCACGGCCCACCCGCCCCCTTCGAACTGTCCGCCTGGCGCGTACCCGGCGAACCAGTGCCCCTGGCCGAAGCACAGGCCGCCCCCTACGAACCATTCACCCTCGGCGACACCTGGGGCGGACCATGGGCCACCACCTGGCTGCGTGCCCGCGCCACCGTCCCCGGCGACTGGGCGGGCCAGCGCGTGGAAGCGGTCTTCGACCTGGACTTCGACTACACCAAGGGCCCAGGAGGCCAGGCCGAAGGGCTCGTGCACCTGGCCGACGGCACGCCGCTCCAGGGCCTGCACCCCTACCACCGCACCGTGCTGCTCACCCCGTCCGCCACCGGCGGCGACCCCGTGGACCTGCTGATCGAACTGGCCGCGAACCCCCCGATCATCGGCAGCGCGGGTATCGGCACCCACTACGGCGACCCCGCCACCGCGGGCGACACCGCCCTCTACCGGCTGCGGACCGCCGAGATCGCCGTACGGCACGAGGACGTCTGGCACCTGATGCACGACATGACCGTCCTCGACGAGCTGATGCACCAGCTCCCGCAGGAAAGCCCCCGCCGCCACGAGATCCGGCGCGCCCTGGAGAACGCCGTCAACGCGGTCGACGGCCACGACATCCCCGGCACCGCGCACCGCGCCCGCGCCGCCGTCGCCGGAGTCCTCGCCAGCCCCGCCCACGCGTCCGCGCACCGGATCACCGCCGTAGGACACGCCCACATCGACTCCGCCTGGCTGTGGCCACTGCGCGAGACCGTACGCAAGTGCGCACGCACGTTCACCAACATGACGACACTGGCGCAGGAATACCCGGAACTGGTCTTCGCCTGCTCCTCGGCCCAGCAGTACGCGTGGATCAAGGAGACCCGGCCGGAGATCTTCGAACGTATCCGCCAAGCGGTGGCGGACGGCACATGGGTGCCCGTCGGCGGGATGTGGGTGGAGGCGGACGGCAACCTGCCGGGCGGCGAGTCCCTCGTCCGGCAGCTGGTCTACGGGCGGCGCTTCTTCGAGCAGGAGCTGGGGGTCCACACGGGAGGCGTGTGGCTCCCCGACTCCTTCGGCTACACCGCCGCCTACCCCCAGCTGGCCGTCCAGGCGGGAGCGCGCTGGTTCCTGACGCAGAAGCTCTCATGGAACGAGACGAACCGCCTGCCGCACCACACGTTCTGGTGGGAAGGCATCGACGGCACCCGCGTCTTCACCCACTTCCCGCCGGTCGACAGCTACAACGCCGAGCTGACCGGCGCCGAGCTGGCGCACGCCGAGCGGAACTTCGCCGACAAGGGCGCCGCGACCCGTTCCCTCGTCCCGTTCGGACACGGCGACGGCGGCGGCGGACCCACCCCGGAGATGCTGGAACGCGCGCGGCGTCTTCGCGACCTCGAAGGATCGCCGCGCGTGACGGTGGACTCCCCGGACACCTTCTTCGACCAAGCGCGCGAGGAGTACCCGGACGCGCCCGTGTGGCGGGGTGAGCTGTATCTGGAGACGCACCGCGGGACGTACACCAGCCAGGCACGCACGAAGCGGGGGAACCGGCGCAGCGAGTCGCTGCTGCGGGAAGCGGAGCTGTGGTCCACCACGGCCGCCGTCCTGCGCGGTGCGGCCTATCCGTACGAGCGGCTTGAGGAGCTGTGGAAGCGGGTGCTGCTCCTCCAGTTCCACGACATCCTGCCGGGTACGTCGATCGCCTGGGTGCACCGCGAGGCGGAGCATGCGTACGAGGAGATCCACGCCGAGCTCGAAGAGCTGATCGGCACGGCTCTGGACGCCCTCACCACCGGCAGCGACGGGGACGAGGTGAGCGTGTTCAACGCGGGCCCTTTCCGCCGCTGCGGGGTCAGCGCGATCACATGGGACGGGTCCGCTCCCGCGGAACTGGAACGCCTGTCGGACGGGCGGGCCGTGGTGGTGGCCGACGTCCCCGCCGGGGGAAGCGCACCGCTGGGATCATGGACGGACAGCACCGCCGCTCCGGTGCGTGCCGAGTCCCTGGGCGAGGGCGGTTTCGTCCTGGACAACGGCATGGTGCGCGTGCGGATCGACGGCGAAGGCCTCGTGCGCTCGGTGTTCGACCACGCCGCGGGCCGGGAGACCATCGCTCCCGGCGAGGCGGGCAACCTCCTACAGCTCCACGCGGACCGGCCGGTGAAGTGGAGCGCGTGGAATCTGGACCACACCTACCGCAACGCGGTCACCGATCTGACGGACGCGGTGTCGGTCACCCTCGCGGACGCCGGCCCTGCCGTCGCTGGGGTGAGGGTGGAGCGTGCGTTCGGTGGCTCTCGGGTGGTGCAGCACCTCGAACTCGCGGCTGGGAGCCGTCGCCTCTCCGTCCGTACGGACATCGATTGGCAGGAGCGGGATGCGGTGCTGAAGGCGGCGTGGCCGCTGGATGTGCACGCCGACTATGAGAGTGCGGAGGTGCAGTTCGGTCACGTGCGGCGTCCTACGCATGTGAACACGAGCTGGGATGCGGCGCGTTTCGAGTTGTGGAATCACCGGTGGGTGCATGTGGGGGAGCACGGCTGGGGGGTGGCGTTGCTGAACGACAGCCTTTACGGCCATGACGTGGCCCGGAGTACGCGGGAGGGCGGGGGGACGACGACCACGGTGCGTCTGAGTCTGCTGCGTGCGCCGCACAGTCCTGATCCGGGGGCGGACGGGGGGCGGCACCGGTTCTCCTACGCCTTGGAGGCGGGCGTGGATGTGGGCGGGGCGGTGGCGGGGGGTTATGAGGTGAATCTGCCGCTGCGTGTCCGCCGGGGTGGCGGGGCGAGCGAGGGGTTGTTGTCGGTGGAGGGGGATCAGGTGGTGGTGGAGGGGGTGAAGCTTGCGGATGATGGTTCGGGGGATGTGGTGGTGCGGCTTTACGAGTCGCGTGGGGGTGCGGCGTCGGTGGTGCTGCGGCCGTTGTTCCCGGTGGCGGGGGCGGTGGTGTGTGATCTGCTGGAGAACCCGCTTGCGGGCGCGGGCCCGTTGCGAGTGTCAGGGGCGGGGGAAATCGGGTTGCGGGTGGGTGCTTTCGGGGTGTGTTCGTTGCGTCTGTCGGTGGGGTGACTTGCTGGGTTTGTTGTGGTGGTGGGGTGGTGTCTTGCCTGGGGGGGGTTGCTGTGTGTGTCTGGTTGGGTGCATAGTGTTTGTGTGGGGTGGGGTTGGGTTTGTGGGTGGCTGGGTGGGGGCTGGTTTGTGGGTGGGGGGGTTGTGGAGGAGGGTTGGGGTGTGGGGTGTTGTTCCGGTGGGGTGGGGTTTGGCAGGTGGTTGTGGTGGGGTGTGGGCTGGGGGGTTGGCGGGCGGGGGTGATGGTGTGTCGGTGTCTGTGGTCAGCGATGTTCTTGTCTGCGTTCGTGCTTTTGGTCCGGGTGGTGTGTCGGTGTCCGTCGGTGGCCTTGTTTCCGGGGTCGGTCACGCTTCCGTTTCCGCTTCTGGTTGTTCTGGTTCGGGTGGTGCGTCCGAGGGCGGTGGGGGGGCTCCTCCGGTACCGGCCTCTGTTCCTGTATCCGCGTCTGCACCGGCCCTCGCCCTGGCTTCTGTGTCTGAGGTTGCGTCTGTGCTGTCTCTTTTTGCTGTTTTTCCTGGTGGTGCTTTTACGGGGGGTGAGGTGTGTGGTGTCTGTGCCGGGGTGTGATGCGGGCGGGGCAGGGGATGGGGTTTCCCCGTCTGTTCCCGTGCCGGTGCGGGGTTCTGGGTTGCCGTCGGTGTCTTCGCCCGGTTCCGCGTCGGGTTCCGTCTCCGCGTCTGAGTCTGTGTCTGTCTCCGAGTCTGTGTCCGGGGCTGCGTCTGTGTCCGGGTCCGGGGTTGTGGAGGCCGCTGCTCTTGCTCCTGGTTCCGGTCCTGGTTCCGGTCCTGGTCCTGGTTCCGGTCCTGGTTCCGGTCCTGGTTCCGGTCCTGGTTCCGGGGCGGTGTCTGCGGACAGCTCCGTCCCTGTCCCTGTTCCCGCTTCTGGTTCCGGTCCTGCTTCTGCTTCTGGTTCTGCTTCTGCTTCTGGTTCTGGTTGTGCTTCTGGTTCTGGTGGGGGTGGGGGTGGGGGTTGGTTGGTGTGGGTGGGGTGGGGTGTGTATCCGGTGTTGCTGGTGGGGGTGGTGTCGGTGGCGGTGGTGACGATCGGGGCGGGGTGGGAGCCGGGGCTGCCGAGCATGTTGTTCCTGCTGGGAGTGGTGGTGTATCTGGGGGTTTTGGAGAGGGTGATTCCGTATGAGCGGGCGTGGCATCCGCGGGGGCGGGAGTGGCGTTGGTATGGGGTGTATTTCGTGGTGACGGGGGTGGGGGGGAGTCTGGCGCAGGGGGCGGTGTCGGGGGTGGTGGGGAGGGTGGCTGCGCCGGAGCCGGTGTGGCCGCTGGGGGTGGAGATTCCGTTGGCGGTGCTGGCGGGGGCGTTGGCGAGTTACGGGGTGCATCGTCTGGGGCATACGAACGCGTGGTTGTGGCGGCTGCACGGGGTGCATCACGTGCCGGAGAAGGTGAATGTCGCGAACAACGGGGTGAATCATGTTCTGGACGTGGCGTTCTCGCAGGGGGCGACGCAGCTGGCGCTGGCGTGTGCGGGGTTTTCCCGGGACAGTGTGTTCGCGGCGGGGCTGTTCGTGGTGGCGCAGGGGTATTTCGTGCACGCGAACATTGATGTGAGGCTGGGGTGGCTCAATCACGTTGTTTCGGGTCCTGAGCAGCACCGGCTGCATCACAGTACGGATCTGGCGGAGGCGGGGCATTACGCGGTCGATCTGTCGGTGCTGGACCACGTGTTCGGGAGTTTCACGTGGAAGCCGGGGCGGCGGCCGGAGGCGGTGGGGCTGCATGATCCTGCGTCGTTCCCTCCGACCGGCGCGGTGGGGGCCACGCTGGCGCATCCCTGGCGCCGCCGCACCGGACGCTGACCCACCTCACCCCGCCCCACCCCACCCCGCCCCACCTCACCCCACCCCACCTCACCCCACCTCACCTCACCTCACCCCGCCCCACCTCACCCCGCCCCACCTCACCCCGCTCCGCCCCGCCTCGCTTCGCCTCACCCCGCCCCACCTCACCCCGCTCCGCTTCGCTGCGCCTCGCTTCGCTGCGCCCCGCCCCACCTCACCCCGCTCCGCTTCGCTGCGCCTCGCTTCGCTGCGCCCCGCCCCACCTCACCCCGCTCCGCCCCGCCTCGCTGCGCCTCACCCCGCCCCACCTCACCCCGCTCCGCTTCGCTGCGCCCCGCCCCACCTCACCCCGCTCCGCCCCGCCTCGCTGCGCCTCACCCCGCCCCACCTCACCCCGCTCCGCCCCGCCTCGCTGCGCCTCACCCCGCTCCGCCCCGCCTCGCTTCGCCTCACCCCGCTGCGCCTCACCCCGCTCCGCCCCGCCTCGCTTCGCCTCACCCCGCTGCGCCTCACCCCGCCCCACCCCGCCCCACCCCGCCCCACCCCGCCTCACCCCGCCCTGCCTCGCTTCGCCTCGCTTCGCCTCGCTTCGCCTCGCTTCGCCTCGCTCCGCCTCGCTCCGCTCCGCCCCGCCTCGCTTCGCCTCACCCCGCTGCGCCTCACCCCGCCCCACCCCGCCCCACCCCGCCCCACCCCGCCCTGCCTCGCTTCGCCTCGCTTCGCCTCGCTTCGCCTCGCTTCGCCTCGCTCCGCCTCGCTCCGCTCTGCCTCGCCCTGCCTCGCTCCGCTCTGCCTCGCCCTGCCTCGCTCCGCTTCGCTCTGCTCTGTCTGGCCCGCCTGGCCTGGCCCGGTGTTCTCTTTCCGTTCTGTTCGGCCGCTGTGGGCCTGCGGGTCGTCCGGCGCCGCAGGGCCGCGCCGGTTGGACGGCTGCGCCGCGGTGGCGGCCCGCGTGCCGGTAACAGCGCGTATCACGGCCGCCGGCCGCCGGACCGGTCTCGCGGCGCGGGAGAACTTTTGCTGACTGGCGGTCAGGGCAGTCCGGTAGACGTTTATCTCCTGGCCGCGATGGGCCTGGACGGTCTGTTCTCCCTGGGCGGGGTTGCCGGCGCGTCCGGACGCGGTCCGCTCCGCGTTCCAGATCGTGCGTGCCCGGTTCCTCCCGGTTCCCGGGGGGCGGGCGTGCTGCCTGCGGGGGAGGGCCGCTTTCCGCCGGTCTGGTTTACGGCGGCGCCTGGCCGCGTGTCTGCGCGCGGGCGCCGGGGGCGCGCCCCAGGGCCAGGGTTGTGCTGCGGCCCCCCGCCTGGCTTGCTCCCGCGGGGCGGTCTGCCGCCCTGCCCGAAGCCGCAGGGGCCCGCCTCTGCCCCGGCGTCTTCGTCCTCTGCCCCGGGCCTTGTCCTGGCCCTGGGCCGGTCTTCGGCCGGGGGACTCTGCCCGCGGCGGGCTGGGCTCTGTCTGCGGACGTTGTTGTTCCGGGCCGGTGGGGCCGCCCGGGCCGGGTACGGGTTCACCGCTGCACAAGGCGGGGCCGGCGACGGGAAGGCCGCCGGCGACCGTGACGTCTGCGCGCGGACGGCCCGGTTCATCCGCGCCGGGCACCAGGCCGCTGCACCGGGGTCCCGCCTCGCCCCTGCTGCGCCGCATCAGGGACTAGA
>NZ_JBJZOH010000020.1:0-107061 GCF_047200595.1 Streptomyces sp. MS19 | reverse complement strand
CTGGTCGCGGCCGTAGTCGAGGAGCCGCTGCTGCCAGTCGGCGAGGCCCTCGGACAGGGTGGTGCCGGAGATGTACGCCTGGCCGACCGTGTCGTTGAAGATGGAGTTCGCGTACACCTGGAAGGGCAGGTAGTCCCAGCCCTTGGCGACGTTCGCGGCCGACTCGGCGAAGATCCGGTTGGCCTGCTGGCCGCCGAAGTACGGGAACTCGGTGTTCAGGAACTCCTCGGACTCCAGGTCCGCGCTCGTCGCGGGGAACGCGCCGGCGGACAGCCGGGTCGCCACGCCGTCACCCGCGTTGGCGTACTCGACGAAGGCGTAGGCCAGGTCCTTCTTCGCACCGGCGGCGGGGACGGTCAGGGCACTGCCGCCGTTCTCGGCGCTGACGGTGCCGCCCGCCTCCCACTGCGGCAGCGGGGCGACGCGCCAGTCACCCGAGGCGCCGGGCACGCCGGACTCGAAGTTCGCGGGCATCCAGGCGCCCACGTTCAGCGTCGCGATGCTGCCGTCGCCCAGGCCCTGGTACCACTCGTCGCTCCAGCCGGCGATGTCGCTGACCAGCCCCTCGTCGATGAGCTGCTGCCAGGTCTCCGCGAACTTCGCGGAGCCCTCGTCGGCCAGGTCCACGCCGACCTCGGTGCCGTCCACGCTGAACGGGTGGCCGCCGGCCTGCCAGATCATGCTGGTGGTGAACCCGGCGTCGCCCGTGTCGGAGGCGATGTACACGTCCGGGTCGGCCGCGTGCAGGTCGCGGGCCGCCTGCACGTACGCGTCCCAGGTGGTCGGCACCTCGACGCCGAGCCGGTCGAAGACGGTCGCGTTGTAGAACATCGCCATCGGGCCCGAGTCCATCGGCAGGCCGTAGACCCCGTCGGTCCCGGCGTGCACGGCGCTCCACGGGCCGGGCGTGTAGGTGCCCTCCAGGTCCGAGGCCCCGAAGGAGGACAGGTCGGTGAGGCCGTCGGAGATGGCGTACTGGCCCAGCGCGTAGTACTCGATCTGCGCCACGTCCGGCACGCCGTCACCGGCCTCCATGGCGTTGGTCAGCGCGGTGTACTGATCGGCGCTCGTACCGGCGTTGACCAGGTCGACCTTCACGTTGGGGTGGGCGTCCATGAAGTCGTCGGCGACCTGTTGCAGGGTGGGCTCCCAGGCCCACACCGTTATCTCGCCGCCCTCCTCCAGGGCCGCCTGCACGGCGTCGGGGGAGGAGGCCTCGTCCGAGCCGCCGTCGTCGGAGCCGCCGCAGGCCGACACGGCCAGGACGAGCGCGCCGGCGAGACCGGTGCCGCGCAGCAGATGACGCGCGCGCTTGGTGGTGATCATGGTCGTCTCACTTCGTCGTCGAAAGAGGGGACAAGGGTTGGGAAAGGGAGGGGAAGCGGGGGAGGGGGAGGAGCGGGGTGCGCGCGGCCGGGGTCACTCCTTGACGCTTCCGGCGGCGAGCCCCGACTGCCAGTACCGCTGGAGCAGCAGGAACACGGCGATCAGCGGCACGATGGTCAGCAGCGAGCCGGTGATGACCAGGTTGAAGATGGCCTCGCCGCCCGCCGTGGACGCCTGCGCGTTCCAGGAGTTGAGCCCGAGGGGCAGCGGGTACCAGTCCGGGTCCTTGATCATGATCAGCGGCAGGAAGTAGTTGTTCCAGGTGGCGACCATGGTGAACAGCGACACCGTGACGATGCCGGGCGCGAGCAGCGGCAGGCAGATCCGGAAGAACGTGCGCAGCTCGCCCGCGCCGTCGATCCTGGCGGCTTCCAGCAGGTCGGTGGGGATCGCGTCGGTGGCGAACACCCACATCAGGTAGAGGCCGAACGGCGAGATCAGCGACGGGATGATCACGGCCCAGGGGGTGTTGGTCAGGCCCATCTCGCTGAACATCAGGAACGTCGGCACCGCCAGCGCCGTGCCCGGGACGGCGACCGCGCCGATCACGACGGCGAACACGGCGCGCTTGCCGGGGAAGTCGAACTTGGCGAGCGCGTACCCGCCCAGGACGGCCAGCAGCGTCGCCCCGCCCGCGCCGGCGACGACGTACAGCACCGTGTTCAGCAGCCAGCGGGTGAAGACCCCGTCGTCGTACGTGAAGGTGTCGGCGATGTTGTCGAAGAAGGCGAAGTCGCCGCTGAACCACAGCCCGAACGAGTCGAAGAGGCTGCCCTGCGTCTTGGTGGAGTTGATGAACAGCCAGACGAGCGGCACCAGGGCGTACAGGAGGACGAGGCCGGTCAGCAGGGTGAGCAGCACGCTCCGGCGGGGGCGGCGGTCACCTGACGCGGCCCGGCCGCGGGGGCGCGGGGCGCGCTGGGTGCGCAGCCGGACGGCGCTCCTGGGGGACGGCGTGCGCGCGGGCGTGGCGGGGGCGCTCATGCGGTGGTCACCCTTCCTTTCGCATTCCGCGCAGCTGCACGACGTAGGCGATGACCATGGTCAGGAGCCCCATGACGATCGCGACGGTGGCCGCGTAGTTGTGCTGCTGGCCGGAGAAGGACAGCGAGTAGGTGAAGAGGTTCGGCGTGAAGTCCGTGGTGATCACGTTGGGGGCCAGGTTCTGGAGGATGCTCGGCTCGTTGAAGAGCTGGAAGGTCCCGATGACCGAGAAGATCGTCGCGATGACCAGCGCGCCCCGGATGGCGGGCAGCTTGATCGACGTGATGACGCGCAGCTGACCCGCTCCGTCGATCTCCGCCGCCTCGTAGAGGGAGTGGGGGACGACGCGCAGCGCGGAGTAGAAGATCAGCATGTTGTAGCCGACGAACTCCCAGGTCACGATGTTGCCGATGGAGGCGAGGATCCAGTCGGACGAAAGCGGGTTCGGCAGGGAGGTGTTGAAGGCGTCGTTGATGTTCGCGATCAGCCCGAAGCGGGTGCCGTACATGAAGCCCCACATGAGCGTGGCGACGACGGCGGGCACCGCGTACGGCAGGAAGATCGCGATGCGGAAGAAGTTGCGCCCGTACAGCCGCCCCGAGTCCAGGGCCAGGGCGACCAGCAGCGCGAGGAACAGCATGACCGGCACCTGGACGGCCAGGAACAGCGTCACCCGGCCGAGCGCCTCCCAGAACTGGGAGTCCTGCATCGCCTGCCGGTAGTTGTCCAGGCCGACGAACGAGGTACCGCCGACGAGCTGGTCCTTGTACAGGCTCAGGTACACCGAGTACGCGATCGGCGCGAGGAAGACCAGCGCGAAGACGGCCATGAACGGGCCCATGAAGCCCCAGCCCAGCAAGGCGCGCCGGCGCGCCCTCCCGCGTGCGGCCCGGCGCCCCGCTGCCACGGGCGGTGACATCGCTGCCATACGGTTCCCTCGCTCTCCGCGGCGGTCGGTCACCCGCCTTGGTGGTTGTTCCGGTGCGCCGATGTTTGCGTAAACATGACGCGCGGGGACGGAGTGGCCCGAGAGGTATGTTTACGTAAACATCGATGTCGCGAGATGTTTACACTTCTTGCTGACAACCGTCAAGAGCAGAGGGGATGCTCGATGCAGGGCAGGAAGCGCCGGGTGTCCATGGCGGACGTGGCCCGGCTGGCGGGCGTCTCGTCGCAGACGGTGTCCCGTGTCTCGAACGGCCACCCCGGTGTCGTCGAGGCGACGCGGGAGCAGGTCCTCGCGGCGATGCGGGAGCTGGGGTACCGGCCCAACAGCGCCGCCCGCGCCCTGAAGCGCGGCGAGTTCCGCACCATCGGCGTCATCCTGTTCACGCTGTCCACGACGGGCAACGTACGCACCCTCGAAGCCATCGCCACCTCGGCCGCCCAGGAGGGGTACGCGATCACGCTGCTGCCGGTGGCCGTGCCGACCCACGACGAGGTGCGCGGCGCGTTCCACCGCCTCGGCGAACTGGCCGTGGACGCCGTCATCGCGATCATGGAGGTGCACCTGCTCGACGCGGCGACGGTCTCGCTGCCGCCCGCCGCACAGGTGATAGTCGTCGACTCGGACGCCGGCGACCGCTACAGCGTCGTGGACACCGACCAGGCGATGGGGACGCGGGAGGCGGTGCGCCACCTGCTGGGCCTGGGGCACCGGACGGTGTGGCACCTGGCGGGACCCGAGGAGTCGTTCGCCGCCCAGCGCCGGGCCGACGCGTGGCGGGCGACGCTGGCGGCGGCGGGGCGCGAGGTGCCGCCGCCGGTGCGCGGCGACTGGTCGGCGGAGTCCGGGTACCGCGCCGGGCTGCTGCTGGCCGGGGACCCGGCGTGCACGGCGGTGTTCGCCGCGAACGACCAGATGGCGCTCGGACTCCTGCGGGCGCTCCGCGAGAAGGGCAGGTCGGTGCCGGACGAGGTGAGCGTGGTCGGCTTCGACGACATCCCCGAGGCGGCCTCGTTCGTCCCGCCGCTGACCACCATCCACCAGGACTTCGCGGCGGTCGGGCGGCTGTGCGTGGAGGGCGTGCTGCGGCAGATCCGCACGGAGTCGGCGGAACGGGGCACGACGCTGGTGCCCACCCGACTGGTCGTCAGGGACAGCACGGCCGCGCCGCCGCGGCTGACGTGAGCGGACGGCGGGAGGCGGCGGCGTCCGGATGACGTCCGACCGGCCGCCGAGTCCGGCGACCCCGTCGCCGACGGCCGGTACGCGGACCCGGACGTCGCCGTCTGCGGCGACCGCTGCTGCTCCCCCGTTCACGATGGGGTCGGTCGCTCCGGTGGAAGGGGACGGCCGGCCCGGAGTCCGGTTCCTCGCCTGGCCGCCCGGTCGGGCGGCCAGGCCCGGACACCCGGTGGGGCCGGGGGTGGTGGGGAGGGAACGGGGCTCAGCTGGGGGTGATGCCCAGGGGGGTCAGGATCTCGTGGAGTGCCGTGCGGGTCGGGGTGTCGAGTGGGCGTGCGGGGGCCCTGACGGTCGCGTCGGCGATGAGTTTCCTGGCGACGAGCACCTCCTTGTGTATCGCCCAGGCCCAGCCCTGCTGGAGTCCGTGCAGTATCAGGGGCAGCAGCCGGGCGAAGCCCTCCCGTGCCTCCGCGCGGCGTCCGGCGTTCCAGTCGTCGAGCACGGGGCGCAGCAGGTCGGGGAACTCGCAGGCCGGCATGGTGCCGATGGCGCCGCGGGCGTACTCGTCAAGGCAGAACTGCGCGTTGAGCCCGCCCAGCACCGCGAAGTCCTCGTCCGCCGCGTCGCGGACGGCGGTCACCTTGGCCGGTGTCGGCGGCGCCTCCACCTTGACGGAGGTGACGCCCGGCAGCCTGCCGAGCGCGGCCAGCGTCGCGGGCGTCATGGCCACACCGGTGACCCCGGGGGCGTCCTGGACCATCACCTCGCAGTCCGTGGCGGCCGCGACGTCCGCGTAGAAGTCGGCGACCTGCGCCGGAGTGGGCTTGACCATGTACGGCGGCAGCACCATGAGGGCGGCCGCGCCGTCCGCCGCGGCCGCCCCGGCCTGCTCGACGGCGGTGACCGTCGAGGTCGCGTTGACCCCGGCCACCACCGGGACGGCGCCCGCCGCGACGTCCACGACCTCGCGCAGTACGCGTGCCCGCTCCTCGGCGGTGAGCGCGAACGTCTCGCTCGCCATGCCGGAGACGGCCACCCCGTCGACGCCGCTGGCGAGGTTGAACTCCACCACGCGGCGCAGCGAGGGCAGGTCGAGGGAGCCGTCAGGTGCGAAGGGGGTCGCCAGGATCGGCACGAGCCCTTGGACGAGGGACATGGGGATCAGTCCTTTCCGGCGAGGTCGCGGACGACCCGCTCGTCGATGTCGATGCCGAGACCGGGCCCGGCGGGGAGGGGGAAGTGGTCGGGGTGGACCGTGAGCGGGGTGCTCAGCACGCGCTGTCCGACCTCGGTCGACGTCGGCTGGTACTCGAAGACCGCCAGGTCCTCGACCGCCGCCGCCAGGTGCAGTCCGGCGGCGAGGGCGACACCGAGCCCGACGGAGTGGTGCGGCGCCACCGGGACGTGGGCCGCCGCGCACAGTTCGGCGATGGCCATCGCCTCGGTGATGCCGGTGCGCGCCACGTCCGGCTGGGCGATCTCCAGCGCGGGGCCGTGCAGCCAGCGGGCGAACTCGTACCGGTTGCGCAGGGTCTCGCCCACCGCCACGGGCACCGCCGCTCGCGCGACGAGCCGGCGGTGGCCGTCCTCGTCCTCGGGGGCCAGCGGCGCCTCCAGGAACCAGCCGCCGCGGTCGGCGAGACCGGCGGCGAGCCGCCGGGCCTCGGCGGGACCGTAGGCCCAGTGCGCGTCCACGGCGATCCGCAGATCCGGCGCGGCGGCGCGGACGGCGTCCACCGTGGCCAGGTCGGCGTCCACGCCGTGGCCGAGGTGCAGCTTGACGGCCCCGGCGCCCCGGGCGGCCCAGTCGGCGGCGAGCTCGGCCCGTTCCCCGTCGGTGGCACGGGGCAGCCCGGAGACGTACGTCGGCAGCCGGTCGCGGAACGCCCCGCCGAGCAAGGCGGCGACGGGGGCGCCGCGCAGCCGCCCGGCCAGGTCCCACAGCGCGATGTCCACGGCCGCCAGCGCGTCGGCCTGATGGCCCACCAGATGCCCGCGCTCGCGCATCAGGTCCCGCAGCCTCACCCAGGCGGGCCGGGGCGCGAGCGCGTCCTGCCCCAGCAGGACGGGCGCGAGCAGCAGATCGACGATGCCCGCGGGCACCTCGGGGGCGACCGGCGCCAGCGCCTCGCCCCAGCCCGCCGTGCCGTCCTCGGCGGTCACCTTGACGAGGAGGGTCTCGAACCGGCGCGAGTACAGGCTGCGCCACGGCGCCCGCACCTGGTAGCCCGCCGGTACCTCGCTGCCGTCCGGCAGGACGCCGAGGTAGGGCTCCTCGTGGAAGACCTTGAGGACGAACGTCTCGACCGAGGCGATCTGCATCTGTGCATCCATTCTTCGGTTGGGGTCTTGCGCTGAGCGGATACTCTAATGCAGTATCCGTTGCGTAACGCAAGTGTTTCGGATGCGGGAGAGCTGTCCATGGGAGCTGAGCAGGGCACCAGTACGAACCAGAGCGTGGAGCGCGCCGCTGCCGTCCTCGCGGCGTTCCACGACGGACGGCCCCTCCGGGGCGCCGACGTCGCCTCCCGCGCCGGACTCGGCCAGTCCACGACGTCGCGCATGCTGGCGACGCTCGAAGCCCTTGAGTACGTGGAACGGGACGCGGAGTCCGGTCTCTACCGGCTCGGGACCGGGCTGATCACCCTGGCCGGGTCCGCGCTCAACCAGCATCCGGTCCACCGCGCCGCCCGGCAGCACGCCCAGGAGGCCGCCGCGCTGCTGGGGCTCGGCGTCAACGTGTCCGTCCTCCACCGCGGCACCGTCTTCTACCTCGCCAACTTCGAGGGGGCGCTCGCGCCGAAGTCCATGACGCTGGCCGGGCAGCGCAACGCCCTGCACGCCACCGGCATGGGCAAGTGCCTCCTCGCGGGGACCACCCCGGACCAGCGGCGCGCCATGCTGCCCGACCTGCCCAGGTTCACCGGCCGGACCATCGGCACCCACGAGGAACTCGACGCGCAGGTCGAGTCCGTCCTCGGACGCGGCTACGCCACGGAGGTCGAGGAACTCGCCCTGGGCCGCGCCTGCGTGGCCGCGCCGATCCGCGACACCACCGGGGGCATCGCCGCGGCCATCTCGATCTCGGGCTCCCTGTCCGCCATGGACCTCGACAGCCGCGAGGGCGAACTGTCCGGGCGGGTGATCGAGACCGCGGACGAGATCAGCACGGCGCTCGGCTACACCGGCCCCACCGTGCACCCGCACCTCCCCGGCCCGGCCGTCGCCGCACCCCGTACGCCGGGCGGTGCGCACTGATGGCGCCGCTCACCGGCCCGGTGCCGGCACCGTCCTTCAGACCGTCCCGGCGGCGGGTGCTCTCGCTCGGCCTGGCCGCCGCCGCGGGCGCCGCACTCTCCGGCTGCGGCTCCGGCGACGGATCGGCGGACGGGAGGATCACGCTGGAGTTCCCCTCCTGGCAGGCGGCCGAGGGCTCGTTCGCGCTGTGGTGGCGTGAACTCATAGCCGAGTTCGGACGGAAACGCCCGGACGTGAAGGTGGACTTCTACTCACTGCCGTTCGACAGCTACGTGGACCAGCTCACGATCCGGTTCGCGGCCGACGACCGCCCCGAGATCGTGCACCTCCCGGCGCGGAACGCCGCCGAGTTCGCCGGTCGCGGATGGCTCACGTCGCTGGAGGGCCGCATGCGGTCCACCGACATCCCGCGCACCTGGACCCCGCTCCAGGAGGAGATGGCGCTCGACGGCGAGGACTACGGCGTCCTGCTGCTCGGCTACGGCTACAGCCTCTACTACAACGAGCAGCTGCTCGAATCCGCCGGCGCCCCGGTCCCGGTCACCGCCGAGGAGATGATCCGGGCCGCCGAGGCGATCACCGGCGGCGGGATCTACGGGTTCGGCGCCACGACCGCGCCCAACCCCGACAACTACACGGAGCTGGCCGCCTTCGTCGTCGGCAGCGGAGCCGCGCTGTCCACCGACGACGGCGGCTTCACCGCGGACAGCGACGCGACGATCGCCGGTCTCGACCTCTACCGCCGGGCGCTCGCCCAGGCACCGCGCGGCATCCAGTCCCAGCAGCGCAACGAACTGTTCCTCACCGGGAAGGTCGCGATGCTCCTGGACGGCCCGTTCTTCCTGGGCGAGCTTGCCAGCGCGTCCGACGCGGTCCGTCCCGCGCTCCAGGTCGCGCGTGCCCCGTTCCCCCAGGTACCCGGCGGCGTCTCGAACAGCATCCACATGCCCGCGGGCATCGACCCCCGCAAGGCGGACGCCACCTGGGACTTCATCGCACTGGCCGCCAGCCCCCGCTGGCAGAGCCGCTACACCGAGCTGACCGCGAACCCCGCCCCACGGGCCGGCTCGGTCACCGACCGGGCCGTCGCCGAGACCCCGCAGCTCGCCCTCTTCCAGCAGCTCGCCGACGAGGCCGTGTCGATCTTCCCGGGCGACCAGGCCCACCGGGAGCAGTTCGGCCGCATCAGCGACATCGTGTCGGCCGCCGCCACGTCCCTGATCACCACCGACGAGCCGACCACCTCGATCGCAGCCCGCCTCCAGGACGAGCTTGAGCAAGCCATGGAGTCCTGATGACGACCACACCACCGCCCACCCTGCGCGACGACGCCGCCGAGCCAGGCACCAGGCCGCCGTCCCGGCCCTCGCCCGCACTGCGGCGCGAGCACCGGCGCCGCAGCCTCTTCGCGTACGTGACCCTCTCGCCGACCCTCGCCGTCGTCGGCCTGCTGATGGCCTACCCGCTCTACGTGGCGATCGACCTCAGCCTCCGCGGCGGCCAGATATCCGACCTGCTCAACCTGGAGCAGAACCCGCTCACCTTCGACAACTACGGCGACGTCCTCACCGACCCCGGTCTGGTGAACGACATCGTGCGGTCGATGGTCTACACGCTCGGCGTCGTCGTCCCCGCCTTCGCCATCGGCCTGGGCCTCGCCGTCCTGCTCAACAAGGCGTTCCCCGGGCGCCGGATCATCCGGCCCCTGGTCCTGCTGCCGTGGGCGGTGCCCGGCGTGGTGGTGAGCGCCGCGTTCAGCTGGATGCTCGACGCCTCGTACGGCGTCGTGAACTCCCTGCTGCGCTCGACCGGCCTCATCGACGGCAACGTCGCCTGGCTCGCCGACCCCGACACCGCCATGGTCGCCGTGATCCTGCCGACGATCTGGAAGTACTACCCCTTCTTCGTCCTCGTCCTGCTGGCACAGCTCCAGTCCGTGCCCGGCGAACTCTACGAAGCGGCACGGGTGGACGGCGCGTCGCCGCTGCGGCAGTTCACCCACGTCACCTGGCCCGCGGTCCGCACGGCCTCCGCGCTCGCCATCGTGATCACCGGCATCGGCGTCTTCCGCGAGTTCGACTTCATCTTCCCCCTCACCGGCGGGGGACCCAACGACGCCACCCAGACGCTCGCCATCCGGATCTACAACGAGGCCTTCCAGTTCTTCGAGATGGGCACCGCCGCCGCGCTCGGCATCGTGACCATGGCCATCTGCGGCGCCCTGCTGATGGCCGCGGGCCGGTCCGTGCGCCGCGAGTTCGGCTGAACCGGCCCGTCACCACAGGAGCACCCCATGTCCACCTCCCTCTCCCGCCCCCGCCGGTGGTCCCTGCTGGCCCTGGCGATCGCGGTGACCGCCGTACTGATGTTCCCCATCTACTGGATGATCATGACCTCGATCGTCCCCTCGGAACGTCTGCTGGTCTCCGATCCGCCCCTCGTCCCGCCCGCCGACGCCACCTCCCTCGACGCCTACACCTCCGTGTTCCGCGACGTGCCCCTCTGGGACTGGCTGCGGAACTCGGCGATCACCACCCTCGGCGCCGCCGTCATCTCGACCGTGGTCAGCACGCTGGGCGGCTACAGCCTCTCCCGCTTCCGCACCAAGGGTCAGCAGGCGATGGGCTTCACCCTGCTGTTCAGCCGGATGCTGCCGGGCACGCTGCTGATCATCCCGGTCTTCGTGCTCTTCGCCCACTTCGGCATGGTCAACAACCTCTGGTCGGTCACCCTGGTCAACACCGCGGCCACCGTCCCGTTCACGACCTGGCTGATGAAGGGGTTCGTCGACGCGGTCCCGGTCGAGATCGAGCAGGCCGCGATGATCGACGGCTGCGGGCGGATGGGCGCCCTGTGGCGCGTGATCGTCCCGCTGCTCAAACCGGGCATCGCCGCGACGTTCACCTACGCCTCCATCCTCACCTGGGGCGACTTCCTCTTCGCCCGCACGCTCATGGGCAACCCCGACGGCTGGACCGTCACCGTCGGCATCGCCTCCTTCATCGGCGAGTTCAGTGTGGACTGGTCCGGCCTGATGGCCGCCGGCCTGGTCTCGATGCTGCCGATGGTCCTCCTCTTCCTGCTCCTCGAACCGTTCCTGACCAAGGGCATGACCACGGGATCGGTGAAGGGATGACCGCGCGGCACGACAACGCGCGGCCCGGCCCGGCGGGCGTCGTCGCCATCGTCCGCCTCGGCACCGCCCCGCCGGACGACGTCTGCGCCGCGCTGGTGGACGCCGGGGTCCCGGCGCTGGAGGTCACCCTCACCACCCCGGGCGCCGAGGCGGCCATCGCGCGGTGGCGGGAGGCGGGCGTGGCCGCCGCGGTCGGCGCGGGCACCGTCCGCACCGCCGACGACGTGCGCCGCGCGGCGCGGGCCGGCGCGCAGTTCCTCGTCACCCCGACCACCTCGCCCGCGGTCCTCGCGACCGCCGCCGAGCTGGACGTCCCCGTGCTCTGCGGCGCCCTGACACCCACCGAGATCGACGCCGCCTGGCAGCTCGGCGCGGCAGCGGTCAAGGTCTTTCCCGCCGACGCCCTCGGCGGAGCCGCGTACGTCAAGGCCCTCCAGGCGCCGCTCCCCGACATCCCCCTGGTACCGACCGGCGGCGTCGACGCCCGCGCCGCCCGCGCCTACGCCGCCCTGGGCTGCCGGGCGGTCGGCGTGGGGAGTTCCCTCGTCTCCCAGGCCGCCGTGGCGGCCGGCGACTTCGACGGCCTGCGCGCACGCGCCGCCGAACTGACCGCCGCCTGGCGCACCGGCGCGCGGGAGCACTCCGGGGAGGCACGGTGACCTGGCCGCCCGCGCCCGCACCACTCGGCACACGCCTCGACGTCGTCGGTGTCGGCGAAGCCATGCTCCTGCTCCAGGCGCCCCCGCCGTCGCCGATCGAGCAGGCGGACACGCTGTCGGTGTCGGTCGCCGGGGCGGAGCTGAACGTGTGCGCCGCCGTCGCCCGGCTCGGCGGCCGCGCCGCGTTCCTCTCCGCCGTGGGGACGGACGCCCCCGGGCGCCGGGTACGCCGCGCCGTGCGCGACCTCCGGGTCGAGGACACGCTGCTGCGCGAGGACCCCGCCCGTCCGACGGGCCTCTTCCTCCGCGAGACCCCGGCCGACGGGGAACGGCGGGTGACCTACTACCGCGCCGGTTCCGCCGCGTCGGCCCTCGACACTCCCGCCGCGGATCTCCTCGCCGCCCAGGAGCCCCCGCGTTCCGTGGTGGTCTCGGGACTGACCGCCGCCCTGGGCCCTGGCCCGCGCCGCCTGCTGGAACGGCTGGTCCGGGAGCCGGCGGACGCGGGCACGGCCGTGGTGCTCGACGTGAATCTGCGGCCGGCCCTCGGCATCGACGACGCGCTGTCCACGATGCGGCGGCTCCTCGCGCACGTGGACCTCCTGGTGCTCGGCGACGACGAGTCAGGCCCGCTGTTCGGCACGACCGACCCCGCGGAGGTGCTGGCCGCGGCGCGTGCCGCCGGGGTCGGCGAGACAGTGCTCAAAGGCGGGGAACGCGGCTGCTGGCTGTGGGACGAAGGGCTGCGGCACGTCCCCGCGCACCCCACGCGGGCCGTCGACACCGTGGGCGCGGGCGACGCCTTCCTCGGCGCGTTCCTCGCCGGGCGCCTCGCGGGCGCCCGCCCGCACGCCGCCGCCGTCCTGGGCGCACGGATCGCCGCCGGGGTCGTCGCCCACCCCGGCGACACCGACGGCCTCCCCGACCGGACCACGGCCCACCGCCTCCTCACCGGGGCACTCGGCCTGT
This sequence comes from Streptomyces sp. MS19, assembly GCF_047200595.1. NCBI lineage: Bacteria > Bacillati > Actinomycetota > Actinomycetes > Kitasatosporales > Streptomycetaceae > Streptomyces > Streptomyces sp. MS19. Next base: position 94,541 of record NZ_JBJZOH010000020.1, on the reverse strand, counting down.
CCGTGTAGGCGTCGCCAGGACGTCACCCCGCTGCGGCCGGTCGTCTCGGCCGGGACGTCCGCCCGGGGCACGACCGTTCGCGCCTACCGGCCCGACGGCCGAGCCGCTGGACCGGACTCATGTCGGCACGGTCGGTCGAGGAGTTGTGCCGAGCCACGCGTTGACGGCACGTCCGGACGTGGACGCGCAGGGGCACGGAGTCCCCGGCCACGCGGCCGGGGACTCCGATGGACCAGGTCGTGTCGTTCGGGTCTTGGCGGATCAGCCCGCGTCGTCGGACGCCGTGCCTCGCAAGGCACCGGATCGCCACGCGTAGGGCGCCAGGAAAGAGCCGAACGGCACACCTAGGGTCTGTCCGGCGGATCTTGCCTGTCTCACGACGCCGGCTACGGCACCTCGCTGCGTTGCCGAATCACGCGAAGACGGCCAGGTATGAGCTGCGATCCGGCGCCTTGCGATGCACCGCATCCGACGCCGTGAGCCGCGACAAGATCCGCCGGACAGACCCTAGCGGTCCGCGCCTCCGCTCAGTCCGGTCGCGAGGGAGGCGCGGTCGCCCTCACCAGCTGGTGTTGTCGTCCGCCAGGTGCCAGAGGCGGTCGGCGCTCGGGTAGGAGGTGTCCAGGTAGAGGCTGTTCCAGCTGCCGTCGCTGTAGCGGTTGAGGGTCATGGCGAGGCCGGTGTCGACCTTGGGCTGCCAGATCCACCAGCGGGAGGTGTTGTCGCCCTCAGGACGCAGGACCCAGCGCTGGAGGTCGGACCCGTCACAGGTCCGTACGACGATCGTGGTGCCGCGGGTGGGCTCCGCGTCGGCCGGCTGGAGGCACTTGCCGGCGGCCTGGTTCTTGAAGGTCAGCGTGTAGCGGCCGTTCTCCCACTGGCCGCCGACCTCGTCCCAGACCTCGGTCCTGTGCTTCCATCCCGGGTCGCGGAGGGAGACCGCGGTGGCGCCCTCCGCGGTGGAGTCGCCGTACAGCGCGAGGCGGCTCCCGTCGGTCCGGTTGATCAGGTCCTGGCCGGTGCGGTCGGCCGCGGAGGCGCTTCCCGCGCCGAAGGTGGCGAAAAGGAGGGTGACCGCGGCTGCGGCCGCCGTGAGGGCACGGTGGGGGCGGAACGTGAACATCGTTCTCCTTAGCTGACGGTTGTCCGGCAGTCACGTCTCGCGGCGCCGGCGGGAGGCGGCCAGGAGGGAACCGTGGTCGTACCTGCCGACGCCACTCGCTCAGCTTGACGGCCGCGACCGGGCACCTCGTGAGGCGTGCGGGGCGGCGGACCGGCCGCTCAGCCGCCCTCCGTCGCCCTCCCTCCGCTCCGCGGCACGGGCAGGCAGGGGAGGGGAATCGTTTCGGTGGGCAGACCCCGGCCACCCGCACCGGCAGAGGGAGAGGCGCGGCCGGGCTCGCACGGGCGGGTGACCCACCCGGCAGCCCGGGTCACCCCTGAGGGCGAACGGAGCGGGAGCCGGTGCGCGCCGTGAACACCCGAGCCGGGCGAGCCGCACCTCCGCCGCGGCGTTCGACGTGCTCCGGACCGTCCTCCAGCGGCCACCGGTCCACGCACGGGATGGCCGGGAACGCCCCGCGCGTCGCCGACGAACCGGCCCGGTCGGCCCGGTCGGCCCGCTCATACCGCACCGCCGCACGAACGGCCGGACCGGACTCCCGCGTCGGCCCGCATCGAGCACATCCGCGCACATATGACGACACGGACAGCCGCAACGGCCCTTGACACGACGCCTCTTCCGCCTGAGAGGCCGATGACGCGTGTGCCCCGCGGTCCCGTTGCGCGGTCACGCCGCGCCCGCCCACCGGCGCACGTCCGGGTGGTCGGCGCCCAACGGGCCCTGACATCAGGGCCGTTCAGCCCCATGGCCGCGGACCTTCGGCATCCGGCGCGGAGCGCTCCGTGAGCCGAGAGTAGGAGGTGCCAGCTACCGACCGGGCCCACCGCGAAGGGATCACCACCATGACCGTGCACGAGCACCCTCACCGGAGTTCAGGATTCCGCCCGCTCTCGTCGCGCGGGGACCGGACCACCCCGGCGTCCGGAGACACGGCGTCGGCACTCGCCGACACGCACACCGCCCGCGCCCGCGCCTTCGCGTCGCTGCGGCTGCTGACCGGCTTCGTCTTCCTGTGGGCCTTCCTGGACAAGGCGTTCGGCCTCGGCTACGCCACGCCCTCCGGCAGCGGCTGGGTCGACGGAGGCTCGCCGACCGGGGGGTTCCTCAGCGGCGTGGCCGTCGGGCCGATGGAGTCCACGTTCCACGACTGGGCCGGGGCCGCCTGGGCCGACTGGATGTTCATGCTCGGCCTGCTCGGCGTCGGGATCGCCGTCATGGCCGGCGTCGCCCTGCGACCGGCCGCGCTGGCGGGCACCGCGATGATGGCGCTGATGTGGATCGCCGAATGGCCCCCGGCGCAGCACCTGTCGGACGGTACGCCGAGCATGTCGACGAACCCGTTCGTCGACTACCACGTGATCTACGCGGTGGCCCTGATCGCCCTTGCCGTGGCAGGGGCCGGCGCCACCTGGGGCCTGGGCAGGGTCTGGGCGCGGCTGCCCGTCGTCCGGGACCATGCCTGGCTGCGCTGACCGGGGCGCGCGCGGCGGCCCGCCCAACGGGTCCGCCGCGTCCGCCGGACAGCGCACGGGGCCGTCCGGCCCCGCGTCACGAACCCCTCGGGCCGCAAGGCCGCATCACCTCACCGCACTGGAGGCGGGATCATGGTCAGCACGGTAGTCGCGGGTCTGGACGGATCGGCCGAGAGCCTGGCAGCCGCCGAGTGGGCGGCCCGCGAGGCGGAGTTGCGCGGCCTGCCGCTGCGGCTCGTCCACGCCCGGGAGCCCGTCTCCGATTTCCTGGTCCAGGCGCCGACCGCCGGTGCCGAGACGCAGCACGCCTGGTCGGAACGCATCCCGCGGGAGGCCGCCGACCGCCTCCGCCTGCGCCACCCCGGCGTGGACGTGACCGTGGAACAGCTGGACGGCCTGCCCCACGAGGTGCTGTCCGGTGCGGCGCGGGACTCGGGACTGATCGTCCTCGGCTCCCGGGGCCTGAGCGGCGTCGGTGGCTTCCTGCTGGGCTCCGTCGGCCAGGCGGTCGTCGCCCGGAGCGAACAGCCCGTGGTCCTGGTCCGCGCGGGGGAGCGGGCCCCCGCCGCACACACGGGGTCCCCCGCGGGCACGCCCGTCCGGCCCGTGGTCCTCGGCCTCGACACCGGCAGCCCGCACGGCGCCGTGATCGAGTTCGCCTTCGACGCCGCGCTCCGGCGCGAGACCGGCCTGACGGTCGTCCACGGCTGGAACCCGCCGCCCTCCTCCGCGTACGCACTCGCGGCGGACCCCGGGCTCCTGGACGACCTGTCCAAAGAACGGGCCGAGACCCTCGCCGAGGCACTGCGCCCGTGGCGGCGGCGGTTCCCGACCGTCGAGGTGACCGAGCGGTCCCGCAACGGCAGCGTGGCCGACCACCTGGTGAACGCGTCCCGTGAGGCGTCCCTGCTCGTCGTCGGCCGCCGGGTCCGCCGAAGCCCGTTCGGCGTGCACATCGGCCCGGTCACGCACAGCGTCCTGCACCACGCCACGGCCCCCGTGGCCGTCGTGGCGCACGACTGACGCGTACGACGGAGGAGGGGCGTCGGCCGTCGGACCGGATCGCACCGACACCCGAACGCCCCCGTGCCGAGTCCGCCCCTCGCCCCCGGGCGCGCGCGCCGCCCGCCCGGGAGGCCCCGCGCCGGACCCGTGACCCGCGTCAGCGCCGACCACGCTGAGGAAGGAACCCCCCATGAAGCACGACAAGGTCGGCTCCGTGATGACCACGGAGGTCGTCCGGGCCGAGTACGGCACCCCGTTCAAGGAGGTGGCCCGGCTGCTGGCAGACCACCGCATCAGCGGCCTGCCCGTCGTGGACGAGGACGACAAGGTCCTCGGGGTCGTCTCCGAGACCGACCTGATGGCCCGCCAGGCACGGCCCGCGGAGGTGCCGACGCGCCGCCTGGCCCGTCCGAGGCGCGGCACCGGCGGGCAGGCCGCGAAGGCGCGGGCGCGTACCGCCGGGCAGCTGATGACCGGCCCGCCCGTGACGGTGCACGCCGACGACACCATCGCCGAGGCGGCCCGCACCATGGCGGCCCGGCGGGTGGAACGGCTGCCCGTCCTGGACGAGGAGGACCGGCTCGTCGGCATCGTCACCCGCCGCGACCTCCTCCGGGTCTTCCTGCGGCCCGACCGGGAGATCCGCTGGGACGTGATCGACGAGGTGCTCGTACGGGCGCTGCGCCCGGCGCCGGGGACCATCGAGGTCTCGGTGGCCGACGGCGTGGTCACGCTGTCCGGCCACGTGGAGCGCAGGAGCGACGTGAAGATCGCCGTCTCCGTGACGCGCCGGGTGGACGGCGTGGTCGCGGTCGTGGACAGGCTCGGCGTCCGGCGCGACGACGTCCGCTCCCGGCCGGGCGGGCAGGAGCCGCGCGTATAGCGAGGGGGCGGACCGCCCGGCCCCGTCGCTCCGGGGCCGGACGGGCCACCCGCCGGTGCTGCCGGGCCCTGCTCGCGGCGGCCGTGCCGGACAGGCATGGAGAGCGAGCAGCACACGCACAGGTGGAACAGGGAGAGGACGACCGGTCATGACCGCGACCGTGAGGGCCGGCAGGCGACGGGCCGAGGCATGGCGCGGCTTCGCCGGAACGCCGTGGCGCAGCCGCATCGGCGTACGCGACTTCATCCAGGCCGACCACACCCCGTACAAAGGCGACGAGGCATTCCTCGCCGGCCCGACCGAACGCACCCTGGCCGTCTGGGACAAGGTCAGCGCGCTGTTCCCCGAGAAGCGCCGCAAGGGCGTCCTGGACGTCGACCCGCGCACCCCCTCCACCCTCACGTCCGACCGCCCCGGCTACGAGGAGAGCACGACGATGAATGCCGATCGGGTGGTCGCCGGTGTGGACGGCTCGCCGGCCTCCATGAGGGCGCTGGACCGGGCCGCGGACGAGGCGGTGCGCCGCGCCGCCGCGCTGCGCGTCGTGTACACCGTGCCCGATCTCGACGAGGCCGCCCCGATACTGGCGGTGTCCGCCGCACGGGTCCACGCGCGTCACCCCGGACTGCCGGTCACGACCATGGCCGTCCGGGGCAGCGCCGTACGGGCCCTGGTGCGGGAGAGCGGGCACGCCGCGCTCACCGTCGTCGGGACGCGCGGCCTCGGCGGCCTCACCGGCCTGCTGCTCGGTTCCGTGAGCCTGCGTCTGGCGGCGCATGTGCGCGGACCGCTGCTGGTCGTACGCGGTGACCACACGTCCGGCGACGGCGGCGAGGTCCTGCTCGGCCTGGCGGGCGAAGCCGACGAGGAGGTCGCCGCCTGCGCCTTCCGGGAGGCGGAGTGGCGCGGAGCCGGGCTCCGCGTCCTGCACTTCCGTGACCAGCGCCCCGTGCACGCTTACCTGTCCCGCCGCGTGAGCCGCGTCCGGCCCGGTGCCGCCACGGCGGAGGAGCCCGTTCCGCGGGAGCGGCACCCCGCCGCCGGAACCGGCCAGGCGCACGCACTGCTCGAAGCGACCCGCGCGGCCGGCCTCGTCGTCATCGGCGCCCACCACCGCGCCCGCCGCCTCGGACCGCATCTGGGCCCGGTGGCGCACACCCTGCTGCACCGTTCCCACTGCCCCGTGCTCGTCGTGCCGACCGGATGAACGGCGCCACGTGCCCCGGCACTTCGGGCACGCGCGCCGGGTCAGGCCGCCGGCCGCCCGGCGGCCGTGAGGCGTACGCCGGTGATCAGATCCGGCCGGATACGGACGGCGTAGTCCATGGACTGCTCCACCCAGGGACGGAGCAGCCGCCGGTAGCGGGCGAGTTCGTCCGTGTCGGTCACCAGGTGGGCGTAACCGGTGACCACCACGCTCCACCCGAGGTGCGTGACCGGGTCGATGGCGTCGGCCTCGTAGGCGACGACCACCCCGGGACCGCCGGCCTGCCGGGTCCGCGAGGTCATGGCCGCCCCCTCGTGGGTGCGGATGACGACGTCGCCGCCGTCGAGTACGTGGTTGACCGGGCGGATGGTGGGGAGCGCGTACCGGGTGAAGACGATCCTTCCCAGTGACACGCTGCCCAGCAGCCGCAGGGCCTCGGCGCTGTCGAGGGCGATGCTCCGACGGGGCCGGGAGACGGACGGTTCGGCGTTGTCGAGGGACATGGCGGGTTCCGTAGCGGGTCGTTGCACACGGCGCGTGCGCGGTCAGGCCATTGGACCGGGGCCGGTGCGCCGCGCACCAGGGGCCGTTCGGCCCTCGTCCGCGTCCGGCCGTCCCCGCGCGGCCGGCGAACCGGCCCTGGTCGTCCGCCCCGGAAGAGGGAAGGATGCGGGACGGAGGAAGCCGGTACGCGCGCGGGTGCGGACACCGGCGCCATGCGCACGAGAGGGATCATCCGATGGCGGATGGCGAACGGCCCGGCCCCGACAGCCCGATCCGGGTCTTCCTGCTGGACGACCACGAGGTGGTGCGGCGCGGGGTGCACGACCTGCTGGACGACGAACCGGACATCACGGTGGTCGGCGACGCCGCCACCGTGGAACAGGCACTGACACGCGTCCCCGCCCTGCGCCCCCACGTCGCGGTCCTCGACGTCCGCCTGCCCGACGGCGACGGCGTGACCGTCTGCCGCGAACTGCGCTCCCGCGTACCGGACCTCGCCTGCCTCATGCTGACCTCGTTCGACGACGAGGAGGCCCTGCTCGACTCGATCATGGCCGGGGCGTCCGGCTACGTCCTGAAGCAGATCAAGGGCTCGGACCTGGTGTCGGCCGTCCGCACCGTGGCCGCCGGGCAGTCCCTGCTCGACCCGAGCGCCACCGCCAGGCTGATGGCCCGCCTGCGCGCGGGGGACCGGCCGAAGGAGGAACCGGACGCCCTGCCCGGCCTGACCGAGCGGGAACGGGAGATCCTGGCCCTCGTCGGCGAAGGGCTGACCAACCGCCAGATCGGCCAGCGGCTCTTCCTCGCCGAGAAGACCGTGAAGAACCACATCTCCCGGCTGCTCGCCAAGCTCGGCGTGGAACGGCGCATCCAGGCCGCCGTCATCGCCACCCGGGCACGGAACGAGGGACGCTGACGCCCACCCGGGCACCGCGCCCGGTGACCCGTGTGCTCCCCCGCGCCCGACCGATACCGTGGCCCACGACCCGGGCATCTGCCGCCCGTGCGCCGAGGCACCTGGAGGAACGACCGGTGGGAAGCTCCGAGGAGTCCCGTCAGGCCCGCGTACGGCTGCCGCAGCTGCGGCTGGACGAACTGCTGGAGGAGTTGCAGGCCAGGCTCGACGCCGCCCGCGGCACCCGCGACCGGGTCCACAGCCTGCTGGAGGCCGTGCTCTCCGTCGGCCGGGAACTCGACCTGGAGCAGGCGCTGCACAGCATCGTGGAGGCCGCGGCGGTGCTGGTGGACGCGGAGTACGCCGCCCTCGGCGTGATCGGGCCGGACGGCAGGCGCCTGTCGGCCTTCCACACCGTCGGGATCGACGAGCGGCGGATCGCCGAGATCGGCCCCTACCCGGAGGGGCACGGCATCCTGGGCCAGCTCATCAGCCATCCCGAGCCCCTGCGGCTGGAGAAGCTCTCCGCGCACCCCGCTTCGTACGGCTTCCCGCCCCACCACCCGCCGATGAACACCTTCGTGGGTGTCCCGATCCGGGTGCGGGACCAGGTCTTCGGCAATCTGTACCTGACCGAGAAGCGGGGCGGGGCGCAGTTCGACGAGGAGGACGAGTCGGTCCTGTCCACGCTGGCGGTGGCGGCCGGGGTGGCGATCGACAACGCCCGCCTGTACGAGGAGTCGAGGCTGCGGGAACGCTGGCTCCAGGCGAGCGCGGAGATCACGCACCGGCTGATGTCGGGCAGCGACCGCGGCGAGGTGCTCGGCCTGATCGCGGAACGCGCCAGGGAGATCACGTCGGCGGCCCTGGCCGTGGTCGCCCTGCCCATGGCGGACACCGGCGCGCTCACGGTGGAACTCGCCATCGGGGCGGGCGCGGAGGCGCATCGCGGCCTCGTGCTGCCGTCGGACCACGGACTGATCGGCCGTGCGTTCTCCCGGGCCACCTCGGTCGGCACCCCCGACATCGCGGCCGGGGAACACACCGCCGACCAGGCGCGGTTCGCCGGGCTCGGCCCGGCGGTGGGCATCCCCATCGGCGCGGGCGAGGGCGTGCGGGGGATCGTCCTGCTGGCGCGCGGGCGCGGCCGGGCGGAGTTCACCGGCAAGGAGACCGAGGCGCTGCAAGGCTTCGCCGCTCAGGCCGCGGTCGCGATGGAACTGGCGGAACGCCGCGCGGACGCCGAGGAGATCGCGGTGCTCCAGGACCGTGACCGGATCGCCCGTGACCTCCACGACCTGGCGATCCAACGGCTGTTCGCCACGGGGATGACCCTCCAGAGCGCGGGCCGTTTCATCGAGCACTCCGAGGCGTCCGAACGCGTCGCGCGGGCGGTGGACGACCTGGACGAGACGATCAAGATCATCAGATCGACGATCTTCGGCCTGCGCGCGCGAGAGGGTGCGACGGCCCCGGGCCTGCGGGCCCGCGTGGTGCGCGTGGTCGGCGACGCGGCGCCGCTGCTGGGCTTCGCGCCCAGCCTGCGGATGGAGGGCCTCGTGGACACCCAGGTTCCCAGGGAGACCGCCGACCATGTGGTGGCCGTGCTCTCCGAGGCCCTGACCAACACCGCCCGGCACGCCAGGGCCACCCGCGCCGCGGTGGTCCTGGAGACCGACGGCCGCGAGGTCCGCCTCACCGTCTCGGACAACGGCGTCGGCATTCCCCCCGACGGCCGCCGCAGCGGCCTGCGCAACATGGCGGAACGAGCCGGCCAGTCGGGCGGGGAACTCGACCTGCGCAGCCCGCCCGGCGGCGGCACCACCCTGGTGTGGCGGGCACCGGTGGGTGACCTGTAGACCCATGGCCGCGCCGTCCCCCGCCGTGCGGTCCTTCCGCCATGGCGGACATCGCGGTCATGGTGGGCGGTCTGGGCAGGGTACGGCTGGAACAGGTGTCGGCGGCGGTCGGCGTCCTGCCGGACCCGGCGGGCCTCGGGACACCCTGGACGTCCGCGGAGATCCCGGCCGCCATGCCGCTGATCGTCGAACAGGCACAGGGCGGCTCCCTCGCCGCCGCCGCGACGACGGCGCGCCGGTTCGCCCACCCCGGCGGGTGAGCGGTGGAGTCGGTCCCGACGCCCGCCTCGGAACGGGAACGGCTCCGCCCCAGGTCACCTGACCCGTGACGGAGCCGGACGGGACGTGGACCCGCGACCCCTCGGCCCCCCGCCCGGACACGCTCCATCCCCGGCTGTCAGCGGTCCGGTGGTCCGTTGTCCGTCAGCGGTCGCGGCCCCCGGTCCCGGGCGGCGGCGGGAAGCAAGCCGCTGTCCGCCCCGGGCTGTTCGCGGACGCCTCGTTCGCCGTGGGGACCGCACCTGGACCGGCGGCCCGTCGCGGGGCCCTGGGGCCTTCCGCGGGCGCGGACCTCGCCAGCCACAGGCCGGTGAACACGGCGGTGGCCAGCGTGACGGTCCCGGCCGCGAGGAAGGCGTCGCCGAGGGCGGTCCCGAAGGAGGCGCCGCCTGCCTGCCGGGTGCGGACGACAGCTCCCAGTACCGCCACACCGAGTACCGCGCCGATCTGCCGGGTGGTACTGCTGACACCCGAGGCGAGGCCGCCCTCCTGCGGGCTGACCGCCTGGACGGCGGCTCCCGTCAGCGGGGACATGGTCAGGGCGAAGCCGGTGCCGACGACCGCCAGCCGCCACCACACGTCCCCGTAGCCGGTGTCGGCGTGCACGGTGCCGAGCGCCAGCAGTCCCAGGCCCGCCAGCGCCAGGCCCGCGGTGACCACGCCGCGGAAGCCGTACCGGGCGGCGAGCCTGCCCGCGTACGGGCTGACGATCACCATGGCGGCGGACACCGGCAGGGTCTGCAAGCCCGCGCGCAGGACCGAGCTGCCCTGGACGTACACGAAGAACTGGGAGAAGAAGAACGACGAGCCCATCAGCGCGAACCCGACCACGACCATGGCCGTGTTGGACACGGTGAACAGGCGCTGCCGGAACAGCCGCGGCGGCAGCATCGGCGCGGAGCGGCGCGCCTCGACGGCGACGAAGGCGGCGAGGAGCAGCGCCGCCGCGGCGAAGCTGCCCAGGATCAGCGGCGAGGTCCAGCCGCGGGCACCGCCCTCGATCAGCCCGTAGGTCATCGCCCCGACACCCAGGACGGACAGCGCCGTGCCGGGGATGTCGATCGTGGGGGCGCCGGGATTGCGGGACTCTTCGAGGCCGCGCAGACCGACCAGCAGGAGGGCCGCGCCGACGGGCAGGTTGACCAGGAAGATGGCGGGCCAGCCGAAGGCGTCCGTCAGCGCACCGCCGGCCACGGGGCCCGCGGCCAGACCGATTCCGCTGAGTCCGGCCCACAGCCCGATCGCCTTGACGCGTTCCTGAGGTACGGGATGGGCGGCGACGAGCAGTGCGAGCGAGGCCGGGCTCAGAGCGGCGGCGCCGATGCCCTGCAACACCCGGCCGGTGACCAGCCAGCCGAGCGAGGGCGCGAGGCTGCACAGCACGGACGCGGCGGTGAACACCGCCACGCCGGTCAGGTACACGCGCTTGCGGCCGAACCGGTCGGCGAAGACCCCGCCGGACAGCAGCAGCATGGCGACCAGCAGCACGTACGCGTCGACGATCCATTGCAGACCGGTCAGTTGGACGTGCAGCCGGTGCTGCATGTCGGGCAGCGCCGCCCCGACGATCGTATTGTCCAGCAGGACCATGAACTGGCCCAGGCAGGTCACCGTGAGCAGCACGGCCCGGTGCGGACGACCGCCTGCGGCCGTGGACGAAGCCGTCATGGGAATTCCTCTCGACCGGTGGTGCACCCGAGGACTTAAGGCAGTCGGGCACTGCGTTAGGGGACTGTAGGGATATCGCCTCGCAAACGCAAGCGCTGACTGCGTTAAAGTGGGGGGCGTGGACGAGAAGGAGCGGGCCCGGCGGCCCGGCGGGCGCAGCGCCCGCGTCGGCGCGCAGGTACACCAGGCCGTCACCGAACTGGTCGGCGAGCGCGGCTACGGCAACTTCACCGTCGGCGACGTGGCGGCCTGCGCGGGCGTGGCCGACAGCAGTGTCTACCGCCGGTGGGGCAGCCTGGAGGCCCTGCTCGGCGAGGTGGTGCTCACCCGCCTCAACGCGCGGTCGCCGATGCCCGACACCGGGAGCCTGTCCGGCGACCTGCGCACGTACGCGGCCCAGGTGGCCCGCGAGATCACCGGACCCGACGGTCCTGCGGTGCTGCACCTCGCCATCGCGCTGGCCGGCAACGGTCAGCAGGGCGCGCAGGCTCGCGAGACCCTGCGCGCCGAACGCACCCGGCAACTCCAATCCATGCTCGACCGCGCCCGCGAACGCGGCGAGGACGCACCTGACGCGTACGAGGTGCTGGACCACATCCTGGCCCCCATGTACATCCGCGTCCTGTTCGGCATGGGCCCGCTCACGCCGGACTACGTCGACGGCCTGGTCGACCGAATGCTGTGACCCCACTCCTCGGAGGCGGTGCCAGGACCCCGACGTGCACGAAGGAGGAGGGCACCCGTGACCGCTGCCCCGATGGCTCAGGGCAGTCCAGGCATCACAGCAGACGCCACAGGTGGTCCGCCGTGCCGGTGTCGCCGAACTGGACGACCTGGGCGCTGTCGGCCCGCGACATCCCGTCCACGCCGAGGACCTCGCCGCTGGACCGGTTGCCGACGCGGAAGGCGGCTCCGGGCGCCGACCACGGCCGTCCCGTCGGCGAGGCGAGCGGGAACGCGGAGATCCGCGGCCTGGCCGCGCCGAGCGGGACGAGGGTGACGGTCTCGGCTCCGCAGGGCGCAGCTCAGCGGGCCGCGGTCGACCATGACGGGATTGCCGTCGGCCGCCCAGGTGCGGACCGTGATGCGCTGTGGGAGCCGCAGGACGACGGTGTCGCCGTTGTTCCACGTGCGGCGCACGGGATCGTGTCGGCGGCCGCACGGACGGAAAACGGCCTTGCGGCCCGCGTGCCCGGAAGGGAAGCTGGCTGGCCGGAGGCGGTGAAGGTGACCGACGTGGTGTTGAAGTTGTCGGCGCGCGATTTCGTGCACGCGGACCTCGTGTCGTGCGGGTGGTCGGGTTCCGCACTCCACTTGGCCGGTGTCGCGACGCAGTTGGAGCGTGCCCGGCTCGGCGAGGTCGACTACCTGGCGGTCTGCCCCGCGACGGACATTCCCGTGGCGAAGGGCGGCGTCGACTACCGGGTCAAGGAGGGTGCCGGCACCCTCTGGCAGCTGGCCGTCCATCCGGCGTTGCGGTCGTGCGGGATCGGCACCTTCCTCGTCGGAGCCGCGGAGCTCCGGATCAGGAACCGCGGTCTGCGGCAGGCCGAGCTTGGCGTGGAGGAGGACAACCCCCGGGCTCGGACGCTGTACGAACGACTGGGCTACGTCGCGTACGACCGTCAGCCCGACTCGTGGGACGAGCAGGCCCCGGACGGATCGCTGCGCCGCCGCGAAACGATGTGCACGTTGATGCGCAAGCAACTCTCGTAGGTCCGGCCACCTCAGGGGGCCGCTGACGAAGTGCTGAGCGTGTGCCACGCGGTCGTCTGCCCCGGCGCGGGTGACCGGCAGGGATGGTCGGGGGCCGCCTCGGAGTGGGGCGGCGACCAGTTGTGCAGGCGAGTCGGCTCCTGCCGCGGCTTCCGGGGCGCACGCGCCGGGCGTCGGCGCGTGCGGCGGGACGGGCCGCGTACGGCCGGGTCGCGCCTGAAGGGCGACCCGGCGTGTGCGGCGAGTCCGGCGGGTGGTGGCCGTCGTGGTGGCCGGGAGCCTTCGGGGCGGCCGGTCGAACGGTGTACGTCCGACAGGAGCCGCCCCGCCGGAACCGGCTATGCGCTCCCGGTCGGCAGCCAGGTGTCGATGACCTCGGCGACGAGGGCGGCACCGCGGCTGTTCTGGTGGATGTGGTCGGTCGTCAGCACGAGACCCCGGCGGCGCGAGATCGTGTCCAGACTGCGGCGGAGCACGGTGTGCCGGATGAAGACGCCGAGGCCCGCCGCGGGCGTCGGCTCCCGGTAGGGGACCGGCGGCGGGTCCGCCCGGCGCAGTTCCTCGACCTGGCGTTCGTGGAGCGGGAGGTAGGCCACCGTGTGTGCGGTGGCGACCTCCGCGATCAACCGGCTGTACGCCTGCGATGCCTGCGCCGGCGCGCCGTCGAGTTGCTGGCCGAGGACCGGGAGCGACAGCAGACCGATCGTCGCGTCCGTCTCCGCGCGCAGCCGTTCGACGATGGTTCCCAGGCACTGCTGGAACCAGCCGTCCGACGGGCGCCGGGGGAGCTGTTTGCGCTTCATGGCCTGCTCGACGGGGTAGCCGGGGAGGCTCGCCCGGGCGTCGTTGATCCCGATCAGCACGGTGATCACGTCGGGTGGGTCCGCGACGACGGCGTCGAGGCGTTGCAGGAGGTTGTAGGCGTAGTCTCCGTTGGCGCCGAAGCGGGTGAGCCGCACCTCGCCCGGCGGGTGGCGCCGTTCGACGAGGTCCAGGTAGTCGGTGCTGATCTGCGCGCGGGTGAGGCTGTCGCCGAGGCAGGCGACGCGTGTCGTCACAGCGCCTGGGGGCCGGGCGTGCCGGCGTGCTCGGCCGGGCCGGTGTCGGTCCGGGGACGGTGCTCGGTGCCGAGGCCGGGAGTGATGGTCAGGACGGACCCCGGCCCCGCCATGTCGACCGCGTGCCATGCCCCGGCCGGGTTGACGGTGGCCTCGCCCGGCCCCAGCACAACGCGGTCGGACACCCCGTCCACGTCGCGGGTGACCGTCACCGACCCGCTGAGGCAGACGACCATTTCGTCGCCGGAGGGGTGGCGCTCCCAATGGTCGTCGGGGCCGTCGCCGTCGATGATCGTCACCATCCGGCCCTCGGCGCCGTCCGCCGCGACCGCGGCGCTGTAGGCCTGGAGCATCTCCGGGTCCCAGGCGAAGCCGTCGATGGATCGCGCTCTCGATCCCAGCCCGAGGTGCACGGGGGCGGTCCGCAGGTCGATGGCGCTGTGTTCGTGGTCGACAAGTCTCATGCCGACGATCGTCACAGGTCGGCGCCCGGGTGGTCTTGAAGGAAAGGGAACGGGGGCTGTCCGGCCTGGAGGAGGACTTCGCCGCGGCGCCAGACCGTCGGCGACCGGCCCGTGAACTCGCGCCAGTCGCGGACGAGATGGGCCTGGTCGGCATAGCCGGCGGCGGTCGCCACCTCGGTCCACGGGAGCGGGTCGTGCGCCGTCGCCAGTTCGTGCGCGTGCTCGAACCGCAGAACCCGGGCGAAGGTCTTCGGCGACAGGCCCACCTCGCCGCGGAACCGGTCGGTGAGGTGCCGGCGGCTCCAGCCCAGTTCCGCGGCCACCGCCCCGACCTGGACGCGGCCCCGCGCGGCGACGAGGAGGCGCCAGGCCCCGGCCACCTCGGGGCGGACCCGTGCCAGGGGGTCGCCGCCCACGCCGCGGCCGACCGCCCGCAGGAGCAACGCGTCCAGCACGGCGAACCGCGCGGCCCAGGCCGTCACCGCCCGGAGCCGATCGACCAGCTCGATGCCGAGCGCTCCGAGAAGTGCGTCGAGCGGCACCAGCCGGTGGGCGAGCGCGGCGGCGGGCACGCCGTAGACGGCTCGGGCCCCCAGCGGTGTCAGCGACACCTGCACGCCTTGCTGGCGTCCGTCGTGGTGGATCGCGACGGACCGGCACATCAGACCGCCGGCCACGCTGCCGAACCGGGTGACCGGTGACCCGTCGTCCACGCCCGCGGCAACTTCCAACGGGTCGGACAGGCTGATCACCGCGGTGAGCACGCGGCCCGGCGGACCGCAGTGCACCCCCGCCGGGAAGCCGCGGAGGTCGAAACCGGCATACGAGGCGACGTACCGCCGCAAGGCAGGGGCCGGACGCGCCTCGATCATGGTGGTCGTATGCTCCTCCACCCTTGTCAGTGTACGAACCGCCCCTCGGGCGCCGGCGGGGGACAGCCGCTCAGCCGCGCGGCGCCCGCGTGGAGGACCTGGGCGAACGGGCCGCGTCCGCGTCCGCACGGGCGGGTGGGTCCGGGAACCCGCCGGTGGGCTCCGCCGACTTGTGAGGCGACGGTTGCTGCCGCCCGGTGCGGGACGCAGGACCGGCTCGGCATCCCCGGGCGCGAGGACGCGCCGAGCGCCGTCGCCACGCCGTCTGAAGGGACTCAGGATTCATGACCCGATCTGTACCCGCGGCCTGCCCCTACCCGTTCCGGGAGCCCACCGCGCTCGCGCTGGAGCCGGAGTACGCCCGGTTGCGGGAGCACGAGCCGCTCAGCCGGATCACTCTCCCGTACGGCGGGGACGCCTGGCTCGCCGTGCGGCACGAGGACGTCCGCATCGTGCTGAGCGATCCGAGGTTCAGCCGTGCCGCCCTGCTCGACCGGGACGTTCCCCGCACGTCGCCG
Organism: Streptomyces sp. MS19; assembly: GCF_047200595.1. Classification (NCBI taxonomy): domain Bacteria; kingdom Bacillati; phylum Actinomycetota; class Actinomycetes; order Kitasatosporales; family Streptomycetaceae; genus Streptomyces; species Streptomyces sp. MS19. The sequence goes on along the minus strand of NZ_JBJZOH010000020.1, from coordinate 79,018 downwards.
CGCCGGCTGACCGACGCGACGCTGCACACCGTGGACCCGCCGGAGCACAACCGGCTGCGCCGCCTGGTGTCGGCCGCGTTCAGCCCGCGTCAGATCGACCGGCTCGCTTGTCACGCCCAGCGTGTCACGGACGGGCTGCTCGACGAGGCCGAGGCGCAGGGACCGCCGGCGGACCTGGTCGCCGGACTGGCCGCGCCCCTGCCGATCGCGGTCATCTGCGAGATGCTCGGCGTGCCGCTCGCCGACCGGGACCGGTTCACCGGCTGGATCGACGTCGCCCTGGCCACCAGCGCCTTCTCCAGCGAGGAGATCCACGCGGCGTTCACCCGGCTCAAGGAGTACCTGGCGGAACTCGTCGCGGCGCGCCGTCGCGAGCCCTCCGACGACCTGCTGGGGTCGCTGGTGGAGGCGAGGGACAGGGAGGGGCGGCTCAGCGAGGACGAACTGGTCGTCCTGGGGGTGACGCTGCTCTACGCGGGCCTGGAGACCACGTCCAACCACATCGGCAACTTCATCCACGTCCTGCTCACCCACCCAGGCCAGCTCGCGGCCCTGCGCGCCGACCCGGGACTGCTGGAGCGGGCCGTCGAGGAGCTGCTCAGGTTCACGCCCATCGTCACCTCGGCCGGCTTCACCCGCATCGCCCGCGAGGACATCGAACTCGGCGGGGTGCTGATACGGGCCGGGGAGGCGGTGATGGTGCAGATCGACGCCGCGAATCGTGACGGGCGCGTGTTCGAACGGCCGGACGAACTGGACCTCACCCGCCGCCCCAACCCCCACCTCGCGTTCGGCTTCGGCCCGCACTTCTGCGTCGCCGCGCAACTGGCCAAGGCGGAACTGCGGGTGGCGGTCGGCACACTGCTGCGCCGCTTTCCCGCACTGCGGCTCGCCGAGGACGTCAGCCGGCTCACGTGGCGGCGGGGCCGGATGGTGCGCGGCCTGGACCGGCTGCCCGTCACCTGGTGATCCGCGGGCCGGCGGCGTGCGTTCGGGCGGTGTTCCGGTGGGGGACGCCGCCCGTACGCGCGTCTGTGTTCCGTCAGCCGGCAGGCTGCGGTTCGTCGGCGGGCCGCTCCTCGCCGGTTCTGCCGTCCCGCTTGCCGGCCGCCGCGCGGGGGACAGGCCGCAGCCGGTGGATGACGGCGACGAGGGCGAGGGTGAAGACGAGCAGGCCGGTCCAGATGACCCAGCGTTCGGGCCACGGTCCGGCCGAGTGGCCGTCGCCGCTCCTGCCGCCGTCCGCCCCCGAGATGATGACGACCGCGAGTCCGGCCACCGTGGCGACGACGGCGAGCCGTCCGGCCAGCCGGGCGGTCAGCGGCAGCGGGCGCGTCTCCCTGCGGGGTCCGCGCAGCCGCAGCCGTTCACTGGGCCGGGCCGGTGTCAGCAGCCGCAGCAGCAGCAACCCGGCCAGCGGCATCTGGAGGGCCCATACCAGGGTGCGGAAGGAGCCCTCGTACCAGACGTTCGTGCCGTACATGAGGGTGTGCCATGCGCTGAGCACGTAGACGACGATGATGAAGCGGTGCAGGGCGCGCCACAGGCGGGAGCCGGTGGTCTGGCGTATGTAGAAGGCCAGTCCCAGGATGATGGCGAGGTAGAACGCGAGCAGGCCGATGAGGATGGCGATCCGGCCCGTTCCGGTGGCGTAGCCGCCGGGCACGAAGACCTTGACGAGGGTCTGGCGTGCCAGTTCACCCATCGGCTGGTTCTCGAAGTTGGTCTGCAACTCGGCGCCGTAGAAGGTGGCCATGTGCAGGAACATCAGCCCGATGGTGGTCAGGCTGGTCGTGCGGTGCCACTTCTCCACGCGGGCCGCGGACATCCACCGCCACGGCGGACGGCTGCCGGACCTGAGCAGTCCGAAGACGACGGTGATGTAGGCCCACAGCAGCGCCGACCAGCCGAAGGCCTGGCACAGCCAGTACCACCAGTACTCGGACGGTGTCTCGAACGGCGGCATGATCCGCAGGCTCGGCGAACTGCCGTTCTCGATCCGGGCCCACAGCCACCAGAAGATCAGTCCGGTGATGACCAGCGCGAGGCTGGCGTCGGGCACCGCGGCGCGCAGGTCCGCCTTCAGACCGCCCCAGTCGAACCGCTTGGCGGTCCTGGGCCTTCCGGGGGCGGGACGCACGGATGAGCTCGTGGGGTCTGTCATCGAAGTCAACCATTCTCTGGACGACTGAGCGGTGTCCCAGCCCTCGGTGACGGATACTCATGTGCTTGTCACTTGAGATTAATTACGCCGCAGCTGAAGCGGAAGACACCGAACCACGCGATGCTCCACCCATCCCCCACACTTCCGCACACCCACCCCCACCCGACCGCCGTGCAGGGCGGGCCCGGCCGAGATCCCCGTCGGCTGCCCCGACCGGTTCGTGACCGCACCGTCCCCGCGATCGGACGGCCGCTTCCAACTCGCCGGCGCCGGCCTGATCCAGTTCTATGACCCCGACAGCGGCACGGTGCGCGAGGAGACCGGCCTTCCGGCGGAGGAACTGTGCGATCCGCCCGGCGAGGAGTACCTGCCGGAGCACCCCTCCCGGATGTCCTGCTGCTGGCGACCGTGGCGCACCACACCGAAACCGACGTCCGGCTGTGGAACGCGCTTCTCGACGCGGGCAGTCCGGAGCCGTTCGCCGAACGTGCTGTGGCTATCGCGTACAAAGTGGCCCGGCTCGACTGGGGCATGAGGGACCGCTGGGGGGAGTGGCTCGCGAACGGACCGGGCCTGGCGGAGTGTGACGAGGTAGGTGCTGCTTGGGATTACCTCACGACCCCGGAGCCGGACTGCCCCGGGGGAACGAATCGGACTCCCCACTGGATCGACGAAGGCGATGTGGCCGCCGCTCGCGCCCTGATGCGAGAAGCCGGCGAGGTCCCTGCCAGGCGCGCCTGCCCAAGAGGGCCGGGGTGAGAGCCGGCGGTGTAGTGCGCGTGGTACCCGCCGTTGCGGAGGAACACCTATGGCAACCCGCGGCCCGGGATCAGCCGTTCGGGGCTGCGGCGGGGCCCTGGCCGCCGGAACCGGACCCGACCCGGACCAGGTCGAGAACGGACCGCGGAGGCCGCCCGAGCGGTCTGCGGGCCTTCGGGTGCGCGATCACTGCCAGGGACGGGTCAACCAAGTCTGCCGGGGCGTCGTGCGTTCGGCCGTGGGCAGCCACAGCCGGCATTCCGCGAGCCGTCTCCCACAGGCGCAGTCGATGTCCAGGCGGTCGTCGGGGGCGAATCGCACCTCGCTGACTTCGTGCATGCGATCGGCCCGGTCCTCCGCCGGGTTTACGGAGACTTCCGGCTGGTGCGGCATGCCGGCATGTGCGTGCAGCCATGCGCGAGGTGTCCGCAGCAGGGCAGGCCCGCAGACGTTGAGCAAGACCGTCACCCACGGTTCACCGGGGACGACCTGCGGAGGATGCATGTATCGCTCGACCCAGGCGACTCGGCGGTGCTCACCGTCGAAAGCCCAGCCCAGCCCAGCACGGATATCGCGGGTCCGCCGCCAGGCGGCCCCGATCGCTGTCCGAGGGCGCTCCCCACCAGCTGCGAGGAGCGGCCCATTCCCGGTACGGGGCTCCCAGCCCCAGTGCGCCACCGATCGCGGCGAGCAACTCGCTGTCCTTCCCCGCACTGTCGAAGTCCCGGCTGTTCGTGAAGTCATGCCCTGGCATGCCGCCATAGTCTGGCCCACGGTGTCCGCGGCCTCCGGACGGCTACCGGCGACGGGTGCGCGAGCCGCCATGGCAGACCCGGCGAGAACTCGGTGGCCTGGCGAGCCATGCCGGTCCGACCGTACTGTGACGGCGTCACCGAGTCCGTCCTGACGATCCGTGGCACCCGCGACGAGCCATGCCCGTCGCGGGTGCCCATGCCGCATACCGTCCGGCTGATACCGCGAGGACATACCACGCCGGCCGCGGTGGTCGGCGCTCCTTACCCGTATGCCGTCGTCTCCTGGCGATCCCGAACCGAAATGAGCAGCACCATGCTGACAAGACCCGGGCCCTTCGAGTTAGCCCCCGTCGCCATGCGTCCGCGCCGCCTGACCACCTTGTTCGTCACCGGACTGGTCACCGTCCTCATGGCCGTCGGCGGATGCACCTCAAGTGCCGACGAGACACCGTCCACGCCGGAGAACCGACAGGACTCCAGCGATGTCGCCGCCGAGGCGCCCGCTCCCGGCCAGGACCCGAGCCCCGCGGAGGAACCGCCGCCCCCAGGCGATGTCGCCGCCGACACGCCGGCTCCCGGCCAGGACCGGAGCGGCGGGGAGGAAGCGCCGCCCGCCGGCGACGGCCGTCCGCAGGAGGCCTTCCTGACGATTCCGGACATCGGTATCGAGCGCCTGCGCATCCAGCCCTATGAGGGGCAGACCGACGACGCCCCGGGAACGGTGATCCAGGACCGCGGCATCGCGGCCAGCCCGCACGGCCCGTCCGGGGGAGTCGGCCCGGGAGGGGTCGGGAACTACCAGGTGACGGCGCATCGCAACTCGGCCGGCGCACCGTTCTTCTCGATACCCGACCTCGAAAACGGCGCACGAGTCGAAATAGCTACCGAGGAACGCGTTTTCGTGTATGAGGTGTACGAGACCAGACGGACGTCGTTCCGTTCGGAGCGGTCCCTGGCGGAGCAACAGGCCGCCGTTCCCGGCTATCCCGGCCGCACTCCGCACGAGGCCGTGATCACCCTTTCGACGTGCGCGACCCAGGAGGACCACGCTGTCGGAAACTTCTGGTCCGACGAGTTCGACAATCCGGAACACCGGATAGACAAGATCGGCATACTGATCGGCTCGCAACCCGCCTGACCTTCACCGGCCGGCTGAACGGCGTCTCGGTCCGGGGCAGTCGGCGGTCCGATGGCGTGCCCCGCCGGCCTGTCAGGTCGCCGGTCTGTGCGGAGCCCGCCGACAGCTTGCTCGTCACCTCACCGCTGCCGGGACCGGCGGAACGGCTTGCCCGGCGGGCCGGCACGGACAACCGGTGCGTGCGCCACCACTGTCTGTGGCGCACGACCGGGGCACGGGCCGAGGGGGACGCGGCCCGCGCGGCCTCCCCGGGCGCCGGGATGGCGGGCGGCTCGGCTCCTACTGGACCAGTCACACGTTCGACACAGTGGGCCGGCGGCGGTCAGGAGGGGGCCGCGGAGCCCTCGGTCCCAGCCGGTCCCCGGAGCCGTCCTGGCCCGGAGCGTACTGGCAGGTACACAGCGAAAAGCGCCCTGACCTGGGATTCCTCTCCCCGTCAGAGCGCTTGTTCCACCGTCGGGACGGCGGGATTTGAACCCACGACCCCTTGACCCCCAGTCAAGTGCGCTACCAAACTGCGCCACGTCCCGGTGCTTGTCCGGCTCGGGGTTTCCCTCGCCGACCGCGCAGCAGAACCATACCGCATCCGTGTGGGTGCCTGCCTAATCGCCGCTGGCCTGGGTCGGTGGGATGTGGTCGTGGGCGTAGGTGCGCTGCCAGCGTGCGCCCGTCTCGCGCAGTTCCCGGTGGGTCGAGAAGCGGTAGCGGTAGACGCGGGCGCGGATCTGTGCCGGGGGTGCGTCGGGGAAGGGGTTCACGCGGAGCAGGCGCAGGATCGCCGGGTCGTTGTCGAGGAGGCGCCGGATCAGGGCGCGCATCCACGGGCGGGGGACGGACGGGTTCAATGCCGCGAACCACATCAGCCAGTCCAGCCGCAGGTGGAACGGCGCGAACTGGCGCGGGGCCCGTCGTACGTCCCCCGGCTTGCCGTGGAACCCGTACGCCCGCCAGTGCTCCCCGTCCTGCGTGCCCTCCAGCTCGATCTCGTGCCGTGCCCGCGTGACGCTGCCGAAGGCGCCGTATGTGTTGACGAGGTGCAGGCCGTTGTAGGTGCGGTTCATCGACTGGTGGCGGGAGAACAGGTTGCGCACAGGCTGGTAGCTCAGGATGGCGACCAGCAGCGCCACGGCCCACACCGTGACGCTGAACCACAGCGGCGCGTCCTCCTGGCCGGTGGGTGGTGCGGGGAGGAACGGCAGGCGCGCGGGGTGGACGGCGGCGAGGGCGAGCAGCATCGTCAGCCAGTTCAGCCAGGCGAAGTTTCCCGAGGCCACCAGCCACAGCTGCGTGACGATCACCAGCAGCGCCGCCCACGTGGCGACGGGCTGGGGGAGGAGGAGGCCGAAGGGGACGATCAGCTGGCACACGTGGTTGGCCGCCGCCTCGACGCGGTGCAGCGGCCTGGGCAGCAGGTGGAACAGGCGGCTGAGCGGTCCCGGCATCGGCTGGGTCTCGTGGTGGTGGTAGAGGCAGGTCAGGTCGCGCCAGCACGGGTCGCCGCGCCATTTGATCAGCCCGGCGCCCAGCTCGACGCGGAACGCCAGCCACACCATGAGGTACATGCCGGACGTCGGCGGCGCGATGTCGTCGTTGCCCAGGAAGACGGCCAGGAAGCCCGCCTCCAGCAGCAGCGACTCCCAGCCGAACGCGTACCAGACGCCGCCGATGTTCACGACGGACAGGTACAGCGCCCACAGCACGGCCCACAGCAGCATCGACGCCCACAGCGGAACGATGTCGGCGAGGCCCGCCGCCAAGGCGGCCGACAGCGCGGCGCCCGTCCAGGCCAGGGCCAGCAGCCGCCGGTCCGTGTACCGCCACCAGCGGAAGAGGCCCGGGGCGCGGCGCGCGAGGGCGGGCGCGGGGGCCAGGCCCCGTTCGCCCGCGAGCGCGGGGAACTCGCGCGCCGTCGAGAGGAATGCCATCAGGTACACGACGGCCAGTCCGCGCTGGAGTACCAGACGGCTGAGCCAGGCGTCGGGGTCGGCGATCCAGTCCATGTGCCCTGCCTACCATCCGGGGCCGTCCGGGGGCTGCCGAACGGCCGTTGACCAGGCACGCGGCGGCGCGTAGCTTTCCGGCGGCACCTACGAGGAAGGGCGGGAAGCATGCCGCTGACCGATATGCCGATCGACGAACTCCGGGACTACCGGCCCGCCGTCGAGGCTCCCGGCGACTTCGACGCGTTCTGGAGAGAGACGCTCGGCGACGCCCGCGAGGCAGCCGGTGCGCCGCCCGGTTTCCGGCGGGTGGAGGACACCCCGCTGGTGTCGGCGGAGGTGTACGACGTGCGCTTCCCCGGCTGGGGCGGCCACCCCATAGCGGGCTGGCTGCTGCTGCCCCGCGGCGCCGCACGGCCGCTGCCCGCCGTGGTCGGCTACATCGGCTACGGCGGTGGGCGCGGTCTGCACTTCGAGCACCTGGAGTGGGTCTCCGCCGGGTACGCCCACTTCGTGGTGGACACGCGCGGGCAGGGGCACGACACCCCCGACCCGGTCGGCGCGCGTTCGGCGCAGTGGGTGGGCGGGATGATGACGCGGGGTATCGAGAGCCCGGAGGACCACTACTACCGGCGTGTGGTCACCGACTGCGTGCGGGCCGTGGAGGTGCTGCGCGAGCACCCTGCGGTGGACGCCTCGCGCGTGGTGGTCTCCGGGGGCAGTCAGGGCGGTGGGCTGGCGCTGGCGACGGCGGGGCTGGCGGGGGACGCGGTGGCGGGTGCGCTCGTGGACGTACCGTTCCTGTGCCATTTCCGGCGGGGTGCGGAGGTCGCGTCGGGCGGGCCGTACATGGAGATCGTCCAGTACTTGCAGCGGCACCGGCGGGAGGCGGCGGAGCGGGTGTTCGGCACGCTGGCGTACTTCGACGGTGTGCACTTCGCGGCGCGGGCGAGCGCGCCCGCGCTGTTCAGTGCGGCGCTGATGGACCCGGTGTGCCCGCCGTCCACGGTCTACGCCGCGTACAACCGGTACGGGGGCGCGGCGGACATGTCCGTGTGGGAGTTCGGCGACCACGGCGGGGGCGGGCCGGCGCAGCAGCGTGCCCAGTACGCGTGGCTCGCCGCGCACGGCCTGGGAGGCGCGCCCGCCGCCGTGTGACGCGTTCCCGCCCGTGTGTTCCCGGTGCCCCGCCGGGCCAGGGAACGCACGGGAAACGGGGGGTGGGAGACGCGCGAACAGCCGGGGGCCGGGCCCCGGGGCCGCTACCCCCGCAGACGCCTTTACTGTTTAATTGCGAAGAATTCGCAACAACGTACGAGGCTCGGCAGGGGTATTCATGACGGTCAGGACGCTCCGGACGACACTCGCCGCGGCAGCCGCGCTGCTGGCGCTGGCGGCGTGCTCCGCCCCGTCCGACGGGGAGAGCGGCGACGGCGACGGTGGCGGCGCGCCGGGCGGGCAGGACACGCTCGTCGTCGGCATAGCCACCGAACCCGACTCGCTCAGCCCGCTCCTCGGCTACGGCAAGGACGGCAACTCGAAGATCTTCGACGGCCTCCTGCGCCACGACGAGGAACTGGCGCTCCAGCCCGCGCTCGCCACCGACCTGCCGCAGGTCAGCGACGACGGGCTCACGTACACGTACGCGCTGCGCGAGGGCGTCGAGTTCAGCGACGGCAGCCCCTTCACCGCGCGCGACGTCGTCTTCACCTACGAGACCGTGCTCGACGACGGCACCAACTACCCCTACAAGGACGAACTCGACGCGATCGAGAGCGTCCGCGCCGAGGGCGACCACACCGTCGTCTTCGAACTCGCCTACCCGTACGCGCCCTTCGCCGAGCGCACCGTCCTGCCCATCGCCTCCGCCGACGCGGCGGGCGGCCAGGACGCCAACACCGGCCCGTACAACACCGAGCCCGTCGGCACCGGCCCGTACGTCCTCACCGACTGGACCCCCGGCGAGCGCATCAGCCTGCGCGCCAACCCGGACTACTGGGCCGGCGCGCCCACCGTCGAGCGCCTCACCATGGCGATCATCCCCGACGACGACGTCCGCGTCACCCGCCTGCGCTCCGGCGACATCGACGCCGCCGTCCTCCCGCCCAGCCTCGCCGAGGGCTTCGCGGACGAGGAGGGCCTCGTCACGCACCAGGCCGTCAGCGCCGACTTCCGCGCCGTCACCCTCCCCACCGGCAACCCCGTCACCGGCGACACCGCCGTCCGCCGCGCCCTCGACGTCGCCGTGAACCGCGACCTGATGGTGGAGGGCATTCTCCAGGGCGCGGGACGCCCCGCGTACGGGCCCGTGCCGACGACCAGCCCCTGGTTCGCCGAAGGCACCGAACGCGCCTACGACCCCGAAGAGGCCCGCCGCATCCTCGACGAGGCCGGCTGGACCGAGGGCGACGACGGCATCCGTGAACGGGACGGTTTGCGTGCCGAGTTCACCCTCTGGTACCCGGCGGGCGACCGCCTGCGCCAGGACCACGCCCTCGCCTACGCGTCCGACGCCCGCGAGATCGGCATCGACGCGACCGTCGAGTCCGGCTCCTGGGAGGTCATCGACGACCGCCTCGCCGAGGACGCCGTGCTCTCCGGCGGCGGCAACCCGGCCGACCCCGACTTCGACCTCTACGGCCTGCTGCACTCCCGCCTCGCCGGCGACGGCTGGAACAACATGGCGCACTACACCAACCCCGCCGTGGACGAAGCGCTCGACGCCGGGCGCCGCACCGCCGACCGCGACGCCCGCCAGGAGGCGTACGACGCCGTCCAGCGCGAGCTGGCCGACGACCCCGGCTACACCTTCCTCACCCACATCGACCACGTCTACGTGATGGCCGACCGCTGGGACGGCGTGACCACCCAGCCCGAGCCGCACGACCACGGCCTCGGCCACGGCCCGTGGTGGAACGTGGAGTCCTGGCAGGCCCGCGCGTGACCCCCGCGCTCCCCTGGGGCGCCATGGCACGGCTCACGGGGCGGCGGCTGCTCGCCGCCGTCCCGGTGCTCGCCCTGGTGACGTTCGGCATGTTCGCCGTCGCCGCCGCGTCCCCCTTCGACCCCGTGCGCCAGTACGTCGGCAGCGGTGTCGGCGCGTCCGCCGAGACGCTGGACCGCCTGCGCGCCAACCTCGGCGCGGACGGCAACTTCGCCGAGCAGTGGTGGACATGGCTGCGCTCCGCCGCCACCGGCGACCTCGGCCACTCCCTGTCCCTGCGCCAGCCCGTCGCCCAGGTCATCGGCGAACGGCTCGGCTGGTCCGCGCTGCTGTGCGCCGTCGCCTTCGTGACCGCCGTGCTCGGCGGAACGGCGCTCGGCGTGGCCGCCGCGCGCAGGCCGGGCCGCCTCCTCGACCGGACCGTCACCTCGCTCGGCTACACCCTCCAGGCCGCGCCGCCGTTCTGGCTCGCCCTGCTGGCCATCTGGTGCTTCGCCGTCCGGCTCGACCTGCTGCCCGCGGGCGGCCTGACCGACCCGGGCAGCGACGCGGTCACCCCCGGCGGCCTGCTACGGCACCTGGTCCTGCCCGCGTCCGTCCTCGCCGTCTCCCAGCTGCCCTGGTTCGTCCTGTACGTACGGCAGGGCGTGCTCGACGCCCTGCGCGAGGACCCGGTACGCGGCGCCCGTGCGCGCGGCCTCGACGAGCGGACCGTCCTCCTCGGCCACGCCCTCCGCTCGGGGCTCCTCCCCGTGCTCACCCTGATCGGCACCCGCATACCCGAACTCATCACCGGCGCCCTGCTGGTGGAGACCGTCTTCAGCTGGCCGGGCATAGCGTCCGCCACCGTGCGCGCGGCCACCGCGTCCGACTTCCCCCTGCTGGCCGCCCTCACCGTGCTGTCCGCGATCGCGGTCCTGGTGGGCAACCTGCTGGCCGACCTGCTCTACGGCCTGGCCGACCCCCGCGTCAGCCACGACGAGATGTGATCCCCATGGCCACCACTGAACGCCCCACCCCCGAGGCGGCGGACCCCGCCGAGCAGCCCTGGCACACCCCGGCGGCCGAACGGCGCGGCACCCGCAAGGTCCGCGTCGCCACGTCGGCCGTACTGGTCGCCGCCGCTGTGGCTGCCGTCCTGCTCGTGCCCCTGCTCTTCCCCCTCGACCAGCAGGCCATCGACCTGACCGCCCGGCTCATCCCGCCGTCCTGGGACCACCCCTTCGGCACCGACGACGTCGGCCGCGACCTCCTGCTGCGCAGCGTCTACGGCCTGCGCGTCTCCCTGACCGTCGGCGTCGTCGCCGCGCTGGTGGCCGCCGTACTCGGCCTCGCCATCGGCTGCGTCGCGGGCGCGGCGGGCGGCCGTACCGACCGGCTGCTGATGCGGCTGGTGGACACGTTCTCCGCCGTGCCGCACCTGCTGATGGGCATCTTCATCGTCGCCATGTTCCGCCCCGGCGTGTGGCCCGTCATCGTGTCTGTGGGGCTGACCCACTGGGTCTCCACCGCCCGTATCGTCCGCGCTGAGGTGCTGTCACTGCGCACCCGCCCCTACATCGACGCCGCCATATCCGGCGGTGCGGGACGCCGCCGCGTCGTCCTGCGCCACCTGATGCCCGCCGTGCTGCCCCAGGCGGGACTCGCTGCCGTGCTCATGGTGCCGCACGCGCTGTGGCACGAGTCCGCGCTGTCGTTCCTCGGCCTCGGCATCCCCGCCCACCAGGCCAGCCTCGGCACGATGATCAACGCCGCCCGGGGCCCCCTGGCCGCCGGCGACTGGTGGCCGACGCTCTTCCCCGGCCTGTTCATCATCCTGCCGACCCTCGCCATCGCCGGACTCGCCGGCGCCTGGCGGGAACGCATCAACCCGCGCCGCCGATCGGAGCTGGTCCTGTGACGCCCCTGCTGTCCGTGCGCGGCCTGTCCGTCCGCTTCCGCATGCCGCGCGGCCGCCACGTCGCCGCCGTCAGCGACGTCTCGTTCGACCTCGCGGCGGGGGAGTGCCTGGCGCTCGTCGGCGAGAGCGGCTGCGGCAAGTCCGTCCTGACCGGCGCGCTCCTCGGCCTCCTCCCCGCCAACGCCCAGACGCGCGGCAGCGCCGTCCTCCCGCCCGCCGCGCCGGGCGAGCCCGCCGTCGACCTGCTCACCGCGGGCGAACGCACGCTCGCCAGGACCGTACGCGGACGCCGCATCGGCCTGGTCCCGCAGAGTCCGGCGGCGCACCTCACCCCCGTACGGACGGTCCGCGCCCACCTCACCGAGACCGTGAAGGCCCTCACCGGCACCCGCCGCGACGCGCTGCCGCCCGCCGTCACCGCCGCCGCCGAACGGGCCGCGTTCCCCGCCGGCCACCTCGGCCACCACCCGCACCAGCTCTCCGGCGGCCTCGCCCAGCGCGCCGCCACCGCCCTCGCCCTCGTCGGCGACGCGCCCCTCCTCATCGCCGACGAGCCGACCACCGGACTCGACCGCGATCTCGTGGACCGCACCGTCGCCGGACTGCGCCGCCACGCCGACGAGGGACGCGGCCTCCTCGTCATCACGCACGACCTCGCCGCCGCCGAGCGGATCGCCGACCGCGTCGCCGTCATGTACGCGGGCCGCATCGTCGAACTCGCCGAAGCCCCCGCCTTCTTCGGCCGCCCAGGCCCCCGCCACCCGTACGCCGCCGGACTCCTCGCCGCCCTGCCGGAACGCGACTTCACCCCCATCCCCGGCCTGCCGCCCGAACTGGACGCACTCCCCGGCGGCTGCGCGTTCGCCCCCCGCTGCGCCCGCGCCGACGCCGCGTGCGCCACCCGCCCGCCCCTCGACGGCGGCGTCGCCTGCCACCACGCCACCGCCCCGGAGGCCGCCGATGCTTGAGCTGACCGGCATCACCGCCGGATACGACCGCCGCACGCCCGTCGTCCGCGACCTGTCCCTGACCGTCGCCGACGGCGAGGCGCTCGGACTCCTCGGCCCGAGCGGCTGTGGCAAGTCCACCCTCGCGCGCGTCGCCGCCCTGCTGCACCGGCCGTGGGAGGGCACGGTGCGCCTCGCCGGGGAGACCGTCACCGGCTACCGCTTCCGCGCGCCACGGCACCTGCGCACCGCTGTCGGCGTCGTCTTCCAGCAGCCGCGCCTCGCCGCCGACCCGCGCCTCACCCTCGGCGGCCTCATCGCCGAACCCGCCCGCGCCACCGGACGCGGCCACGAGCTGGCCGGCCGCGCCGCCGCCCTCGCCGACGCCGCGGGGCTCGGCACCGAACTGCTGCGCCGCCGCCCCCACGAGGTCAGCGACGGGCAGCTCCAGCGCGCCTGCCTGGCCCGCGCCCTCCTGCTCCGCCCCCGGCTGCTGATCTGCGACGAGATGACCGCCATGCTCGACGCCTCCACCACCGCCGCGCTCGTCGCCCTCGTCGAGGACTACCGCAGGGAGCACGGCGCGGCGCTGCTCGCGGTCGGCCACGACCGCGTGCTGCTCGGCAGATGGTGCGACTCCGTACGGGAGTGGGGGAGCGGCGGCGGGAATCCTGAGCGCTCCACGGCGTTGGCACAAGGGTGAGCACACACCAGGGCGGAAACACGGACACGGGGACGGACGCGGCGGCGCTGCGGTCGGTCCGCTGGTCGGTCCTCGACCGGGCCCTCGTCCGCCAGGGGCAGCGGCCCGACGAGGCGCTGCGGGGGACCGTCGCGTACGCCCGGGAGGCGGACGCGCTCGGCTTCCACCGTTTCTGGGTGGCAGAGCACCACGGCGTGCCGGGCGTCGCCGGATCGGCCCCCACGGTGCTCGCCGCCGCCGTCGCGTCGGCCACGCGGCGCGTCCGCGTGGGCACCGGCGGCGTCATGCTGCCGAATCACCGGCCGCTCGTGGTCGCCGAGCAGTTCGGCGTGCTGGCGTCGCTCTTCCCCGGCCGGATCGACATGGGGCTCGGCCGCTCGGTCGGCTTCGTCGGGCCCGTACGGCGCGCCCTCGGGGCGGACAAGGACGCCGCCGACCGGTTCGGCGAGCAGATCGCGGAACTGCTCGGCTACTTCGAGGGCGGCGGCCCCGTGCGGGCCCTGCCCGCCGAGGGGCTGCGGGTGCCGCCGTTCGTCCTCGCGGTCGGCTCCGGCGCGGGGATCGCCGCCGCGCACGGGCTGCCGGTCGTGCTGGCGTACCGGGACGACGAGGAACGGATGCTCACCGCCGTCGAGTCGTACCGGCGGGACTTCGTCCCGGGACCGTACGGCGAGCGCCCGTACGTCGTGATCGCGGTGAACGCGGCGGTCGCCGCCACCGCGGAGGAGGCCGCCCTGCTCCAGGTCCCCGAGGCGTGGGCCACCGTGCACTCCCGCACACGCGGCGTCTTCGCCCCCCTCGAACCGGCGGACGACATCCTCGCCAGGGACCTCACCGAACGCGAGCGGACCTACTTCGCCCAGGCGCGCGCCGGGCAGCTGCACGGCGACGAGGGCGGGATGGAACGCGCCCTGGCCCGCCTGATATCCCGCACCCGCGCCGACGAGGTGCTGGTGACCCTCTCCACGCACAGCGCCGCGGACCGTCTCGACTCGACGCGCCGCCTCGCACGGCTCGCCGGACTGACGCCCGCCGCCCACCCGGCGGTCGCCGGGGCCTGACCCGCCCCGGGCGGTCAAGGGCGGGCGGGGCCGCGGTAGGGGAGGGTCTGGCTGTAGACGATGTTGGTCGTCGTGCTACCGAACCCGGCCAGCTCGTCCACCACCTTCTCCAGGTGCTGCATGGACGTGGCGGCCACCTTCAGGACGTAGCAGTCGTCGCCCGTGGTCCGCAGGCACTCCAGGATCTCGGCGCGCTCGCCCAGCAGCGCGTGCAGCGGCTGGTGGCGGCTGCCCGGGTACTTCAGCCGCACCACGGCCAGCACCGGATAGCCGACGCGCGTCAGGTCGAGCTCCGCCCGGTAGCCGGTGATCACGCCGAGCGCCTCCAGACGCCGCACCCGCTCGGTGGCCGCCGACGCGCTCAGCCTGACCCGTTTGCCCAGCTCGGTCAGCGGCAGGCGCCCGTCTCGTTGCAGCTCCGCGAGGATCGACCAGTCCGTCGGATCGAGAGTCTCGGTCATCGGGCCACGATACCGGCAGATCCACGGCCGGACGCCCCTGATGCCGTGAGCAATCCCTTCAACCCGGCCGCCCGCCCCGGATACATTCACCCGGTGCGAATCGGAGTGAACATCCCCAACTTCGGCCCCGGCACCGACCCCGGTGTGCTGCGCGGCTGGGCGGAGCGCGTGGAGGGCCACGGGTTCGACCTGCTGACCCTCTCGGACCACGTGGTGCTGACGCCCGACGTCACCGAGCAGTACCGGCCGCCGTTCTACGACCCCTTCACCACCCTGGCCTGGATGGCCGGGATCACCGGGCGGATCAGGATCGGCACGACGGTCGTCATCGTGCCCTACCGGCACCCCCTGCTGGTCGCCAGGATGGCCGCCAACCTCAACGACCTCAGCGGCGGCCGGCTCGTGCTCGGCGTGGCGGCGGGCTGGGCACGGCAGGAGTTCGCGGCGCTCGGCGTCCCGTTCGAACGGCGTGGCGCCCTGACCGACGACCACCTGCGGGTGATCCGCGCGGCGTGGGCCGACCAGGACGACTACCGCGCCGGGCACATCCCCGTCTGGGTCGGCGGCAACAGCGACGCGGGACTGCGCCGCGCCATCCGCCTCGGCGACGCCTGGCACCCGCTGCGCGCCACCTCCGGCTGGCTGGCCGCCGCAGCCGACCGGCTACGCGCGACCGCGCACGAGCTGGGGCGCCCGGCACCGGCCTTCGCGCCCCGGATCGCGCTGCGCCTGACCGACCGGCCCGTCACCGGGCCGGGCCGACTCGCGGGGGAGGGCACGGTCGAGCAGATCGTGGCCGACCTCGACGGGCTGCGGAAGCTCGACCCGGACACCGTGCTGCTCGACCCGTACAACGGCGCCCCGGACGAGACCCTGCGCCCCGAGGCGGCCTGGCGGGCCGTCGCGGCGGTCGCCGCCCACCTCCCCGACCTGGAGCGACCATGACACAGCCACCCGCCGACGCGCCCCGCCCCCTCACCGAGGCGGACGAACGGCACCTGCGCCGCGCCGTCGCGCTCGCCGCCCTGGCACGGGAGGGCGGGGACCCGCCGTTCGGCTCGCTGCTGGTCGGTCCGGGCGGCGAGGTGCTGGCCGAGGCGCACAACACCACGGTCACCGAGGCCGACATCTCCCTGCACCCCGAACTGAAGCTCGCGGTCTGGGCCGCCCGTGAACTCGACCCCGCCACCGCCGCGCGCACCACCCTGTACACCAGCTGCCAGCCGTGCGGCATGTGCGCGGGCGCCATCGAACGCTCGTTCCTCGGCCGCGTGGTGTACGCCCTGTCCACCGCGCAGTTGCTCGCCCTCAAGCCCCCGGCGGAGCCGCCCGCGCCGCGCACCGAGGGCCCGGCGCTCCACGACGAGGCCGCCGCCGTGGTGGCGGGCTACTACGGCTGACGGCCCCGGCACGCTAGTCCGCGGCGATCCCCGGGAACAGCAGCGCGTACGGCTCGGTCGCGCTGTCGCCGAGCGCCCGCGCGTACGGCGCGTCGAAGTGCCAGACGAGGAACAGCAGGAAGGCGATCATCGCGCTGAAGAGCCCGGCGAGCACCAGTTCCCGCGCGGACCGCTGGATCTGGAGGGCGAAGACCATGCCGACGACGACCGCCGCCCCGGTCAGCAGCCCGATCCACACCTCGACCGGCATCGTCGGCTCGGCGGCCTGGACACGCCCCGACCTGGCGTCCGCCACGGTGGCCGCCTGGTCGATCAGCCCTTGATACGACTCGACCTCGCGCACCGTCTCCGGCTCGCGGTCCGTGACGGTGGCGCGCAGGTCGCCGAGCAGCCGGTCGCCCTCCGGTGTCAGCTGCCCCTCCTCGCGCAGTTCGCCCCACTCGTCGCCCGAGGCGTACGCCACGTACGCGTGGATGTCGGCGCGGATCGCGTCGCGGACGTCCGGCGGGAAGACGGCGGCCCGTTCGTCCATCTCGTGCAGCGCCTGCGCCTCCTGCTGCACCCATGCCTCGGCCTCGCCCCTGGCCTCCCACACGCCCGCGATGGCGAGGCCGAGGACGATGGCGTAGACGACGCCGAGCATCATCGTCATGTACTCGATGACGTCGGGGGTCTCCGACGGGTCGTCGGGCTGATCGGTGTGGCGCCGCCTGAGCAGCGCGAGGAGGAGCACGACGCCGGTGGTCGCGGCGACGATGATGGTCAGGGCAAGCCATTCGGACACCGTGGTCTCCTAGCCGGTGCTGGAACGTGAGGAACGGGCGGACGAGCCGCCGCCGCGCGGGCGCAGGGTGGCCGCCGCGAGGACGGCGGGGGCGACGACGAGCAGCGTGCGGCTCACGACGGAGCCGCCGTTGTCCGGCGTCTCGCGCTGCGGGGGCGCGGCGAGCCCGGCGGTCAGCGGGAGCGGGTCGTCCGCCGGGGGCGCGGGCGGCGGTGGCGGCGCGGGCACGGGGGCCGGGTCGGGCTCGGCGGGCGGCGGCTCCGGCGCGGGCGGGGGCGGCGGGGCCGGCGGAGGCGGTTCGGGGGAGGGCGACGGCGCGGGCGCGGGCGCGGGTGTCGGCTCCGGCGTCGGCGAGGGCGACGGGGTGGGTGACGGCGACGGTGTCGGTGTGGGTGACGGCGACGGCGTCGGGCTCGGGCTCGGGTGGGGCGGCCACGGCCAGTGCGGCCAGGGGAAGCAGTGGGGGTGCGCCGGGGCGACGACCCGCGTGTGACCTGTCTCGGCCACCATCACGACGGGGCAGTACCAGTCCCACCACCGGTCCCGCCCGTCGTCCCCGCCGTCCCCGTCACCCGCTCCGCCGCGTGCCGCCGCGACCGAGGCCGCGCCCGTCAGCAGGAACGCGGCACAGAGGGCCCCGGCGCCCGCGCGGCGTACGCGCTGCCATGTGTCCACGGGGCGATCGTGGCGGCGCGGCGCGCGGGGCGGGGCCGAACGGGTGCCGGTTCGCCCGATGTGATGAAAAGCGGTCTGGTGGGGATTGTGTGGGAACGGGGTGGTGCGCGGGCGGTCAGGCGGCGTTCAGGTAGCCGTTCACCAGGCGGAGGTAGCGCGTCCAGTCCCACAGCGGGCCCGGGTCGATGTGCGTGGCGCCCGGCACCTCGTTGTGTCCGATGATCCGCGACCGGTTCACCGGGATGCCGTAGTAGCCGCACAGGAAGGCCGTCAGCCGCGCCGAGCCCTCGTACATCGCGGTGGTGAACCAGCGCGGCTGGTCGACCCAGCCCTCGTGCTCGATGCCGATGCTGCGCGTGTTGTAGGACCAGTTGCCCGCGTGCCAGGCGACGTTCTTCTCCTCGACGCACTGCGCGACGCGGCCGTCGTCCGACGCGACGACGTAGTGGGCCGACACGCGCGCCGCCGGGTCGGTGAAGATGCCGAGCGTGTCGGCGAACGTCTCCTGCGTCACGTGGATGACGACGTACTCGACCGGATACGTCCGCGGCCGGTTGGCGACCGTGTAGTTGGACGACGCCGCGGGCACCCACTCGGAGTAGGCGTAGTCGGCGGTGCGGATCGGGCCCGCCGCCCCCGGCGCGGCGGCGGCACCGCCCGACGGGCGCTGGGCCGGGCCCGCCCCCGGGCCGGCAAGCGCGTGGCCCGCGGTGACCGTGAGGGCGGTCGCGGCGGTGGCGACCGCGGCGCCGCCGCGCAGCAGGGCGCGGCGGGACGGGGACGGCGTCGGCTCGGTGGGCTTCGGCATGAGGGCTCCCGGTGTCTGGGCACGGCGTCGCGGGGGTGTCGGGCCGAGATTGCGGCCTGGACATGACAACCGATGGGACTCATGCTGACGCCGGGCCAGACGTCTGCCAAGTGGGCGAAGACACCGCCATTGGCACGACCTGAGGCGCCGTCACCCGCCCAGCAGCGCCGCCGGGGCGTCCAGCGCCGCCCGTACGGCCGACCGCGCCGCGCCCAGCAGCGGCCCGTCCTGGCCGAGCGGCGAGGGCGTGACGGGCACCGGCGTCTCCCGGCCGCCCGCCGCGACGGCGGTGCGGCGGGCCAGCTCCCGGCCCACCGGCGGCAGCAGCCAGGGGGCGAGCCGCGCGAGGCTGCCGCCGATCACGATCCGGCGCGGGTCCAGCAGGTTGACCGCCCCCGACAGGGCGATGCCGAGCGCCGTCCCCGCCTGCCGCACGGCGCGCAGCGCGGTCTGCTCGCCCGCCTCGCAGCGCGCCGTCAGCGCGCCCATGCGCACGCCGGGACCCGGCTCGATCCCGGCGGCGCGCAGCACCGCGTCCTCACCCGCGTACGCCTCCAGGCAGCCGCGCCCGCCGCAGGTGCAGGGGCGGCCCTCCGGGCGTACCGGCACGTGGCCCAGCTCGCCCGCGAACCCCTGGGCGCCGCGCAGCAGTTCGCCGTCCACGACGACGGCTGCGCCGATGCCGATCTGCGCCGAGACGTGGACGAAGCTGTCCGGCGCGCCGCCGGGCCCGCCCGAGCCGCCCCACAGTTCGGCGAGCGCGCCGAGGCTCGCCTCGTTCTCCACCGTGACGGGACCGAGTCCGGACGGCAGGAGGTCCGCGAGGTCCACGCCGTGCCAGCCGAGGTTGGGGGCGCGCAGGACCGTCGCGGTGTCGCGGACGACCAGCCCCGGCACGGCCACCGCCAGCCCGGCGGGCCGCAGTCCGGCGGACGCGGCCCGTTCCACCGCACGGCGCAGCATGCCGCCGAGCGCGCCGAGGACCTCCGCCGGATCGCTGCCCTGGTTGCGCGTCTCGTGGACCGCGCGGACGCGGACGTCCCCGCGCAGGTCCATGACGCAGACCGCCAGATGGTCCACGCCGATCTCCGCCCCCACACCGGCCGGTCCCCGGTCGGCGGCGAGCAGCTGGGTGCCGGGCCGGCCGACCGTTCCGGACCGCCCCGGGCCGCGCTCCACGAGCAGCTCCCCGCGCAGCAGTTCGTCCACGAGCGTGGACACGGCGGCGCGCGTCAGGCCGATCCGGGCCGCGACGTCGGCGCGGGAGAGCGGGCCTTCGGCGGCGACGGTGTGCAGCACGCGCGAGAGGTTGCGCTGCCGCATCTCGGCCTGCGCCTTCGGGGCGGTGGCTGTCACGTTCGCCGGCCGGCTCAGTGGCGGCGCAGCAGCGCGCCGGCGTCGGTCAGGGTGGCCGCCAGCCGCTCCAGCGCGGCGTCGTCCCGGGGGAGCGCGTCGAACTCGGGGCCGTCCGACGTGCCCCAGTCGCGGGCGACGGACGCGGCGTCGCGGCCGAGGAGCAGCCCGGCGGCCTGAGCCGCGGCGCCCAGGGCCACCAGCTCCTCGGCGCGCGGCACGCGCACGGGGCGGCCCGACAGGCGGCGCACGGTGTTGCGCCAGGCCGTGCCGCGCGCGCCGCCGCCGATCAGCAGGATGGGCGACGAGGGGTCCGCGCTGTCGTCCAGCACGCGGTCGAGCGCTTCGAGGAGCGCGAAGACCGCGCCGTCGTAGGCGGCCTGGAGCAGCTGGCCGCCGGTGGTGGTGTGCCGCAGGCCGCTCACGAGCCCCGCCGCGTACGGCAGGTCGGGGGTGCGTTCGCCGTCGAGGAACGGCAGCACGACCGCCTCGCCGCCGGGCTCGACCGCCTCGCGGTACAGGCCGAGCAGCGCGGCGAACCGGTCGACGGCCAGCGTGCAGTTGAGCGTGCAGGCCAGCGGCAGCCAGGCGTCGGCCGCGTCCGCGAAGCCCGCGACGATGCCGGACGGGTCGGCCGGGCGCCGGTGCGTGACGGCGTAGACCGTGCCCGAGGTGCCGAGGCTGAGGACCGGGCTGCCGGGCGTCAGACCGAGCCCGAGGGCGCCCGCCATGTTGTCGCCCGTCCCGGCCGCCACGGGGATGCCCGCGGGCAGCGGCAGGCCGGAACGCGTCGTCCCGGCCGCCTCGCCCGCCCGGACGACGCGGGGCAGCAGCGCCGGGTCGAGCCCGACGTGGCCGAGGATCTCGCCGTCGTAGTCCTCCGTGGCGGTGGACCACCAGCCGCTGCCGGAGGCGTCGCCGCGGTCGGTCGTGCCGCCCGTCACCTCCTGGCCGGTGAGGCGGCCGGTCAGGTAGTCGTGCGGCAGGCGCACGGCGCGGGTCCGCGCCGCGGCCTCCGGCTCGTTCTCGCGCAGCCAGGCCCACTTCGTGACGGTGAACGAGGCGGCCGGCACGCTGCCCGTGCGCTCCGCCCAGGCGGCCGGGCCGCCCAGTTCGTCGAGCAGCCGGTCGCGCTGCGGCGCGGAGCGCGTGTCGTTCCACAGCAGCGCGCCGCGCACCGGGCGGCCGTCCGTGTCGAGCGTCACCAGGCCGTGCTGCTGCCCGGCGACCGAGACGGCCGCGGCCTGGGCGGCGGCCGGGCCGCACTGCCCGACGGCGTCGAGCAGCGCCTGCCACCACTGCTCCGGGTCGCTGTCGCGCTCGGCGGTGACGACGTTCGGCGCCGAGCCGCGCGCGACGACGCGGCCGGTGGCGACGTCCACGACCAGCGCCTTGGTGGACTGCGTGGAGCTGTCCACGCCGATGACAAGGGGTCCGTCCGGTACGGCCATGGGGCGTCCTCTCCGCGGGCCAGGGGCAGGGGGGTTTTCACAGCGGGCTCCCGCATACTAATTTGTAAACGGCGCTGACGAAATAGTCGTCGGCACACCTGTCGTACGCCGCCGTCAGGACACCCGGGCACCGAAGGAGCCGCCATGTCGTACCAGCCCACCCCCGCGGACAAGTTCAGCTTCGGTCTGTGGACCGTCGGCTGGCAGGGCCGCGACCCCTTCGGCGACGCCACCAGGCCCGCCCTCGACCCGGTCGAGTCCGTCAACCGCCTCGCCGAGCTGGGCGCCTGGGGCGTCACCTTCCACGACGACGACCTGATCCCCTTCGGGGCGTCCGACTCCGAGCGCGACGCCACCGTCAAGCGCTTCAAGCAGGCCCTCGACAGCACCGGCCTCGTCGTGCCGATGGCGACCACCAACCTGTTCACCCACCCGGTGTTCAAGGACGGCGGCTTCACCTCGAACGACCGCGACGTCCGCCGGTACGCGCTGCGCAAGGTGATCCGCAACGTGGACCTCGCCGCCGAGCTGGGCGCCAAGACCTATGTCGCCTGGGGCGGCCGCGAGGGCGCCGAGAGCGGCGCCGCCAAGGACGTGCGCGCCGCGCTCGACCGCTTCAAGGAGGCGTTCGACCTCCTGGGCGACTACGTGACCTCCCAGGGCTACGACATCCGCTTCGCCATCGAGCCCAAGCCGAACGAGCCGCGCGGCGACATCCTGCTGCCGACCGTCGGGCACGCCCTCGCGTTCATCGAGCGCCTGGAGCGCCCCGAGCTGTTCGGCGTCAACCCGGAGACCGGCCACGAGCAGATGGCCGGCCTCAACTTCCCGCACGGCATCGCGCAGGCGCTGTGGGCGGGCAAGCTGTTCCACATCGACCTCAACGGGCAGAACGGCATCAAGTACGACCAGGACCTGCGCTTCGGCGCCGGCGACCTGCGCTCGGCGTTCTGGCTCGTGGACCTGCTGGAGACGGGCGGCTACGAGGGCCCGCGCCACTTCGACTTCAAGCCCCCGAGGACCGAGGACTCCGACGGCGTCTGGGCCTCGGCCGCGGGCTGCATGCGCAACTACCTGATTCTGAGGGAGCGCGCCGCGGCCTTCCGCGCCGACCCGGCCGTCCAGGAGGCGCTGCGCGCCGCCCGCCTCGACGAGCTGGCCACGCCGACGCTCGCCGAGGGCGAGACGGCCGCCGCGCTGCTGGCGGACCGCGGCGCCTTCGAGGACTTCGACGTGGACGCGGCGGCCGCCCGCGGCTTCGCGTTCGAGGCGCTCGACCAGCTCGCCATGGACCACCTCCTCGGCGTGCGCGGCTGACACGGCCCGCCTTCCGGCGCGACGCGGGGTGCCCGTACGCGCACCCCGCGCCGCGCCGGGGCGTCAGCCGCGCGGCCGGCGCGCCGTCAGCACCAGCAGCCCGAACACGACGAGCCCGACGCCCGCCCAGCCCGCCGCGCCGAACCGCTCCCCGACGACGGCGACGCCGAGCACCGCCGCCACCACGGGCTCGAAGAGCGTGAGCACCGTCGCCGTGCCCGCCGGGACGCGGGCGAGACCCGCGCCGAACAGCGCGTAGGCCAGGCACATCGGGACCACCGCCAGGTAGGCGGCCACGGCGATCCCGCGCGGCTCGGCGGCGAGCGCGTCGCCCGTCGCGGCGAGGAGCGGCAGCAGCGCGCAGGCGCCGAGGCCGAAGAGCGCGCCCATCGTGGCCCGCGCCGGGTGGCCGCGTCTGATGACGGCGGCGGCGCAGGAGGCGTACACCGCGTACGCCGCGCCGGACAGCAGCCCCGCCGCCACGCCGGGGCCGATGCCGTCGCCCGTCGCAGCCCCCCGGCCGTCGAGGGCGAGGGCGGCGCACCCGCCGGTGGCCGCCGCCGTGGCGGCCAGCCAGCGGCCGGTCAGCGGGCTGCCGTGCAGCAGCCGGTCGAGCAGCGCGGCGAACACCGGCGCGGAGCTGAGGGACACCACCGTGCCCACGGCGACCCCGGCCATGTCCATGGACGTGTAGAAGGCGAGCGGATAGACCACGATGCCGAGGGCGCCTGCCAGGAGGTGGGCGAGCAGGCTCCGGCCGCCGCGCAGGACCGCGAACGCGGACCGGCCGGCCAGGGCCAGGGTGAGCAGTCCGCCGAGCCCCATCGTGGCGGCTCCGACGGACAGCGGCGAGGCGGCGGGCGGCGCGAAGCTCGCGGCGGTGCCGGTGGTCCCCCACAGGGCCGCCGCGGCGAGGACGTACGGGGCGCCGCCGCGTTCGCGGCGGGCCTGGCTCGGGGAGAGAGGGGAAAGGGAAGATCCGGATGACGACATGACGGTACGCGTCCTGCTCCGTTGGGTTCCGGCCGGGAATCAGCGGAATGAGGGCGCGACGGCATGCGGCGCGGGCCCGGAGGATCCGCCCGGAGGCGTGGAACGCGGCCTGGCGGCGCCCTCAGCGGGCGGCGGGCGGCGGGGTGACGCGGTGCCGGTAAGGCGCGGAAACCGAATCCATGACGGGCAGCTTATCTGACCATCGCGCAGTGTCTCGGGGGAACGCGAAGGCCCCCGCCGGGGAACGCGCGCGTTCCCCGGCAGGGGCCGTCACCACCGCTGTCGTGCGGACGACGGGCGCGGCGGGTCACTCCCCGCCGTCGTCCTTCTTGCCCTTCCTGCGGAACCACCGGCGCCTGCCGCCGCCGGACCGCTTCCGGCGGCCCGGGGCGTGTATCCAGCCGGCCGGCGGCTCGTCCGACCGCCACGGCTGCGGCGCGGGCGCCCCGTTCTTCCAGCGCTCCTGGAGCATGCGTGTCCTGGCGGTCGGCTCCTTCACCTCCGCGCCACGCACGAAGCTCTCGTCGAGCACGATGTCGTCCCAGTCGTCGCGACCCGGGCCGTCCTGGCCCGCCTGTTCGCCGCTCATGGGCTGCCTCCGTCCACCTTCGGTGCGCGGAATACCTCACCGGGTGAACGCCGCGCGCCGTCCTCCGGTTCCCGGCCGGACGGCGGGCGGCGTCACCGTACCGCGCGGTGGATCACCGGGTGGAGCCGGAGGCCTTCGCCTCGTGCCCGTCCCCCTGGCCCTCGCCGCCCGTCCCCGGGCCGCCGTCCGCCCGCTCGCCGCGCGTCGCGTACAGGCTCGTGACGGTGGTGACGGCCAGCACGGTGCAGATGACGCCGAGGGAGACCGCGATGCTGATCTCGGGCACGTGGACGCCCGACTCGTGCAGCGCGTGCAGCACCAGCTTCACGCCGATGAAGCCCAGGATGATCGACAGGCCGTACGACAGGTGGACCAGCTTCTTGAGCAGGCCGCCGATGAGGAAGTACAGCTGCCGCAGCCCCATGAGGGCGAACGCGTTGGCGGTGAAGACGATGTACGGGTCGTCGGTGAGGCCGAAGATCGCCGGGATCGAGTCGAGCGCGAAGAGGATGTCCGTGCTGCCGATCGCGAGCATGACGATCAGCATCGGGGTGATGAGCCGGCGTCCGTTCTCCCTGATCGTGAGCTTCGTGCCGTGGTAGCGGTCGGTCGCCGGGAAGCGCCGCTCCACGATCCGCATGAAGCGGTTCTCCTCGTACTCCTCGTCCTCGGTGTCCGCGCGGGCGTCCTGGACCAGCTTCCACGCCGTCCAGATCAGGAAGGCGCCGAAGATGTAGAAGACCCAGGAGAAGTTCGCGATCAGCGCGGCGCCCGCGGCGATGAACGCCGCGCGCAGGACCAGCGCGATCAGCACGCCGACCAGCAGCACCCGCGCCTGGTACCGGGCGGGCACCGCGAACTTCGTCATGATCAGGATGAAGACGAAGAGGTTGTCCACGCTCAGCGACTTCTCGGTGATGTAGCCGGCGAAGAACTCGCCGGAGGCCTCGCCGTTCCCGGAGACCAGCAGGCCGACGCCGAAGAGGCAGGCCAGGATCACCCAGATCACCGTCCAGGTCCCTGCTTCCCGGAGCGAGACCTCGTGGGGCTTGCGCCCGAAGAAGAAGTCGACCGCGATGAGGGCGCAGAGCACCACCACCGTCAGCACCCACATGGTCAACGAGACGTCCACTGTTCCTCCGGTCCTCCGGCTGTCGCGTACACCAAGAAGGTGCAACGCTAGATTAATCAAATAGTAAAGTCACTCCCGGTGTTTCAGGGGGACATCGACCGGCCCGCGCGCGAACCACGAGCCCGCGACGACCGGTTGGATCTTGGAAAAGCCCGGAGTTCCCGGTCCCCGGGGTGGGAACGGCGGCCGTGCGGGGGTGCGCCGAACCGCTCTGATCAGGCATGATGCGGCCCCATGGGAGTACCCGCCGGGCTGCGTGCCTACCGTGAGATATTTCGCATCCCCGGCGCCGGGGGATTCGTGTCGGCGAGCCTGGTCGGCCGCCTGCCCGCGGCGATGCTCAGCCTCGCGACGGTCTTCCTGGTCGAGGCCGAGACCGGCAGCTACGCCACCGCCGGGGCCGTCGCCTCCGCCGGGGCCCTCTGCTACGCGTTCGTCGTCCCCCGCCTCGGCCGCGCCGCCGACCGGATCGGGCAGCGCAGGGTCCTGCGGCCCCTCGGGCTCGCCTTCGGCGCCCTGGGCGGCCTGCTGCTCCTGGCGGCCTGGCTGGACGGCCCGCGCTGGACCCTGTACGCCGCCGGTGCCGCGTTCATGGCGACCATGCCCCCGGTCGGCGCGCTGGTCAGGGCGCGCTGGAGTCACCTCGCGGGCAGCGACGCCTCGCTCGTCGCGTCCTCCTACTCCTTCGAGTCGGTCGCCGACGAGCTGATCTTCGTCATCGGCCCGCTGGTCGTCTCCGCCGTCGTCCTCCTCCACCCGGGCGCCGGGGTGGCGGCAGTGGCACTCGCCGGGGCCGTCGGCAGCCTCCTGCTGGCGGCCCAGCGGCGCACCGAGCCGCCGGTGATCACCCTCCCCGCGGGCGGGGGCGGTGGTGCCCTGCGGGTGCACGGGCTGCGCCTGATGTGCGCGGTCTACGTCTGCATGGCCGCGATGATGGCCGGCTGGGAGCTGTCGACCATCGCCTTCGCGGACGCCTACGGGAGCCCGTGGATGTCCGGCGGCGTCATGGCCGCCTACGCGCTCGGCAGCGGGGTGGGCGGGCTGTGGTACGGCGCGCGGCAGTGGCGGCTCACGCTCGACAGGCGGTTCCTGCTGACGCTGGCGGCCGTCGTCGTCGGCGTCGCGCCGCTGTGGGCGATGCCCGGGGTGACGGCGCTGCTGGTGTACTCCCTGTTCTCCGGCTTCCTCATCGCGCCGATGATCATCGCCGGGTACAGCCTGGTCCGGCAGGGTGTGCCGCCGACGGCGCTCACCGAGGGCATGACCTGGCTGTCCACCGCCATCGGCGTCGGCAAGGCGGTCGGCGTGCTCGGCGCCGGAGTCGTCGTCGACGCGTACGGCCCGCGCTGGGGCTACGTCCTGACGCTCGCCTGCGGGTGCGCCGCACTGCTGGTCGGCGCGCTGGGGGCGCGGCACCTGCGTGTCATGGCCGTGACCAGGATCGTCCGCGCGGCCTGAACTCCCCGCCGCACGCGGTCGGTCGGCGGTCCGGTCAGCCGGTCGTGCCGTCGAGCCGCAGGTCGGCCCAGACCACGTGTCCCCGGCCGCCGTCCCACGGCCGTACGCCCCACATGTCCGCCAGGGTGCACACGAGCAGCAGCCCACGGCCCGACTCGTCGTCCATGTCGGCCACCTGCGGTGTGCGGCGCGGCCCCGGCCCCTCGGCGGCCACGGCCACGCGCACCAGTGGGCCGTTCAGCCGCAGTTCGCAGCCCAAGGCGGTGCTGCCGGTGTGCCGCAGCGCGTTGGTGACCAGCTCCGAGATCACGAGCTGCGCGGTGTCGCAGGCGTCGGGCGACGCCCCCCACTCCCGCAGCCGCTGCCGTGCGCGGCGCCGTGCCTCGGCGGCCGAGGCGTCGACTGCGGGGAGCCGGAAGCGGAGCGGCCCGGGGGGACAACCGGTGCTCGCGTTCCGCTCCAGGGACTGGAGGTGCGGAGAGGAGGCCACGTTCCTACTGTGGGCCGTGTCCCTCGCATCCGGCAAGGGGCATCCTGCAAATTACAGAATCATTCGTTGCACTCTGTTGCGCGGCACCTCCCGCGTGGCAGACTGCCGCTGCGGCAGGGCAGTTGGGGCGGGACCGGCGACCGGAGGGACGGGGACGTGGCGGGCGGACAGGGAGGCGGGGCGGCGACCGCGCTCCGGCTCGTGCTCGGCAAGCGCTTGCAGGACCTTCGCGAGGCCGCGGGCCTCTCGTTCGAGGAGGCCGCCGCCGCGCTCGATGTCACGCACGCGACCGTCCGCCGGATGGAGAAGGCGCAGGTCGGGCTGAAGGTGCCCTACGTCGAGAAGCTGCTGCGGATCTACGGGGTCACGCGGCAGCAGGACGTGGACGCCTTCCTCACCCTGGTCCGCGAGGCCAACAGGCCGGGCTGGTGGCACCGTTACCGCGACGTCCTGCCGGACTGGTTCAGCGCCTTCGTCAGCCTGGAGGCGGAGGCGGACCAGATCCGCGCGTACGAGCCGCACTACATCCCCGGCCTCCTCCAGACCGAGGCGTACGCCGCGACCGTGCTGCGCGCCGGGATGCCGCACGCACCCGCCGACGAGATCGAACGCCTCGTCGCCCTCCGCCTCGCCCGCCAGGACCTCCTGGTGCGCAGCCGCCCGCCGCTGCTGTGGGTCGTGATGGACGAGACGGTCCTGCGCCGCCCCATCGGCCGCCCCAACGTGATGCGGGCCCAGATCACCCGGCTGATCGAGGTCACCGCCCAGCCGCATGTCCGGCTCCAGATCATGCCCTTCTCGGCGGGGCCGCACCCCGCGATGTACGGGCCGTTCCACCTCTTCCGGTTCCCGCTCCCCGAACTGCCCGACGTGGCCTGCGCCGAGAGCCTGGTCGGCGCCGCCTACTTCGAACAGCGCGACGACGTCTCCACGTTCCGCGAGGCGCTCGACCGGATGTGCGCGCAAGCCGCGCCCGTGCACCGCACTGAGGCCATCCTCAGTGGTATTCGCAAGGAGATCTGAGCCATGGATCGCATATACAACGGCATGCCCGCCACGCACCTCGGCACCGAGGGGTGGCGGAAGCCATGGAGCGGGGGCAACGGCGGCAGCTGCGTCGAGGCGCTGCGGCTGGGCGACGGCCGCGTCGCGCTGCGCCAGTCCACCGATCCCGACGGCCCGGCGCTGATCTGCACGTCACACGAGATCGAGAGTTTCATCCAGGGCGTCAAGTCGGGGGAGGCGGACTTCCTGGTATGAGCGGCCTGCCCGTGCGGACGGCGCACGGGCAGGTTGCCGCGCCGCGTTGTCCCCGCGCGGGGGGCGGGGACAACGCGGCGGCACTGCGGCACGGCACGGCACGGCACGACACGGCACAGAGACGGAGCAGGGCGTGGGCGAAGAGGGATTCACCGCCGAGCAGATCGACACCAGCCGGCCCCATCCGGCGCGGATGTACGACTACTACCTGGGCGGCCAGGACAACTACGAGGTGGACCGCGCCGCGGCCGAACGCGTCATCACGCTGCTGCCCGACATCCGCACCGCCGCGCGGGAGAACCGCAGCTTCCTCCACCGCGCCACCCGGATCGTCGCCGCGCGCGGCATACGGCAGTTCATCGACATAGGCACCGGCATCCCGACCTCGCCGAACACCCACGAGGTCGCCAGGACCGTGGACCCGGCCGTCCGCGTCGCGTATGTCGACAACGACCCGATCGTCAGCGCGTACGCCGGTGCCAAGCTCACCAGCGCGGGCGACGCCGGGTTCGTCCTCGCCGACCTGCGCGACCCCGGGGCCGTCCTGGAGCACCCGGTGATCAGCGGGCTGATCGACTTCGACGAGCCGGTGGCGCTGCTGCTGGTCGCGATCCTGCACTTCATCGACGACGCCGCCGACCCCCGCGCCCTCGTCGCCGCCCTCACCGACGCGCTGCCGCCCGGCAGCTGCCTGGTCCTCAGCCACGCGACGTCCGACTTCCACGACGCCGAGCAGCTGGCCTCCGTCCGCAAGGTGTACGACAACGCCACGGCCAACCTGACGCTCCGTCCGTACGCGCAGGTGCGCTCCTACTTCGACGGCTTCGACCTGCTCGAACCCGGCATCGTGCAGCCACCGTTCTGGCGGCCCGCGAGCCCGGTGCCCGACGACCCCGAGCTGCACGGGCTCGGTTTCTACTGCGGAGTGGGCGTCAAGCGCTGACGTCCCGGCGGTCGGGGGCCCGCCGGGACGCGCCGACGCCCTCCCGCGCCGCGGAGGGGAGCCGCGGAGGGGGCGTGGAGCCCGTGGCCGTGCACCGGCCACGGGCTCCATGTGCGCCCGTCCCCGGCCGCTCAGGCGGCCGGACCGCCCAGCGCGGAGAACCGGAAGGAGAACGCGGCGGGCGCCACCTCCAGGCGGTGGCGCGGCAGCGGCCCCGGGCCGCACGACTGGCTGCCGAGGCCGTGCTGCGCGTGGTCGATGTTGACCCACACCGTGTCGCCCGGCACGAGGTCCGTCGTGTGCTCCGCCGCGTCGAGCTGCTCGCTCGTCCAGCGCCGCGCGGTGAACCAGAACGGGTCGTCCCCGGCCGCGATCCGCAGCCCCGCCCCGCCCGCCGCGCGCAGCTCGGCCCAGCGCACGCCGGCGCGGGCGCCGTTCTCCTGCGGGCGGACGTACGGCGTCTGGAGCGCGTCCACCGGCATGGCGTACCTGCCCGTCACCGAGGCGGCGCGGCTGTCGGGGTACGCCTCGCCGGGGCCGCCGCCGAACCACGTCGCGTCGCCGTACGCGCCGGGTAGCCCGAGGCGCAGGCCGACGCGCGGCAGCGTGCACGGCCAGGCGCCCCCGTCCGGTGTGACCGTGACAGCGAGAAGCAGCTCGTCGCCCACGGCCGTCCAGCGGTACTCGGCGAACAGACCGAGGTCGCTCGCCGCCGGGGCGACGCGGGCGCGGACCAGCAGCGCGTCCCCGGCCGCGTCCCCGGCCGCGTCCACGGCCTCGACGCGGTGCTGGAGGCGGTGCAGGCCGACCTGGCGCCACAGCGGCGCGTGCCGGACGTCGTCCTGCCAGTCGGCGCCCAGGTCGTTGTCGGTCGGGGCGCGCCACAGGTCGAGCCGGGGGCCCTGGCGCAGCGCGAGGCCGCCGAGGGCGAGGAGCGTGCCGGTGCGCGGGTCGAAGCGGGCGGCGCCCAGGCGGATGCCGTCGGCGTCGCGGGACGGCGCGTGCGCGGTGCCCGTTGCCGCCGGGCGCGGGGCGGCCGGCGCCGTGGCCTGGGCCCAGGCCACGGTGTGGCCCGCCGGGGCCCACAGGGTGTCGTCGGCGAGGGCGGCGGTCACCGTCCACACGGGCTCGCCCGCCAGTTCCGTCGCGGGGGCGGGCGGCAGGGGCACGTAGGCGCTGTCGCCGGGCGCGAGCGCGGGGACAGCGAGCGTTCCCGAGGCGACCGCGACGCCCTCCACCTCGTGGCGCCAGCCGAACGCGAGGTGCGCCAGGTCGCGGAAGTCGTGCCCGTTGGTGACGCGGACGGTCCCGGCCGCCGCGTCGACGGTGATCCGCACCGGCTCGACGACCTTCTTGTACTCCACGAGGCCGGGCGACGGGGTGCGGTCGGGGAAGAGGAGGCCGTCGCAGACGAAGTTGCCGTCGTGCAGCTCCTCGCCGAAGTCGCCGCCGTACGCCCAGTAGGGACGCCCTTCGGGGGTCACCCGGGGCAGGCCGTGGTCGATCCACTCCCAGACGAAACCGCCCTGGAGCCGCTCGTACGTCTCGAACAGCCGCTGGTACTCGGCGAGTCCGCCGGGCCCGTTGCCCATCGCGTGCGCGTACTCGCACAGGACGAACGGCAGCGAGCGGCGGCGCGCGTCCGCGAGCGGGTCGCCCAGCGGCTCCTCGGCCCGCCTGCCGATCAGCTCGACCTCCTCGTGCGACGCGTACATCCGCGAGTAGAAGTCGCTGTCGGGGCAGGACGGGTCGTTCTCGTAGTGGAGGGGGCGCGACGGGTCGCGCTCGCGTATCCAGGCGGCCATGGCGGACAGGCCGGTCCCGGCGCCGCACTCGTTGCCGAGCGACCAGACCACGACGGACGGGTGGTTCTTGTCGCGCTCGACCATGCGGCGCGCGCGGTCCAGCAGCGCGGGGGTGAAGCGCGGGTCGGCGACCGGGTTGCCGCGCCAGCCCTCGAAGGACGTGAAGCCGTGCGTCTCCAGGTCGCACTCGTCGACGACCCACAGGCCCAGCTCGTCGCACAGGTCGAGGAACGCGGGGTGCGGCGGGTAGTGGCTGGTGCGGACGGCGTTGATGTTGTGGCGTTTCATCAGCAGGATGTCCTGCCGCATCGTCTCCATGT
This sequence comes from Streptomyces sp. MS19, assembly GCF_047200595.1. Taxonomy (NCBI): domain Bacteria; kingdom Bacillati; phylum Actinomycetota; class Actinomycetes; order Kitasatosporales; family Streptomycetaceae; genus Streptomyces; species Streptomyces sp. MS19. The sequence continues at coordinate 47,468 of NZ_JBJZOH010000020.1, read as the reverse complement.
CGAGCGCGCGGCCGCGTTCGGGGTGGAACTCGTGCCGGTTGACGCCGCGGAAGAGGACGCGCCTGCCGTTCGCCTTGAAGACGCCGTCCTCGACGCGGACCGTGCGGAAACCCACGCGCAGCGGGACGCGTTCGCCGTCGGTGGCGAGGACCGCGTCGTACAGGCGGGGCGTCTCGGCGGTCCACGGCTCGACGGGGACGGTGATCTCCTCGCCGGTGGCCAGGTCGAGGCCGAGCTCGGGGACGGTGACGCGCCCGGCGGGCTCGCAGTCCACGCGCAGGGTGCCCTCGCCCGTCGTGTGGTCGTACCCCGCGTGGACGGAGAAGTCGGCGGGGGAGCCGGCGGGCCGGTGCAGCAGGGTGACGTCGCGGAAGATGCCCGGCAGCCACCACATGTCCTGGTCCTCCAGGTAGCTGCCCGCGGACCACTGGTGCACGCGGACGGCCAGCACGTTGCCGCGCGGGCGCAGCAGCCGCCCCACGGCGAACTCGTGCGGCAGCCTGCTGCCCTGGAACGTGCCCAGCTCCTCGCCGTTCAGCCACACCCGCGCGCACGACTCGACGCCCTCGAAGCGCAGCACGCTGTCGCCCCCGTCCGGCCAGTCGCCGAGGAGGTCGAAGACGCGGCGGTGGTCGCCCGTGGGGTTTTCGCTGGGGACGCGCGGCGGGTCCACGGGGAAGGGGTAGTTGACGTTCGTGTAGGCGGGCGCCCCGTGGCCCTGGAGCACCCAGTGGCCCGGGACGGTGATCGCGTCCCACCCGGCGGTGGCGGTGCCGTCGGGGTCGTCGCCGGTGAAGGCGGCGCCGGTGCCGTCCGCGGCGGCGGTGAGGCGGAACGCCCAGGTGCCGTCCAGGGACAGCCGGGCGGCGTCGGACGCCGCGTACCAGGCGCGCGGCGGGAGCGTGCCGCTGCCGGGCGTGGGGTCCTCGTGGTAGGGGAGCCGGTCGTCCGCTGGCCGGGTGCGCATGGGTCTCCTCGCCGCCGGGCGGACGCCCGCCGCCCCGCGATGTTGCTCTCTGTGCCTAGCTGTTCGATCACGCTAGATCTGCCGCGCGTTCCCCCACAAGGCCCCGGGTGAGTCGCCCCGGAACGCCCCTTCCGTCCACCGGACGGGGCGCGCCCGTCACTCACGGCGCGCCCGCTCGTTGCCCCGGTAAGGACGCGCGCCCGCACCCGCCCGCCCGTCCGCGCCGGAGGGACGCCCCCGCGGCATGGACGGAACCCGGCGAGGGTAAGGCGCAGTTGCACCACGTCCCCCCACACGACCTTCCCTGGGAGGTTCCATGACCTTGCGCCGCCTGGCGGCGAGGACCGCTGCCGCGCTCCTCGCCATCGGCGTCACCGCCCTCGCCCCCGCCGCCGCGGCGGCCGGGGAGACCCCCACCGCCGCGAGCGCGTACGTCGCGCTCGGCGACTCCTACTCCTCGGGCAACGGCGCCGGCGACTACGACGAGTCGAGCGGCGACTGCCGCCGCAGCAGGGCCGCCTACCCGGCCCTGTGGGCCGCCGCCAACGGCCCGGACACCTTCGACAACACCTCCTGCTCGGGCGCCACGACCGACGACGTCCTCGCCGGCCAGCTCGCCCCCCTGGACGCGGGAACCACGCTGGTCAGCATCAGCATCGGCGGCAACGACGCGGGCTTCGGCAGCACGATGCAGACCTGCGTGCTGTCGGGCACCAGCGCATGCCTCTCCGCGATCGAGACCGCGAACCAGTACATCGCGGACACCCTGCCGGGCGAACTCGACGCCGTGTACGGCGCGATCCGCTCCGCCGCGCCGAACGCGCAGGTCGTCGTGCTCGGCTACCCGCGCATGTACGAGCTGGGCGGCAGCTGCCTGTTCGGCATCAGCGAGGAGTCGCGCGCCGCCGTCAACGGCGCGTCGGACAACCTGCACACGACCATCTCCAAGCGCGCCGCCGACCACGGCTTCGCGTACGGCGACGTGCGCCCCGCCTTCACCGGGCACGAGATCTGCTCCGACGACGAGTGGCTGCACAGCGTCACCCTGCCGGTCGGCGACTCGTACCACCCCAACGCCGCCGGGCAGTCCGGCGGTTACTACTCCGTGTTCGAGACGCTGGCCTGACGGCCCGGCGGCTCCTGCCGGCCGCCGTCCGCGTCACCCAGTGCGGTGGCGAGGGCGACGGCCGGTGCCGCGTCCGGGGGACCCGCGGGCCACCAGCGGTCCGCGCGCCGCCGGAACGGCCACCAGCGCCGGTCGGGGCCGAACCGCAGCTGGGCCGCGTCCCCTTGCGTCGTCCAGCGGTTGACGCCCGTGCGCGCCGGCGGCGGCGCCGCGCCGTCCGGCCAGGCGGTGGCCAGCCGTGCGGCGGCCTCGGGCGCGGTGCGCGGCGCCTCGTCCTCCAGCACGTCGAGCCCCGTCGCACCGCCGTACGCCCAGGCGTCGGACGCCGCCGAGAGGTCGTCGGACGGCCGCCCGCAGCCCGCCGCGAGCCGCGCGGCGACGCGTGCGGGCGGACGGCCCGCCGCGATCCGCACGGTGTCCTGCCACGCTGTCAGCGGCGCGGGGGGCGCGCTGGTGGCGTGGTCGGGGCGCAGGGCGTCGGCGAGCGCGCGCCGGGCGCGCGCGGCGGTGTCGGAGATCAGGAACTCCAGGTCCCGCAGGCCCGGTACGCCGTCGTCCCCGTCCCCGTCCCTGTCCCCGTCGGGTCCGAGGTCGGGCGTGTGCGGCGCGTCGGTCACCGGCGGCGGGGGAGGGGGCAGCGGGGGCACGGCCCGCGCGTACGCCTCCGCGGCGGGCACGGACGCGGGAACGGGCGGCTGGGCGGGGGCGCGGGCCGCGTTGCGCCGTTCCAGCTCCGCCGTCAGATCGCCCTCCGCGCGGCCCCGCAGCAGCAGGAGGACGAACGGGTCGGCGTCCAGCAGCCGCGCCACCTGGTAGGCGAGCGCGGCCGTGTGCGCGCAGTGGTCCCACTCGCCGCACTCGCACTCCGGCTCCAGGTCGCCGATGCCGGGCAGCAGGTCCACCCCGGCCGCCGCCGCGTCCGCCGCCAGGTGCGCGGGCATCTCGTGGTCGAGCAGCGCGGCGACGTGCCCCGCCTCCCGCGCGGCCGTGTCCAGCAGCCGGTCCCACTCCGCGCCGGTCAGCCGCCGCAGCAGGACATCGGCACGGTACGGCGTGCCGTCACCCGCCCTTACGACCGACGTCAGGCGCCCCGGGCGCACGGAGACCGCGCCGACCGCCCCGGCGCGCGCCGCCTTGCGCCCCTGCTTGAGCGTGCCGTTGTCGAGCGCCGTGTCCTCCAGCGCCTTCACCCAGCCCTGGCCCCACCAGGTGACCGCGAACCCCCGGCCACCCACGGGCGGCAGGGCCGCGAAGACCAGCTCACCGTCGTGCGTCACAGCCCGTTCCCCTGCTCGTCCGGGTCGCGCAGGGCGACCAGATCGGCCAGCTCGTCGTCCCCGAGCCCGCTCAGCGCGGACTCGCCCGCCGCGCCCAGCACGGCGTCCGCCAGGTCCTGCTTCCGCCGCAGGAGCGCGGCGATGCGGTCCTCGACCGTGCCCTCGGCGACGAGCCGGTGCACCTGCACGGGCTTGTCCTGGCCGATGCGGTGGGCGCGGTCGGTGGCCTGCGCCTCGACCGCCGGGTTCCACCAGCGGTCGTAGTGGATCACGTGCTCGGCGCGGGTGAGGTTCAGCCCGGTGCCCGCCGCCTTGAGCGACAGCAGGAAGACGGGCACCTCGCCGTCCGAGAAGCGGCGGACCAGCTCCTCGCGGCGCGGCACCGGCGTACCGCCGTGCAGCAGCAGGCTCGGCACACCGCGCCGCGTCAGGTGCGTCTCCAGCAGCCGCGCCATCCGCACGTACTGCGTGAACACCAGGACGCTCGCGCCCTCGGCCAGGATCGTGTCGAGCAGTTCGTCGAGCAGCTCCAGCTTGCCGGAGCGCCCGGCGAGCCGCGGCTCGTCCTCGGCGAGGTACTGCGCCGGGTGGTTGCAGATCTGCTTGAGGGCGGTGAGGAGCTTGACGACCAGGCCGCGCCGGGCGAACCCGTCGGTGCCCGCGACCTCGCCCAGGCCCTCCCGGACCACCGCCTCGTAGAGCCCGGCCTGTTCCGGCGTCAGGTGGACGGCGCGGTCGGTCTCGGTCTTGGGCGGCAGCTCGGGCGCGATGCCGGGGTCGGACTTGCGCCGCCGCAGCAGGAACGGGCGCACGAGCCGGGCGAGCCGTTCGGCCGCCGCCGGGTCGCCGCCGTCCTCGACCGCGTCGGCGTAGCGGCGGCGGAAGGCCGGCAGGCGCCCGAGGAGCCCGGGGGTGGTCCAGTCCAGGATGGCCCACAGCTCGGACAGGCTGTTCTCCACCGGGGTGCCGGTGAGGGCCACCCGGGCGCGGGACGGGATGGCACGGAGCCCGGCGGCCGTGGCGGAGAACGGGTTCTTCGCGTGCTGCGCCTCGTCCGCCACCACCAGCGACCAGTCGGGGCCCGACGCCAGCCGGTCCGTGTCGAGCCGCATCGTGCCGTAGGTCGTCAGGACCACCTCGCCGGGGGCGAGTCCGGCCAGGTCGCGGGCCGGGCCGTGGAAGCGGCGCACGGGCGTGCCGGGCGCGAAGATGGCCAGCTCGCGCTGCCAGTTGCCCAGCAGCGAGGCGGGGCAGACGACGAGGGCCGGTCCGGCCGTGGCGGGGTCGAGCTGGCGGTGCAGGTGGAGCGTGATCAGGGTGATCGTCTTGCCGAGGCCCATGTCGTCCGCCAGGCAGGCGCCGAGGCCCAGGGACGTCATGCGGTGCAGCCAGGTGAAGCCGCGTGCCTGGTAGCCGCGCAGGGTGGCGGCGAGGGCGGGCGGCGGCGGGAGGGGCTCCTGGCCCTCGGGGTCGGCCAGCAGGTCGCGGAGCGCGGCGAGCCGGCCGGTGGCGTCGACCTCGACCCGTTCCCCGTCCGGGCCTCCGGCGGGGTCCGCCTCGACGCTGCCGGTGAGCGCGGCGCCGAGGGCGTCGAGCACGGTGACCTTGCGGTCGGCGCGGCGGCGTGCGCGGCGTATCTCCTCGGGGTCGAGGAGCATCCACTGGTCGCGCAGCCGGACGGCCGGGCGGCCCGCCTCGGCGATCCGGTCGAGTTCGGCGCGGGTCAGGGGCGTGTCGCCCAGGGCGAAGCGCCAGGAGAACGTGAGCAGCGCGTCGTGGCCCAGCAGACCGGAGGACGCGGCGGCGCCGGGGGCGGTGGGGAACGGCGCCCGCGCGTCGTCGTCCTGGCCGACCACCGCGCGCGTGCGCAGCCGCCTGACCATCGCCTTCGGCCAGTGCACCTCGACACCCGCGGCGTCCAGCGCCCGGGTGGCGGGCGAGCCGAGCAGCTCGCCGATCTCCTCGTCGGCCAGGTCCACGGCGGCCGGCACGGCGGCGGTGAGCAGCGGCGCCAGCGGCTCCCACGCGGCGGCGGCGCGGCGCAGGGCGAGCAGCGCTTCGGTGCGCGCGCGGGGGCCGAACGCGTCGGCGGCGCCCGCCCAGACGTCGGCGGCGTCGGCGACCGCCAGGGGGTCGCCGAGGCTGTGCAGCTGCACCACGGCGCGGAAGCCGGGGGCCTCGGCGCCGAGGACGGGGACGGTCTCGACGCGCAAGGAGATCCGTACGCCCGTGTCGTGTCCGGCCGCCAGTTCGGTGGCCCAGCCGCGGCGGGCGGGGAGGTGGTGGGGGGCGGGAGAGGCGAACGCGGTGCCCCCGGCGGCGAGCGCGGCGGCCGGGCTGCGCGGCAGCGTGTCGGCGACGGCGTCGAGGAACGCGCGGAGCAGCGCCTCGGGGTGGGGGAGGAGCGGCCCGCCGTCGCCCGGCGGCGTGTCCAGGGGCGTCGCGTGGGCGTGCGGGGGCATGGCGTCGGCGAGGGCGCGCAGCCGTTCGGCGTCCGCCGTGGTGAGCGGGCCGAGGCGCCAGGCGTCGTGGTCGGCGGGGGTGAGCCCGGGGAGGAGCCGGCCGCGTGCGGCGACCTGGAGGGCCAGGACGGCGGCGGCGCCCCAGTAGGCGGCGGCCGATCCTGTCACGGCGGAACGGGCGCGGGTGAGGACGGGCACGGCGTCGGCGATCGGCAGGACGTACGCGGGGACGGCCGTGAGGGCGGCCGTACCGCCCCCGGCCGCGGGCAGGGCCACGGTCAGGTCCTCGGTGGCGTCGTCGTCGTCCGCGGGGACGGGCGGGGTGCCGTCAGGCCGCCAGAAGGCGACGCGGGAGGAACGTGGCGGGTCGGCGGGGAGGAAGACGGCCGCGCAGGCGGCGAGGGCGGCGGTGAGGGCGGCGTTGGGCGGACTCGCACGCACGGAGAGGCGCACTCCTCAAATTTGATCAGTCGATGCGGACGCCGAGAGTACCCCATGACCGGTTGTCGCCGGAAACGGTGGCTTTCTCCCCGTCCCCGGCCCGTTTCCCAGTACAGGAACGCGCCGCCACGCGACAGGGGGGTTGGGTACACCATCGGCCGGGTGCTGCGCCCATGGCCGCCGCATCGGCCCGTCCCTAGCGTGGGAGCCACGTCAGGTTTTTCCCGGAGGCGACATGTCCGATGCCCAGCTCGTCCTTGCACCTGTGCCGCAGCAGCGGCGGAAGGGAGACGGCGACGCCGGTGAGTTCCCGCCGCTGCTGCGGCAGATCAAGGGGCAGCAGCTGCTCGCGCGCCGTCGCGGGTGGTACGCGGTGGGCATGGCCGTCAACGCGCTGGCGCTCGCCGGGATCGTCTGGGCGGTGCTCGCGGCCGGCGACTCGTGGTGGACGCTGCTGCTGGCGGTCCCCTTCGCGCTCTTCTCGACGCGCAGCGGCTTCTACGGCCACGACGCCGGGCACTCGCAGGTCGCCGCCACCCGGCGCGTCAACCGCCTCCTCGGCCTCTTCCACGGCAACCTGCTGCTCGGCATGAGCTCCGCCTGGTGGAACGACAAGCACAACCGGCACCACGCCAACCCGAACCACATCGACAAGGACCCGGACGTCGGCGAGGGCGTCATGGTCTGGACCCAGAACCAGGCCGAGAAGCGCGAGGGCTTCGCCCGCTGGCTGACCCGTAACCAGGCCTGGCTCTTCTTCCCGCTGCTGCTCCTCGAAGGCATCGCCCTCAAGGTCGCCAGCGTGCAGATGGTGATCTCGTCCGACGGCTGGGAGCGCGAGAAGCGCGGCCGGCTGGTCGAGGGACTCCTGCTCGTCCTCCACTTCGCCGCGTATGTGACGCTGCTGGCCGTGGCCATGTCGCCGGGCAAGGCGGTGCTTTTCGCGCTGATCCACCAGGGCCTCTTCGGCCTGCACCTCGGCAGCGTGTTCGCACCGAACCACAAGGGCATGGAGATGCCGACATCGGACGGCGAGCGCTGGGGGCACCTGCGCCGCCAGGTGCTGACGTCGCGCAACGTGCGGGGCGGTCCCGTCACCGACTGGGCCATGGGCGGGCTCAACTACCAGATCGAGCACCACCTCTTCCCGAGCATGCCGCGTCCGCACCTGCGGCTGGCGCAGCCGCTGGTGCGGCACTACTGCCGGGAGATCGGCGTCCGGTACACCGAGACGGGCGTGATCGACTCGTACCGGCAGGCGCTCGCCCACATGCACAGCGTCGGGGCGCCGCTGCGCGAGGGGAAGCGGACGGAGCGCGCCGGCCGGGCGTGACGCCCCGTACCGGCGGGGGCGGCGCGTCGGCGCGGGGCGGACTGCCGTCCCGCGCCGCGTCGTGTGCCGCCCGGCCCGGTGACGGCGCGGGGGAGAAGGAACGGTACGGCTGATTCCGTACAGCGGTCCCGTCAGGATGGTTGTCGAGCCCCTCTTCCTGGGGAAGGCTGACACAGCAGTCGCCTTACGAGAAGGGGGAGCTGGGGATGGCACTGAGTACCACGCTCGACTGGCTGCTTGACGATCTGGCGCAACGTCTGCCCCGCGTCCGCCATGTGCTGTTGCTGTCGAGCGACGGCCTGGTCACCTCGGTGAGCCAGGGGCTGAAACGGGCGAGCGCCGAGCATCTGGCGGCGGTCGCATCCGGCCTGCACAGCCTCGCCCGCGGGGTGGGGGAGCACTTCGCCTGCGGCGAGGTCCTACAGACCATGATCGAGTTCGACGACGGGATGCTGTTCGTGACGGCGGCCGGGGACGGCAGCTGCCTGTGCGTGCTGACCGGTGCCGACGCGGACATCGGGCAGGTCGGGTACGAGATGACACTCCTCGTCAACAAGGTCGGGGAGCACATGGGGCTGGCCGCCCGGGACCGGTGACCGACGTGCCGTTCACTCGTTCGAGCTAATTGACTACCCAGAGTGGCGAAGGGCGGGAACTTCCGCCTACTGTGGTCACAGTAAGTGATCGCCTGTAGGGAGGAAACCATGACCGCCCCGATCGTACGGACCGTCCCGTCCGCCGGCCACCCTCCGTCGGCCCGGTGCGTCCGGCGCCGCGTCGCCACCGATGCCGGACGCGGCGCCGCCCGCCCCGGCCGCGACTCCGCGAGCCCCCGCCGGGCCGCCCACGAACTCGGACTCGGCGCCGCCGAGTTCGAGGCCGCCGTCCGCCTCGGACGCATCCGCACCGTCCCCGGCGCCCGCCCGTGGGAGCGCCGGGTCGCCCGCGCCGAACTGGACCGGCTGCGCGCCGCACCGGGCTTCACCGCCGCGCTCCGCGAGGCCGCCCGCCTCGTCAACGCCGCGACCGGGGCGGAACTGCTCCGCATCAGCCCGGCCCGCTTCGCCCGGCTGGCCCGGGGCGGCTGCCTCGTACCGCTCGACTTCCACGCGCACGGGCACCGCGCCGCCGTCTGGCGCTACCCCGCCGCCGAACTCCGCGCGTTCGCGGCGCACCGGCCCGCCCTTCTCGGCGGACGGCTGCCGGACGGGATGCGCCGGGCCCTGCAACGCTGCCACGACTGGCGCGGCCCGCACTGGCGCGCCCGTCGCACCACCCAACTGGTCACCCAGGCGGAAGACCCGTGGCTGCGCGCCGCCGTGTACGCGGCGGTGCTCCCGGCACACCTGCTGGCGGCCGATGTCCCCGACCCCGGTGAGCGCCTGCGGCTCCACCGCCTCAGGCCGCCGCTGGAGGCCCCGTGCCGCGCCCCGGAGGGGCGGCCCCGCCCGGGGCCGGGGCGCGGCGCCTGGCCGCTGCTCACGGCGGCCGGACCCGACGAGACGCGCCGCTACCGCGACGGCCTGCGCCGGGCACTGGCCGAGGCCCGCGGCGCCGCCGGACCCGCCGGACCCGCCGTGACGATCAGAGCTGTCCTACGTCGATCACCTTGATCACCGCCCGGCCCTCGGCGTCCGACGCCGTCAGGTCCACCTCGGCGGAGATGCCCCAGTCGTGGTCGCCCGCCGGGTCGTGGAAGGTCTGGCGGACCCGCCACAGGCCGTCCTCCGGACGCTCCTCGATCTCCAGCAGCCGCGGCCCCCTGGCGTCGGGTCCCGTCCCCAGCTCGTCGTACTCGTCCCAGTAGCCGTCGAGCGCCGCCGCCCAGGCGTCGGCGTTCCACCCCGACTCGCCGTCCAGCTCGCCCAGTTCGTCCACGTGGTCGAGGGCGGCCAGCTCCACCCGCCGGAACATGGCGTTGCGCACCAGCACGCGGAACGCGCGCGCGTTCGCCGTGACCGGCCTGACCTGGTCCGCCCGCTCCCTGGCCGTCTCCGCGTCCTCGTCCGCCGGATTGGCGAGCTGCTCCCACTCGTCCAGCAGGCTGGAGTCCACCTGGCGGACCATCTCGCCGAGCCAGGCGGCGATGTCCTGGAAGTCCTCGGACTTGAGGTCGTCGGGGACCGTGTGCTCCAGCGCCTTGTAGGCGCTCGCCAGATAGCGCAGCACGATGCCCTCCGTACGCGCCAGCTCGTAGTGCGACACGAACTCGGAGAACGTCATGGCCCGCTCGTACATGTCCCGCACCACCGACTTGGGGGACAGCGGATGATCACCGACCCAGGGATGGCTCTTCTTGTACACCCCGTACGCGTGGAACAGCAGTTCCTCCAGCGGCTTGGGGTAGCCGACGTCCATCAGCCGCTCCATCCGCTCCTCGTACTCGACGCCGTCGGCCTTCATGGCCGCCACGGCCTCACCGCGCGCCTTGTTCTGCTGCGCGGCCAGGATCTGCCGGGGGTCGTCCAGCGTCGACTCCACCACCGACACCATGTCCAGCGCGTAGGAGGGCGATTCCGGTTCCAGCAGCTCGAACGCGGCGAGCGCGAAGGTCGACAGCGGCTGATTCAGCGCGAAGTCGGCCTGGAGGTCCACCGTGAGGCGTACCCTGCGGCCCTGCGCGTCCGGCGTCTCCAGCCGCTCCACGATCCCGCCGTCCAGCAACGACCGGTAGATGGCGATGGCCCGCCGGATGTGCCGCAACTGCTGCCTGCGCGGCTCGTGGTTGCCCTCCAGCAGGCGGCGCATGCCCTCGAACGCGTCACCCGGCCTGGCGATCACCGCGAGCAGCATCGCGTGCGTCACCCGGAACCGAGACGTCAGCGGCTCGGGCTCCGCCGCGATCAGCCGGGTGAACGTGTCCTCGCTCCAGTTGACGAAGCCCTCCGGCGGCTTCTTCCGCACCACCTTGCGCCGCTTCTTCGGATCGTCACCCGCCTTCGCGAGCGCCTTCTCGTTCTCCACCACATGCTCAGGCGCCTGCGCCACCACGAACCCGGACGTGTCGAAGCCCGCCCGCCCCGCACGCCCCGCGATCTGGTGGAACTCCCGGGCACGCAGCACCCGCACCCGGCTCCCGTCGTACTTCGTCAGGGCGGTGAACAGCACCGTCCTGATCGGCACGTTCACCCCCACCCCGAGGGTGTCCGTACCGCAGATCACCTTCAGCAGCCCGGCCTGCGCCAGCTTCTCCACCAGCCGCCGGTACTTCGGCAGCATCCCGGCGTGGTGGACGCCGATGCCGTGCCGCACGTAACGGGACAGGTTCCGGCCGAAGCGGGTGGTGAAGCGGAAGTTGCCGATCAGCGCGGCGATCTCGTCCTTCTCCTGCCGCGTGCACATGTTGATGCTCATCAGCGCCTGCGCCCGCTCGACCGCCTGCGCCTGGGTGAAGTGCACGATGTAGACGGGCGCCTGGTGGGTGGCCAGCAGCTCGGTCAGCGTCTCGGTGAGCGCCGTCGTGCGGTACTCGTAGCTCAGCGGCACCGGCCGCGTCGCGGAGCGGACCACCGCCGTCGGCCGCCCGGTCCGCCGCGTGAGGTCCTCCTCGAAGCGCGACATGTCGCCGAGCGTCGCCGACATCAGGACGAACTGCGCCCGCGGCAGCTCCAGCAGCGGGATCTGCCACGCCCAGCCCCGGTCCGGCTCCGCGTAGAAGTGGAACTCGTCCATGACCACCTGGCCGACGTCCGCCTCGGCGCCGTCCCGCAGCGCGATCGACGCGAGGACCTCCGCCGTGCAGCAGATCACCGGCGCGTCCGCGTTGACCGACGCGTCACCGGTGAGCATGCCGACGTTCTCGGTCCCGAAGATCTTGCACAGGTCGAAGAACTTCTCCGACACCAGCGCCTTGATCGGCGCGGTGTAGAACGTCACCTCGTCCCTGGCCAGCGCGGCGAAGTGCGCCCCCGCCGCGACCAGCGACTTGCCCGACCCCGTCGGGGTGGACAGGATGACGTTCGATCCCGACACCACCTCGATCAGCGCCTCCTCCTGCGCGGGGTACAGCGTGATCCCACGCTGACTCGTCCACGACGAGAACGCCTCGAAGAGGGCATCAGGATCGGCTTGCGGCGGCATCTGATCGATAAGGGTCACCGTCCCATACTGCCCGTCCCCGGCCCGCCAGGGGGAACCGGCCGGACATGGGAAGATCAACAGGCATTACGCTGTCCGGCCGACACGGGTGACACACCGCCCGGACGACATGGGCGGCACGAAGGGGCGGGGCACAGCCATGATGGGACCGGCACACTCACTCTCAGGCGCGATGGCCTGGCTCGTCGTCGGCGCGGGGGCCGCCTACGCGGAACACCCGATGCCCTGGCCCGTCCTCCTGGCAGGCGCCCTGATATGCGCGGGAGCCGCACTCGCACCCGACCTGGACCACAAGTCGGCGACGATATCCCGGGCCTTCGGACCGTTCTCCAAGATCCTCGCGGGCATCATCGACAAGATCGCCGAAGCCGTCTACAACAGCACCCGCGCCAAGGGGGAACGCCGCCGCACCAGCGGACACCGCACCCTCACGCACACCTGGCTGTGGGCACTGGCCCTCGGCGCCGGGTTCTCCGCTGCCGCGGTCGCCTGGGGCCGCTGGGCCGTCCTCGCCACCCTCTTCGTCCACCTCGTACTCGCCGTCGAGGGCCTGCTGTGGCGCATGGCCCGCGTCTCCAGCGACGTCCTGGTGTGGCTGCTCGGCGCCACCAGCGCCTGGCTCATCGCCGACTTCCTCGACCAGCCGGGCAACGGCTCCACCTGGCTCTTCCCCGACAAGCCCTACCTGTGGATCGGCCTGCCCATCGCCCTCGGCGCGATCGTGCACACCATCGGCGACGCCCTGACCATCTCCGGCTGCCCCGTCCTGTGGCCGCTGCCCATCGCGGGCAAGCGCTGGTACCCGGTCGGCACCCCCCAGTTCATGCGCTTCCGCGCCGGCGCCCCGGTGGAGAACAAGGTCCTGATGCCGCTGTTCATGGTGATCGGCGCGGCCAGCGCCGTCGGCGCGACCGTCATGACCTTCTGACGGGGCACGCGGCCCGGGGCCCCACGGCACCGTGCCGTCCGCCCCCTGCGCGGGAACGGACGGCACGGGATGGCCGGTCAGCCGTGCCAGGACCGCCACAGGGCCGCGTACGCGCCGTCGGCCGCCACCAGTTCGTCATGGCTGCCCAACTCGCTGATCCTGCCGTCCTCGACCACCGCGATGACATCGGCGTCGTGCGCCGTGTGCAGCCGGTGGGCGATCGCGATCACGGTCCGCCCCTCCAGGACACGCGCGAGGGACCGCTCCAGATGGCGCGCCGCCCGCGGGTCGAGCAGCGACGTCGCCTCGTCGAGCACCAGCGTGTGCGGGTCCGCCAGCACCAGCCGGGCCAGCGCGATCTGCTGCGCCTGGGCCGGGGACACGGTCACCGCGCCCGACCCCACCTCGCAGTCGAGACCACCGGGCAGCGCGCGCACCCATCCGGCCGCGTCCACCGCTCCCAGCGCCGCCCACAACTCGGCGTCGGTCGCACCGGTGCGCGCCAGCAGCAGGTTGTCGCGCAGCGGGCCGACGAACACATGGTGCTCCTGGTTGACCAGCGCCACCTGTTCCCTGACCCGTTCCGCCGTCATCCCGGCCAGGCGCGCGCCGCCCAGGGTCACCTCGCCCCGGCGCGGGGCGTAGATGCCCGCGAGGAGCCGCCCCAGCGTCGACTTGCCCGCACCGGAAGGGCCCACGAGCGCCACCCGCGTCCCCGGCGGGACGTCGAGCGACACGTCGTGCAGCACGTCGGTGCCCGGCAGGTACCCGAAGCGCACCCGGTCGGCCGTCAGATCACGTCCGGCGGGCACCACCGAGGCGTCGCCCTCGTCCGGCTCCACCTCGTGCACGCCCACCAGCCGCGCCAGCGACACCTGCGCGACCTGCAACTCGTCCAGCCAGCGCACGATCATCCCGACCGGCTCGATCATCATCTGGGCCAGCATCGCCCCGGTCGTCAGCTCACCGACGCCCATCCACCCCTGGAGGACGAACGAGCCGCCGATCAGCAGCACTCCGGACAGGATGAGCGCGTGGTAGACGTTGATCGCCGGGAGCAGGATCGACCGCAGCCACAGCGTGTACCGCTCCCACGCGGTCCAGCGCCCGACCTGGAGGTCCGAGAGCGCCGTGCGCTCCGCCTCCAGGCGGTGCGCCTCGACGGTCCGGCCCGCGTCCACGGTCTCGGCCAGCGTCGCGGCGACGGCCGCGTACCCCGCGGCCTCGGAACGGTACCCGGCGGGCGCCCGGCGGAAGTACCAGACGCACACGCAGAGCAGCAGCGGCACCGCCAGGACGACACCGATGCCGAGTGCCGGGGCGGTCAGGACGATCCCGGCGAGCAGCAGGCCCGCCCAGACCACAGCGATGGACATCTGCGGCACGGCCTCGCGCATCGCCTTCGACAGCCGGTCGACGTCCGTGTTGATCCGGGCGAGCAGGTCGCCCGTCCCCGCGCGCTCCAGCACACCGGGCGGCAGCCCGACGGCGCGCACGAGGAAGTCCTCCCGCAGGTCCGCCAGCATCCGCTCGCCCAGCACCGCGCCGCGCAGCCGCACCAGCCGCACGAAGAACGCCTGGACGGCCAGCGACACGGCGAACAGCGCTATCGTCCGCCCGAGGTGCAGCTCCCGCTCGCCGTCCGCCAGGTCCTGCACGACCCGGCCGAGGAGGTACGGGCCGATCATCGACGCGACGACGGCCACGGCGTTGACCACCACCAGCCCGCCGAAGGCGCGGCGGTGCCTGCGCAGCAGGGCGCGCACGTACCGGCGCACCGTCTCCCGCCCCGCCACGGGCAGTTTCGCGACGTGCTCCGCGGTCGACGGGTCGTACTCCGGGGGTGGGACGCCGATCATGCGATCTCCTCAGCAAGGTCTGCGGTCTCCGGCTCGCGCGTGACGACCGCGCGGTACGCCGGGGCGGTCCGGACGAGGTCGCGGTGGCGCCCGGTCGCGGCCACGGTGCCCTCGTGAAGGAACACCACGGTGTCGGCGTGGTCGAGCAGCAGCGGGCTCGACGTGAACACGACCGTCGTACGGCCGGTCCGCAGCGCCCCGAGCCCCTCGGCGATCCGCGCCTCGGTGTGCGCGTCGACGGCGGAGGTCGGCTCGTCGAGCACCAGGACACCGGGGTCGGTGACCAGCGAACGGGCCAGGGCCAGCCGCTGGCGCTGGCCGCCCGACAGGGAGCGGCCGCGCTCGGTGATCCGCGCGCGCATCGGGTCGCCGCTGCCGTCGGGCGCCGACTGCGCCAGCGTCGCCAGCACGTCCTGGCACTGCGCCGTCGCCAGGGCGTCCCGCGCCGCGACGCGACCGGACGAGGGGACGCCGAGCAGTTCGGCGAGCGTGCCGGACAGGAGCACGGGGTCCTTGTCCTGGACGAGCACCGCCGTGCGGGCCGCCTCCCGGGACAGCCCGTCGAGCGGGAAGCCGCCGAGCTGCGCGGACGGCTCGCCCGCCGCGTCCGGCGCGTGGCCGCCGAGCCGCCCGGCGAGCCGCTCCGCGAAGTCCGGGTCGCCGCACACGACGGCGGTGAGCCTGCCCCGCTCGGCGAGCAGGCCGGTCGAGGGGTCCCACAGGTCCCCGTCGGGCATCTCGGCCCGGCCCTCCGCCATGGGCTCCACCCCGCCGGTGGGGGCGTCCTCGCGCCGCAGGCCGAGGACGCGGACGGCCCGCTTCGCGGAGGGACGCGAGAACGTGAACGCCATCGCCGCCTCCTGGAACAGGCGCAGCGGGAACATCAGGAAGCTCACCGCCCCGTACACGGCGACCAGTTCGCCCGCCTCCAGGCGCCCGTCCAGCGCGAGCCGCGTGCCCTGCCAGACCACCGCGATGAGCAGCAGCCCCGGCATGACGACCTGGAGCGCGTCGATCAGCGACCACATCCGCGCGTTGCGGACGGACGCGCCGCGGACCTCCTGCGAGGCTCGCCGGTACCGTTCGAGGAACAGCTCCTCGCCGCCGATGCCCCGCAGCACGCGCAGCCCGGCGACGGTGTCGGAGGCCAGCTCGGTGGCCCGCCCGGACTTCCCGCGCTCGACGTCGGCCCGCCGTGTCGCGGCCGGGAGCAGCGGCCACACGCTCAGGGCGACGACCGCGACGCCGCCGAGCACGAGCAGCCCGATCCCGGGATCGAACACGATCAGGCCCGCGCACACCCCGGTCGTCACGACCACGGCGGCGGCGAACCGCGAGAAGGACTCGACGAACCAGCCGATCTTCTCCACGTCCCCCGTGGAGACCTTGACGACCTCGCCGGCGGCCACCCGGCGCGTGAGGAGCCCGCCCAGTTCTGCGGTGCGACGGGCCAGGAGCTGCTGGACACGGGCGGCGGCGGTGATCCAGTTGGTGACGGCCGTGCGGTGGAGCATGGTGTCGGCGAAGCTCATCACCAGGGTGCTGACGAGCAGGAACAGCCCGGTGAGGGCCAGCCGTCCGCCCGAGCCGTCCACCACCGCCTCGATGGCGAGCCCCATGGTCACCGGCAGGCACGCGATGGCCGCCATGTGCAGGGTGCCCCAGAGCAGGGCTTTGGCCTGTCCGCCGAGCTGACGCCGGAAGAGCCAGACCAGGAAACGGAAGCCGGAACGTACGTCCGGCTCGCCTGGGTCGGGATGCGGGAGGTCTCGAATGTGCATGGTTTCCCAGAGGAAGGTGCCCCGGAACGGGGGAGGGCGGAGCTGGACAACCTCGCAAGGGTCCTCGCGCCGGGTGGCGAAAATCAACGGATTTTTCCCCGGCGTTCCGGTCGGTGGCCGGGGGCGGGAACCTCGAGTTTTGCGTTGCTATAACGTGAAGATCTTATGGTGCGCCGGTTGGGCGCGGGTGACGGGAACAGACCTCCCGGGCGCCGTCCGGAGGACACCCGCAGGGTGCCGTCCCGCCGGGCCGCGCTCCCGTACGGTGACGGGCGGCGCGGCGGACCGCCGCGCCGCCGGGCGCCCGGGGGAGTGACGGAAGGCCGCCGGGCAGCCGTGGCGGTGGCGCGGCGGCCCGTCCACGCCCGCGCTGGTGAGGGGGCTGCCCACGGCCGGTACCGCGAAGGCGCGCCTGGCGTTCAGGGACCGGCGTGGACCGGGTTCCGGAGGGCGGCCGCCGCTGCGGGAGCCCCCCGGCTCTGGCGGATGGGCGAGGGGGCAGGTGGGGCGTCGTCCTCCGACCAACGGCGATTTCCAGCCATCGGTTGTGGGGGGCCGCACGGACCGGCTCGGGCGGTGGGTCCGGAGCCCGCGCTCCGGGTCGCTGCCGGTTCCCGTGGCGGGCTCGGTGCGCCTGCCTGCCTTCGGAAGGCGAAGCGAGGACCGTCCCGGGCGGTGTCCCCGACACGCTTCTGTCCCCGCCGCGTTCACCTCGTGGAAGGGAAAGGGCGACAGGGAGCGGCGCTTTGGCCTGGTGCTTTCGAAAAGGGGATGCGCGAAGTGTTGACGGCGCCCGGGGCGACTCCCACTATGAGTTGCGTCACTCCGAGTGGGAGCGCTCCCATGCGGTGTGCCGGGCCGGGGCCTGCCCCGTCCGGCGCGCGCGGCGGTCCCGCCCGGCAGCATCGAGAAGGGCCGCGTCATGTCACCCCCCGCAGGCAGTTCGGCCGTGCGCCGGTTCTCCCGGCGCGCCGGTCCGCCGTCCGGCCAGGACGGCCCCGTCCGGAGCGATCCCCCGCCGCCCGAGCGCGGCGACCACGGGCTTCCACTGCTCCAGCGCATCCGCGAGGCCAACCGCCGCAGCGCTTTCAACCGGCGCAGCAGGGGCGCGGACCTGTGACCGGCCGCCCCGCCCCGCCGCCGGGCGTGCCGCGCGGAGGCTGACCCCGACCCCCGCCGCCCGCCATGGTGCCGGCCGCTCAGGACCCCCTGCGGGAGGGGGTGTCCGGCGGGCGGGGGGTGCCGCGCCGTCCCGACGCTGCCGGGGACGAGCAGCGCGGACGGCCGCCCGTCCCGGATGGCTCGTCGACGGGTTCCGATGCCATCCGGGACGGGTTCTCCGCCACTGACTGCCGCCGCCGGGTGGGAGCGCTCCCAACCGATTGCCGCGTACCGAAGGGGTGCGCGGCGGTCACCACCCGGCGGCGGTGCGCCTCCCCGGCGACCGCCGTACCAAGAAGGGCTCCCATGTGCTGTCCACGAGAGGCGCCCGGCACGCGACGCCGCCGGACCGCCGTGTCCCCGCCCCCGGGCACCCCCGGCCGAACGGACATGCGGCCCGGGGCAGTCCGCGGGTGCGTCCGCCGCGGTCCGGCGCCCGGGACCGGCGACGCCTCAGCCCCTGACAGGTGCCGTCCTTCGCCGTTCCGCCCCGTGCGCCCTACGCCGGGCGTGCACGCGCCGCTACGCCCGGCCGTCCCGGCGGCCCCGAGGCGCAGCGCCGGAGCCCGTACCGCTTCGCCGCCGACTCCCCGCCCCGCGCCCGATCCGGCTCCCGCTGCTCCACGCCGCCGCCGTACTTCCCCCGGCCGGCAGCAGGGCCTGCCCCTCGCACCCATCGCACAGATTCAGGAGCGACCATGGCCGTCCCCGAGCACATCCTGACCGGCGAGTCCCGGCAGGCCGTCCTGCCGGCGCCGCAGGCCGCCACGATCCCCGTCGCCGCGCTCAAGGTCCTCGCCGTCTTACGGATCGCGACCGGCGTCATCTTCCTGTGGACCTTCTTCGACAAGCTGCTGGGCCTCAGCTACGCCACGCCGTCCGAGCGTGCCTGGCTCAGCGGCGGTTCCCCGGCGGGCGGCTACCTCTCCGGTGTCTCGGCCGGCCCGCTGGAGTCCACCTACCATTCCTGGGCGGGCGTCGCCGTCATCGACTGGCTGTACATGGCGGGCATGCTGGGCGTCGGCATCTCCCTCGTCGCCGGGATCGGCCTGCGCGTCACGGCGGTCGCGGGCCCGCTGATGATGCTCTTCCTGTGGCTCGGCGAGTTCCCGCCCGCGAGGCATCTCTCCGACGGCTCGCCGAGTATGTCCACCAACCCGCTGGTCGATCAGCACGTGGTCTACGCGGCGGTGATGGTGATAGCGGCCGTCTGCTCCGCGGGGCGCGTCTGGGGTCTCGGCGCGGCCTGGGAGCGCCTCCCGCTGGTCCGCCGCCACTCCTGGCTCCGCTAGGCCGTGTCGTTCGGGTCTTGGCGGATCGGTCCGCGTCGTCGGACTCCGTGCCTCGCAAGGCACCGGATCGCCACGCGTACCGGGCGTACCCGGGCGATGCGGTAACGCGGCGAAGTGCGGTGACCGGGCCGCGCGCGCCAGGCAGGACCCGCGACATGACCTGGTCCGCACAGCGCGCACCCCTCAGGCGGCGGGTGCGCGGGGAGAGGACGGCGGCCTTCCCGCGCACCCGCGTTCCATGTCGCACGCCCGGCGGACACGGTCCGGCGGGAGGCGGTCCGCCTCCGGCCGGGCCGGTCACGTCCGCCCGTGCGGTCAGAACTGCACGTCGGAGCAGGAGTAGAACGCGTTGCCCGTGTCCGCGACGTTCCAGACGGCGAGGATCACGTGGCGGCCGGAGCGGCTGGGCAGCGTGCCCGCGTGGCTCTCGGTCTGGCCGGGCTGCCTGCCGTTCAGCGGGACGGTCAGGAACGGCGTGGTGTCCAGCTGGGCCCGGGTGAGCGGCTGGTTGGGGTTCCACCCGTTGCGGGTGATGTAGTAGCGGAAGTCGGTCGTCGAGTGGCGGGCCGTGAAGGTCCAGTTGAACGTGAACCGCTGGCCGCTGCTGACGCGCGTGGTGGGCCAGGACCCGCCCCGCGGGTTGTCGAGCTGGGAGAAGCGGGAGTTGCCGCCCGCGCAGAGGGTGCCGTCGGCCGGTCCCGCCTGCGGGAAGCCCTTCGGGCCCTCGACGCTCTGCGGCTCCCAGATGATGGAGCCGCAGTCGCTGACCGCGCCCTGGGCACAGAAGAGCTGACGGCTCGTCGGGCTGGTGGTGTAGCCGTGCGCCTGGGCGCTGCCGCCGGTGCCCAGCACCATGGTCATGGCCATGCCAACGCCGGCCACTGCGGTGGTGATCCTTTTACGCATGATTGGCTCCCGGAGATCCGTGGGGGGTGAGCGCTCGGGTCGGGTCGTGCGGTCTAGACCAAGTCTGACGGTACTGGCCCTCTTTGGTCATGTCCAGACCAATGGGAGGGTGGCGTCCGCACGCCCGCGCGCGGTACGCCGCGCCTGTCCCACAGCGCTCAACAGCCCCTGAAAGCCCCGGTCAGCGGCCCAGCGCGGCCATCGCGGCGTTGTGCCCGCCGATGCCGCTCACCCCGCCGCCGCGCACCGCGCCCGCCCCGCACAGGAGCACGTTCGCGTACCCGCCCGACACCCCCCAGCGGGCCGCCGCGTCCTCCGCCGCCCCGTCCTCCGCGGCACCGGCCTGGTCCCGCCAGGGGAACGCCAGGTCGCCGTGGAAGATGTGCCCGCCGGGCAGCCGCAGCTCCCGTTCGAGGTCCAGCGGTGTCCTCGCCTCGACGCACGGCCGTCCGTCCGCGTCCCGCGCGAGACAGCCGGCGATCGGCTCGGCCAGGTGCGCGTCCAGCGCGGCCAGGGTGTCGGCCAGCAGCCGGTCGCGCACCGCCGCCCCGTCCCCGGCGAACAGCCGCGCGGGCGTGTGCAGTCCGAAGAGCGTGAGCGTCTGCCGGCCGCGCGCCGCCAGCGCGGGGGAGAGGATCGTCGGGTCGCTCAGCGAGTGGCAGTACACCTCGCCGGGCGGGACCCGCGGCAGCGTCCCCCCGGCCGCCTCGCGGTACGCGTCCTCCAACTGACGGTATCCCTCCGCGATGTGGAACGTGCCGGCGAACGCCTCCCGGGGATCGGTGCGCGGGTCCCGCAGGGCGGGCAGCCGCTCCAGCAGCATGTTCACCTTGAACTGCGCGCCCTCCGCCACCGGCGGCGCCGGCCGCCCCAGCAGCGCGGCCAGCTCGCGCGGCGACGCGTTCACCAGCACCTTCGCCGCCCCCACCCGGCCCTCGCACAGACCGTCGTGGAAGGTCACCTCGGCCGCCGCGCCGTCCGCCGCGACCGCCGTCACCTCGTGCCCCGTGACGATCTCCGCCCCGGCCGCGCGCGCCGCCGCCGCGAGCGCGCCGGTGACCGCGCCCATCCCGCCCACCGGCACGTCCCAGTCCCCGGTGCCCTGGCCGATCACGTGGTAGAGGAAGCAGCGGTTCTGCAACAGCGTGGGATCGTGCGCGTGCGTGAACGTGCCGATCAGCGCGTCCGTGAACACCACGCCGCGCACCAGGTCGTCCGCGAACGCCGCCTCCACCGCCTCGCCCAGCGGCCGCTCGAACAGCGCCTCCCACGCCTCCCCGTCGCCCACCCGCGCCCGCAGCTCCTCCCGCGTCGGCAGCGGCTCCGTCAGCGTCGGGAACACGCGCTCGGCCACCCGTGCCGTCATCGCGTAGAACCGCAGCCAGGCCTCGTACTCACGGTCGGAACCCGTCAGCCGGGCGAACGACTCCCGCGTCCGCGCCTCGCCGCCCCCGACCAGCAGCCCCGTCGGCATCCCGCCCCGCACCGCCGGGGTGTACGAAGCGATGCCCCGCTTGCGCAGGGTGATCCGCAGCCCCAGGTCCCGCACGATCCGCTGCGGCAGCAGACTCACCAGATACGAGTAGCGCGACAGCCGCGCGGCCACGCCGGGGAACGGCTCCTCCGACACCGCCGCCCCGCCCGTGCGCCCCAGCCGTTCGAGCACCAGCGTCCGCTTGCCGGCCCCCGCCAGATAGGCGGCGGCCACCAGGCCGTTGTGACCCCCGCCGACGATCACGGCGTCGTACGCGGACAGGGCGGGAGATCCGGTCGCAGCAGGCATGGCCCTTGGTAGCACGCCCCCGCGGCCCCCGGCCAGTGTCACGGCCGCCCTCCGGCGCCGCCCCCTGGCCGGCCACCCCTTCTCCCGCCAAGGTCCGGCGTCACCCGACGCTCGCCGTCCGGGACGGGAGGACCACCGATGGACGACCCGCTGACGCTGACGCTGCCGGTGATGCCCGCGCCCCTGCGCCCCCTGGGCAGCCCGGTCGAGGCGCGGGTGACCGGCCCGGCTGCCCTCACTCTGGCCGCCGGTCCGTGCACCGACCTCTTCGCCGACCCGGGCAGTCCCGGCCGGTTCACTGACGCGCCCGCGCTCCTCACGACACCGCACGCCGGGGACTTCGTCCTCAGCGCCCGCGTACGCGCCGGCCTGTCCGCCACCTACGACGCGGGCGCGCTCCTCCTCTGTACGCCGGCCCCGGCTCCTGGGCCGAGCTCGCCCTCGAACTGTCCCCCAGGGCAGGCCCACCGTCGTCACGGTCGTCACCCGCGGCGTCTCCGACGACGCCACCGCGTTCCCCGTCGAGAGCGGCGGCATCTGGCTGCGCGCGGCCCGCGTCGGCGGGGCGTGCGCCTCCACACCGCCATGGACGGCCGGTTCCGGCACCTCGTGCGCTGGTTCGCGCTCCCGGACGGCACACCGCCGGAGGCCGGGTTCCTCGCCCAGTCGCCGACCGGCGCGGGCCTCCCGGTCCGCTTCGAGGAGATCGTGTACGCCCGGCGCACGTTCGCCGACCCGCGCGACGGCTCCTGACCGGCCCTCCGGCGACGTAGGCTGGAGGGCTATCAGCCCGAACGCGGCCCCGAAGGAGCCCATGCCGCACGACACCATGGCCAGGGCGGCCCAGGCCGGGATCCAGGTCACCCCGGCCCCGCCGGTCCCACCGGCGCAGATCCGCCGCGTCCTCCGCCTCTTCCGCCCCTACCGGGGCCGTCTCCTCCTCGTCGCCCTGCTGGTCGGGGCCTCCTCGCTCGTCGCCGTCGCCTCCCCGTTCCTCCTCCGCGAGATCATCGACACCGCGCTGCCGGAACGCCGCACCGGCCTCCTCGCCCTCCTCGCCCTCGGCATGATCGCCACGGCCGTGACCAGCAGCGTCTTCGGCGTCCTCCAGACCCTCGTCTCCACGACGGTCGGCCAGCACGTCATGCACGACCTGCGGACCGCCGTCTACGGCAAGCTCCAGCAGATGCCGCTCGCGTTCTTCACGCGCACCCGCACCGGCGAGGTGCAGTCCCGCATCGCGAACGACATCGGCGGCATGCAGGCCACGGTGACGTCCACCGCGACGTCCCTCGTCTCCAACGTCACCGCCGTCACGGCCACCGTCGTCGCCATGCTCGCCCTCGACTGGCGCCTGACCCTCGTCTCGCTCGTCCTCCTGCCCGGCTTCGTCTGGATCGCCCGCCGGGTCGGCCGGGAGCGCAAGCGCATCACCACCCAGCGGCAGAAGCAGATGGCCGTCATGGCGGCGATGGTCACCGAGTCGCTGTCCGTCAGCGGCATCCTCCTGGGCCGCACGATGGGCCGCGCCGAGGCGCTGACGAAGGAGTTCTCCGGGGAGTCGGAGCGGCTCGTCGGCCTGGAGGTGCGCACCAGCATGGCCGGGCGCTGGCGCATGGCCACCATCGGCATGATCATGGCCGCCATCCCCGCCCTGCTCTACTGGTCGGCCGGCGCGATGCTCGCCCTGGGCAACACCCCGCCGTCGATCGGCACGCTCGTCGCCTTCGTCAGCCTCCAGCAGGGCCTGCTGCGCCCGGCCGTCTCCCTGCTGTCCACCGGCGTGGACATCCAGGCGTCCCTCGCCCTCTTCCAGCGCATCTTCGAGTACCTCGACCTGCGGGTGGACATCACCGAGCGCCCCGACCCGATCGGCATCGAACGGGCGCGCGGCGAGGTGCGGTTCGAGCGGGTCTCCTTCACGTACGACCCCGCCGCCCCGCGCACGCTCGACGGCATCGACCTGACCGTTCCCGCCGGCGGCTCGCTCGCCGTGGTCGGCCCGACGGGCGCTGGCAAGAGCACGCTCGGCTACCTCGTCCCGCGGCTCTACGACGTCACGGCGGGCCGCGTGACCCTCGACGGCGTGGACGTGCGCGACCTCGACTTCGCCTCGCTCGCCCGCGCGGTCGGCGTCGTCTCGCAGGAGACGTACCTCTTCCACGCCACCGTCGCCGACAACCTGAGGTTCGCCCGCCCGGACGCGACCCGCGAGGAGATCGAGGCCGCCGCGCGCGCCGCGCAGATCCACGACCACATCGCCGCCCTGCCCGACGGCTACGACACGGTCGTCGGCGAACGGGGCTACCGGTTCTCCGGCGGCGAGAAGCAGCGCCTCGCCATCGCGCGGACGATCCTGCGTGACCCGCCCGTCCTCGTGCTCGACGAGGCGACCAGCGCGCTCGACACCCGCACGGAACAGGCCGTCCAGCGGGCGATCGACACCCTGTCGGCCGGGCGCACGACCCTCACCATCGCCCACCGGCTGTCCACCGTCCGCGACGCCGACCAGATCGTGGTCCTGGAGGCGGGCCGCATCGCGGAGCGCGGCACGCACGACGAACTCCTCGCGCGCGACGGCCGGTACGCCGCCCTGGTCCGCCGCGACAGCGAGACGCGCGCGGCGGCCCCCGTCACCCCCTGATCCCGGCCGGTCCTTCCCGGACCGGGCCGTCCGCGGCCCTAAAAGTGTGCGAACGGTCGTGCTAATATCTGGGCACTCCGCCGCCGACCCAAGGGACGTCCGCCATGCCCCTCGCCACCCGCCTCGTCCACGCCGCCGTCGGCGTCACCGGCCGCGTCGCCCCCTCGCTGGCCGCCCGCGCGGTCGCGCCCTTCTTCTCCAGGCCCCTGGCCCGCCTGCCGCTGAGCCGGGACGAGACGGCGGTCCTCGCCCTCGCCGCCCAGGACGTCATCCAGGTCGGCGGCCACCCGGTCACCGTCCACACCTGGGGCGACGGCGCCCGGCCCGTCCTCATGATCCACGGCTGGAAGTCACGCGCCGCCTGCTTCAGCGCCTTCGTCGCGCCCCTGGTGGCCCGCGGTTTCACCCCCGTCGCCTTCGACGCGCCCGGCCACGGCGCCTCCGGCGGCCGTGCCTCGACGATCCTCGACCACGTGCGGGCGGCCGAGCTGCTCCACGCCCGCCACGGCCGGTTCGCCGCCGTCCTCGGCCACTCGGTCGGCGGCCTCGGCGCGTTCCTCGCGCTGCGCGGGCGCGTGACGGCCGACCGGCTCGTCACCGTCTCCACCCCGTCGTCCTTCCCGCACGTCGTCGACAGCTTCTGCGCCATGACCGGCGTGGGCGAGAGCGTGAAGCCCGCCCTGCGGCGCACGCTCGAACGCCGCCTCTTCCCCGGCGAGGACGACCTGTGGAACCGGTTCTCGCCCGTCCACCGCCCCGAACAGCTCCGGCTGCCGGTGCTGGCCGTCCACGACCGGCGCGACCGCGCGGTCCCCTTCGGGGAGGCCGAGCGGCTCGTCGCCGCCTACGCCGACCGCGCCGACCTGTTCGCCACCGACGGCCTCGGCCACCGGCGCATCCTCGCCGACCCGGGCGTCGTCGAGGCGGTCCTGGCCTTCGCGGCCGCGGGCGGCCACGCGCCGGACCTGGCGGCCTGAGCGGTCCGCGTCAGACGCCGTCCAGCTCGCCCGGATCGGCCGCCACCGCCCGCAGCCGGGCGAGGACGGCGGTGGCCGCCCGGTCGTAGCCGCCGTCCTCGCCGTGCAGGACGGAGGTCGTGTTCGCCGTCTCCACCAGCGCCGAGATCTCGAACACCAGCTGGTCGAGGTCGGTCCCCTCCCGGAGCCCGCCGGCGTCCCGGGCCTCGGTGAGCACCGTGCGGATGTAGCCGAGCCACTCCGTACGGGCCGCCGCGATCGCCTCCCGCACCCGGCTCTCCCGGCCGCCGAACTCGGCGGAGACGGCGGAGAAGAAGCAACCGCCGGGGAAGACACGCCCGCGCGAGTAGTCGAGGTACGCGCGGCACAGCCGCCACACGCGCCCGGCCCCCGCCGGCACCTCCTGCGCGGGCAGCGCCACATGCTGCACGAACACGGCCCGCGCCGCCCGGATCGTGGAGAGCTGCAATTCCTCCTTCGACCCGAAGAGCGCGAACACCCCGCTCTTGCTCAGCCCGAGGTCCCCGGCGACCCGTCCGATCGACAGCCCTTCCAGGCCCTCGACCGAGGCGATGGCCATGGTGCGGCCCAGCACGAGGCGCCGCGTCGCGTCGCCCCGCGCCACCCGCCCGTCGGTCCGTGCACCGGCCACCGCGTGTCTCCCTCCGTCTGCCCGGCCCATCGTACGGGCGGACCGCGGCAGGTGGGCCGGGCGCGTCAGCGCAGCAGCCCGGCCCGCGCGAGGTCGTCGAAGACCGCGTGGTCCACCGGCGCGGTCCGGTCGCGGTCCGCGAGGCGCAGCCAGGCGATCTCCTCGATCTCGCTGCTCGCGGTGAGCGTCCCCTCGTAGCGCGCGGTGTAGCAGGCCATCGTGACGAGCGTCCCGTCCGGGTGCCCGTGGGCCGCCGCCGTGTAGGTGCCGACGTGCTCGGCCGTGCCGGGGACGAGCGACACGGTCAGCTCCTCGCGGACCTCGCGCGTCAGCGTCTCGATGTCGCTCTCGCCCGGATCCCGCTTGCCGCCCGGGATGTAGAAGACATCCTTGCCGCGCGAACGCGCGCCGAGGATGCGGCCCTCCGACAGGTGCACCCATGCCACGGTGTCGATGACCCGCCGCGCCCGTTCCGCGCCGCCCACGCCGTCCGTCACACCCGTCGCGTCCATGCCCCGCACCCTTCCGCCGTCACACCGCCGCGCTGCCGCGCCGTCCGCCCCCGATCATGGCACGGGGGTCCGACACCCGGCCGGGCCCGCCCGCCCGCCCGTCAGGGGCGCGGCGCGAAGACACAGAACTCGTTGCCCTCCGGGTCGGCGAGGATGTCCCACTCGATGCCGTCGCTCCTGCGCCGCACCAGCGTCGCGCCGAGCGACAGCAGGGCGTCCGGGTCGCCGAAGACGTCGAGGTGCATCCGGTTCTTCACGGTCTTCGGCTCCGACACCGGGTTGAACCAGATGAGCGGGCCCCTGCCCGCGGGGTCGCGGATGGGTACGGGCCAGTTGCCGGGACGGTCGGCGGCGCCGTCGGCGGGCGGCACCCGTTCGTACCCCATGGCCGTGCACCACCAGTCGGCGAGCGCCTTGTGGTCGAGGGCGTCGAGTGCCAGGTCCTTGAAGCGTGCTGCTGACATGCCGTGAGCTTAAAGCGGCACCCCTCTCAACGCACCGTGACGGACCCGGGTCCGCCCGGCACGGCGGGCGGACGGCGCGCGGTGCCCAGCACGTGGAACGACGCGGGCGTGCGCCATACGGGGAAGTGGAAGCGCCGTACCTCCGCCAGGGTGAACCCGGCCCGCTCCACCGCCGCGACGGTGTCCCGGCCCGTGTGGCAGCCGCCCGCCAGCCGGGGCCACAGCGTCGCGTCCACGGCGCGCTGCACCGCCCGCATCCCGCGCGACGGCGCCTCGACGTGCTCCAGGAAGTGCAGCGTCCCGCCCGGCCGCAGCACCCGGTACGCGTCCCGCAGCGCCGCCTCCTGGTCCGGGACCGTGCACAGCACCAGGCACGCCACCACGGCGTCGAACGACGCGTCGTCCGCGGGCAGCCGCCCCGCCACCCCCTCGACGACCTCGACCCGCCCCAGCCGCCCCCCGGGCCCCCGGCCGCACTCCACCGCCCGCACCCGTGCCGCCCTGCGCAGCACCGGCTCCGGCTCCACCGCGACCACCCGTGTCACCGCGGGCGGATAACGCGGGAAGTTGCGCCCGTCGCCCGCCCCGATCTCCACGACCTCGCCCGCCAGCCCGCCCAGCAGCGCGGACCGCCAGGGAGCGAGCCCGCGCCTGTCCAGCATCGGCCCCACCCGCATCCACGCCTGCGCGAACCAGGGGTGGCGCACCCGTTCCCCGGCCCCCGTGACGTCGCCCGACACCTCGCGCGCCGCGTCAGTCCGCGACGTCGGCCAGCGCGACCACCTTGTCCGGCCGCACCCGCACCAGCAGTTCCCCGGGGACGGCATTGCGCGCGCCGTACTCCTCGGCCTTCTCCTGGCCCATGTAACGGGCGGCGATCCTGGTGGCCCACAACAGCATCTCCGGCAGGTCCTCGCTCACCTCGGCCGTGCCGTGCACCAGGACGAAGCCGAACGGCGGCCGCTCGTCGTCCACACAGAGGGCCACCCGCCCGTCCCGCAGCAGGTTCCGACCCTTCACGGTGTCCTTGCCGGTCGTGAACAGCAGGTCACCGCCGTCCAGGGCGAACCAGACGGGCGCGATGTGCGGCGACCCGTCGGCCCGCACGGTGGACAGTTTCCCCGTCCGCGTACCCCCCGAGAGGAACGCCCGCCACTCGCTGTCCGTCATCCTGTGCGCCATGGGCCCATCCTGCGTCATCCCCGGGCGACCGGCCACCGGGCGGGCAGCCCGTGTGGCTGCGCCCTGGCCAGCAGCCGCTCAGGACCCGCCCCGTCCCGCAGCGCGAGCCAGAACGCGTGCTCGCCGTCCACCGCCCGCGGCTCGAACGACACGTACACGAAGCCCGCCTCCGCCGTCGCCGACCTCCCCAGCCGGTCCAGCTCCCCCCGCACCAGCGCCCACTCCTCCGGGGCCACGTACTGCTGCATCACGGAGTGCCACACCACGGTGAGCGTCCCCGGTTCCAGCTCGACCGCGGACAGGAACTCCGCCGCCCCCGCCGCCTCGACGGTGGCCGGGACCTTCGCCGCTATCGCCAGCGCCCCGTCGAGCCGCCGCATGCGCGCCACCTGGTCGGGCCACATGTACGCCCGCAGCGCGAGCGCCCCGTCGGACGACAGCGGGTCGATGGGCGCCGGGTCGCAGCCGCGCCGCTCCACGATCCGCAGCGCCTGGTGCCGCTCCGCGCCGGCGCGCAGCCAGTCCGGCACCTCGCCCTCCCACACACCGGTCAGCCGCACGGCCGAGTCGACGGGTCCCCAGGCGAAGTCGTCGGCGGAGTAACGGAACTGCTCCGCGCGGAGGTTGAGGCCCGCGCTCGACCCCAGCTCGAACAGCCGGATGGGCCGCTGCGCGGTGGGCACGCTGTGCAGGAGCCCGGCGACGAGCAGGTGCGCGCGGCCCACCTCGTTCGTCTGCGGCGGGCGCGTCAGCCAGTCGGCGACCCACTCGGGGTGCGCGGTGACGGCCGCGAGCAGCGCGGGCCACGCCGCGTCCGGGCGCCCGGGGTCGAACTCGCCGCCCGCGCTCGGGAAATGGGCGGCGACCTCCGGCGCCCGTCCGGTCAGCGCCAGGGAATGCACGGCGGCCATGAACCGCAGCGGGAGCGCGGCGTCGTGGCCGCTGTCCTCGTACCCCATGACCGCGCCGGCGCACGGTCCGCCGTCGCGCACGTCCCGCGCCACGCGGGCCAACAGCGCCGCGTACAGCGGCGAACCGAGCCGGCCGCAGGCGTCGGCCTGCCGGCTGAACACCTGGGCAACGTGTTCACGGGGCATCTGTACTCCTCACTGGCGATGCCCATGATCATGCGGCCCGACGACCGCGGAACGGAAGACCCGGCCGGTGAATATGCCCCGAAGGGAATCCGCGCGCAAACGTGTTGCCGCCCCCGGGGACACGCCCTCCTACCATGGGGCCCCATGAGCGCACCACACATCGTCGTCTACTCGCGCACCACCGGATACCGCCACGACTCCATCCCGGCCGGTGTCACCGCCTTCTCCGAACTGGCCGCCGGGCGCGGCATCGACGTGACCGCCACCGAGGACCCCGACGTCCTCGCCGCCCGCATCCCGGGCAGCGCGGCCGTCGTCTTCCTCTCGACGAGCGGCGCCGTCCTCACCGGCGCGGGGCGTGACGCGCTGCGCGCCCACCTGGCGGGCGGCGGCGGCTTCGTCGGCGTGCACGCGGCCTCCACCACCGAGTACGACTGGCCCTGGTACGGCGACGACCTCGTCGGCGCGGTCTTCGACGGGCACCCGCCGGTCCAGGAGGGCACCGCCGTGGTCGCCGACCGCGACCACCCGGCGACCGCCCACCTCCCCGAGCGCTGGGAGGTCACCGACGAGTGGTACGACTTCAAGGCGAGCCCGAGCGGGCGCGTACGGGTCCTCGCGAGCGCCGACGAGTCGACGTACTCCGGCGGCCGCATGGGCGCCGACCACCCGCTCGTCTGGTGCCACGAGAACGCGGGCGGCAGGTCGTTCTACACGGCGCTCGGCCACCGCGCCGAGTCGTACGCGGAGCCCGTCTTCCGGCAGCACCTGCTCGGCGGCCTGCTGTGGGCCGCCCGGATCGGGGAGTGACCCCGTGACCGCCCTCACCCGGGTCCTCGGCGACATCACGGAGCAGCGCGTCGATGTCATCGTCAACGCCGCCAACTCCTCCCTGCTGGGCGGCGGCGGCGTGGACGGCGCGATCCACCGCAGGGGCGGCCCCGGCATCCTCGCCGAGTGCCGCGCGCTGCGGGCGGGCCGTTACCGCGAGGGGCTGCCCACCGGCGAGGCCGTCGCCACGACCGCCGGGCGCCTCCCGGCGCGCTGGGTCGTCCACACGGTCGGGCCCGTGTACGCGGCGGGTGAGGACCGCTCGGAGCTCCTCGCGTCCTGCTACCGGTCGTCGCTGCGCGTCGCGCGTGAACTCGGCGCCTCCACCGTCGCGTTCCCTGCCGTCTCCACCGGCGTCTACGGCTGGCCGCCGGACGACGGCGCGCGGATCGCCGTGCGGACGGTGCGGGAGGAGACGGCGGACGGCGCGTTCGAGGAGGTGCGGTTCGTCCTGTTCGACGCACGGGCCTTCGCCGTCTTCGGCGCCGAACTGCCGGGGCGCGGCTGAGCGTTCCTGCGCCCGGCGGCTCAGTCCAGCGGCGCGATCAGTTCGACGGCGCGCAGCCCGGCGCCGTACGCGCGGGCGGCCGTCTCCGGCGCGTACGCCGCCACGTCGAGCGCCGTGTCCACCAGCTTGATGGCGTGCTCGTCCCCGTGCGCGGCGGCCCGGTCGAACAGCTCGCCGGCGCCGGTACGGGCGCCCTCCGCCGGTTCGGGGCGCGGGGCGTCCGGGCGGTACGCGGCGACGACGCCCGCGCTCGCCGTCCACGCCGCCGCCACGCCGGCCGGCCACAGCTCCACCGGCAGGTCGGGCAGGACGCGCAGGACGGCGTTCGGCGCGGTCGCGGCGTGCACCAGCATGACCGGGTTGCCGTGGGCGTGGGCGGCGTAGTGGCCGACGGCGTCCCGCACCAGCGCCCGCAGGTGCCCCTCGGCCGCCTCGGGGCCGCCCGCCAGTCCGCCGGGCCAGGCGGGGAGGGCCGTGATCTGGCCGAGGCGGTGGTTGATGCCGCCGCTCGGATCGGCCACCCGCGGCACCGCCCGCAGCGCCGCTCCCGGGGCGCCCGGCGCGGGCAGGGGGGCGACGTCGCGGGGCAGCACCTGGTGCCGGGCGGCCCAGTAGCCCAGGGCGTGGGCCAGTTCGGCGAGGCGCGGCGCGGTCTCCCCGCCCTCGCGCAGGGCGCGGACGGCGTGGCCCACGCGGATCACCGGGTGGGTGGCGCTCGCCGTGATGCCGGGCAGCAGCCGGGGCCACCACTCGGCGAGGACGTCGCGCCAGGGGCGTTCGCCGATGCGCTCGGCGAAGAAGACAGGCCAGTCCGCGAGATGGCGGGCGTCGCCCAGGGCGTCGCGCCAGTTCTCCGACGTGATGCGGCCGTACGCGCCCGGCAGTTCCTCCAGGCGGTCGCCGTAGTCGTCGAGCCAGCGGTGGACGCGCGCGCCCTGGCCGTGCCGCACCAGGGCCTCGACGGCCATGGGGGCGTGGTTGCTGAGCCAGCCCTCGAACTCGGGTCCTGTCGCGTGCAGCCGTTCCAGCGCCTCGTCCAGCGTCCCGGTGTCACCGTCGCCGTGCGCGGCAGTCGTTTCCCTCATGTCCGGCACGCTATGCGCGCGCCGCGGGGGCCGGAACGGGCGGCGGACGCAGACCCGCGGCCCGTTGGTCGTAGTCCGCTGGGCGCGGGGCCACGGGACGAGGCCCGGGACGCGGAACGGCGGGCGGCGCACGGTGGTTCCGCGCGCCGCCCGCCGTTCCGGACGTCAGTCGTTGCCCAGCTCCATCGCGGCCCGGTCGAGCAGCTGGTCCTCGTCGTCCGTCTCGCCGCGGGAGGCGATGACCTCGGCGCCGCCCTGCGGCATCGCGCCGATCAGCCCCGTGGACGCGGCCTGCGCGGCGCCGACCAGCCCCGCGTGCGTGTTGCCGACGATGCCGAGCGCCGCGTACTGCTCCAGCTTCGCGCGGGAGTCGGCGATGTCCAGGTTGCGCATCGTGAGCTGGCCGATCCGGTCCACCGGGCCGAACGCCGAGTCCTCGGTGCGCTCCATGGACAGCTTGTCCGGGTGGTAGCTGAACGCCGGGCCCGTGGTGTCCATGACCGAGTAGTCCTCGCCGCGCCGCAGCCGCAGCGTCACCTCGCCGGTGACCGCCGCGCCCACCCAGCGCTGGAGGGACTCGCGGATCATCAGCGCCTGGGGGTCGAGCCAGCGGCCCTCGTACATCAGCCGGCCGAGGCGGCGGCCCTCGCTGTGGTACTGGGCGAGCGTGTCCTCGTTGTGGATCGCGTTGACCAGGCGTTCGTACGCGGCGTGCAGCAGCGCCATGCCGGGCGCCTCGTAGATGCCGCGGCTCTTGGCCTCGATCACGCGGTTCTCGACCTGGTCGGACATGCCGAGGCCGTGCCGGCCGCCGATCGCGTTGACCTCCATGACGAGGTCCACGGCGGTGGCGAACTCCTTGCCGTTCACCGTGACCGGGCGGCCCTGGTCGAAGCCGATCGTCACGTCCTCGGCCGCGATCTCGACCGCCGGGTCCCAGAACCGGACGCCCATGATCGGCTCGACGGTCTCCACGCCGTTGTCGAGGTGCTCCAGGGTCTTGGCCTCGTGCGTGGCGCCCCAGATGTTGGCGTCGGTGGAGTACGCCTTCTCCGTGCTGTCGCGGTAGGGGAGGCCGTGGGCGAGCAGCCACTCCGACATCTCCTTGCGCCCGCCCAGCTCGGCGACGAAGTCCGCGTCGAGCCAGGGCTTGTAGATGCGCAGGTGCGGGTTGGCGAGCAGGCCGTAGCGGTAGAACCGCTCGATGTCGTTGCCCTTGAACGTGGACCCGTCGCCCCAGATCTGCACGTCGTCCTCAAGCATCGCCCGGACGAGCAGGGTGCCGGTGACGGCGCGGCCGAGCGGCGTCGTGTTGAAGTACGCGCGCCCGCCTGAGCGGATGTGGAAGGCGCCGCAGGCGAGCGCGGCGAGGCCTTCCTCGACGAGCGCCGCGCGGCAGTCGACGAGGCGCGCGATCTCGGCGCCGTACGACGTCGCGCGGCCGGGGACCGACGCGATGTCGGGCTCGTCGTACTGGCCGATGTCAGCGGTGTAGGTGCACGGGACGGCACCCTTGTCGCGCATCCACGCGACCGCGACAGAGGTGTCGAGGCCGCCGGAGAAGGCGATGCCGACGCGTTCGCCGGTGGGCAGGGAGGTGAGAACCTTGGACACAGAAAGAGTATGCGTCTTCTTGCATGATGATGCAATCCCGGGGTCGGGCGGGAGGCCGGGCCCGGGTCAGGGGCGGCGGCCCATGAGGCCCACGAGCCGGTCCTGGAGCGGCGCGTCCTCCGGCACCCGGACCGGCGGCGCGAAGATCCCCACACCCTGCCACCGGGGCGCCAGCTCGGCGGCGTGGCCGTACACGAGTGCGACGAGGTCCGGGTCGAGCCGGTCGCCGGCGCCGGTGCCCCTGGCGAGATCCCATGCGTGCACGGTCAGGTCGAGCGTCATCTGGCGCAGGTACTCCTCGGCCGGGATCTCGCCCGCGCCGGTGTGCACGGTCCCTTCCAGCACCCCGGGGCGGTCCACGGCCTCGCGCGACTCCGCGACCGCCGCGTCCCAGGCCGCGACCGGGTCGTCGCCCAGCACGTCGCCGTCGAACCGGTCGCCGACCTCCGCGAGCGTCGCGCCGCGCAGCAGCCAGGGCGCCCACAGGTGCTCCCCCACGAGGTGGTTCACCAGGTCGCGCACCGACCACTCGGCGCACGGCGTGCCGGACGCCCACTGGTCGGGACCCACCTCGTGCACGCGCGTGCCGAATTCGTCGAGTCCCTGACGGAAGCCGTCGAGCAGTTCCACGGTGCGTTCTCCTCCGGGTCGGTGTGCGATCAGTCGGTCACCAGAACGACCTCAAGCGTACGCGGACCGTGCACCCCCTCCACGCGGTCCAGCTCGATGTCGCTGGTCGCCGAGGGGCCGGAGATCCACGTGAGCGGCCTGGTCGGCACGAGCCGGGGCAGCGCCTGCGGCACCGAGTCGACGACCTGCCCGGGTACGCGCACGACGCAGACGTGGTGGTCCGGCATCAGCGAGATCCGCCGCCTGCCCTGGCCCGGCGAGCCGTCGAGCACGAGCGTGCCCGTCTCGGCCACGGCCACGGCGCAGCCCGTCACCACGCTGTCCACGGCGTCCAGTTCGCCCGGCGTCGCGTCCGGCGCGTCCGGCACCCGCCGCACACCCTCCACCGCCCGCAGCCACTCCTCCGGCAGGCCCTCGGGGACGACCACGCTGCGGCTCCCGCGCGCGGCCAGCAGCCGGCCGATCAGTTCCGGGAGGCCCGCCGCGTCGGTGCGGTGCACGACGGCGCGGTAGTCCGCCAGGTTCTCCGCCAGCGTCTCCACGGCGTCGGCGGGGGAGTGGGTGCGCAGGTAGTCCCGCACCACCGGCACGTCGTCCGGCGCCTCGTCGCGCGGCACGTCCGCCAGCGCCCGCCGCACCCGTCCGAGGATCGCGTCCCTGCTGCTCATCGCGTCGCCTTCCCGCCGTGCCCGTTCCCGCCGCGCTCGCGCCGCCACCAGTCGCGGAACGACTCCGCCGGCACCGCGGGCACCTCGCGGCTCGCCGTCCAGGCGCGCCCGGGGCCGGGCAGCCGCCGCGGATGGAACCGCCGCGTCCGCGCCGCGAGCAACTGCCCCGCCCGCAGCGCCGTGCGCGGATGGTCGAGCGCCCAGCGGGCGGCCCGCATGGCGGCGCGTTCGGCCGCGTGCCCCTTCGCGGGCCGGATGCGCGTCCGCACGCCGCGCACCGTCGCCTCCCCGCCCTGCACGACGCGCTCCCGCAGGTGCACGAGCACCTCCGGGATGTCGATCGCCACCGGGCACACCTCGTAGCACGCGCCGCACAGCGACGACGCGTACGGCAGCGACGCGTCCAGCTCGCTGCCGACGCCCCGCAGCTGCGGCGTCAGGATCGCGCCGATCGGCCCGGGGTACGCCGAGCCGTACGCGTGCCCGCCCGCGCGCTCGTACACCGGGCAGACGTTGAGGCACGCCGAGCAGCGGATGCAGCGCAGCGCCTGGCGGCCCACGGTGTCCGCCAGCGTGTCGCTGCGCCCGTTGTCGAGCAGCACGAGGTGGAACGTCCGCGGCCCGTCGCCGTCCGTGGTGCCGGTCCACATGGACGTGTACGGGTTCATCCGCTCGGCGGTGGAGGAGCGCGGCAGCAGCTGGAGGAACACCTCCAGGTCCTGCCAGGTCGGCACGATCTTCTCGATCCCGACGACCGAGATCAGCGTCTCCGGCAGCGTCAGGCACATCCGCCCGTTGCCCTCGGACTCGACCACGACGAGCGTGCCCGTCTCGGCGACCATGAAGTTCGCGCCCGAGACGCCCACCTTGGCGCGCAGGAACTTCTCCCGCAGGTGCAGCCGCGCCGCCTCGGCGAGGACCCCGGGCTCCTCGGTCAGCCCCTCGGGCGCGGGGCGGCCCCAGTCGGCCATCCGCTCCCGGAAGATGTCGCGGATCTCGTCCCGGTTGCGGTGGATCGCCGGGACGAGGATGTGGGACGGCAGGTCGTCGCCGAGCTGCACGATCAGCTCGGCGAGGTCCGTCTCGTACGCGCGGATGCCCGCCGCCTCCAGCGCGGCGTTGAGACCGATCTCCTGCGTGGCCATCGACTTGACCTTGACGACCTCCGTCTCGCCCGTGGCGCGGACCAGGGAGGTCACGATGCGGTTGGCCTCACGCGCGTCCGCGGCCCAGTGGACGGTGCCGCCCGCCGCCGTGACCGCGGCCTCCAGCTGCTCCAGGTAGTGGTCGAGGTGCCGCAGCGTACGGTCCTTGACGGCGGCCCCGGCGGCGCGCAGCCGTGCCCAGTCGGGCAGTTCGCGTACGGCGGCGGCGCGTTTGTCGCGGATGGTGTGCGTGGCGTGGGTGAGGTTGGCGCGCAGCCGCGTGTTCTCGGTCGACACTGCGGCCGCCTGGGGGAAGGGGGGCATGCCGAGGTAGGTGCCGCTCACAGGGGTGCCTCCTTGGTGCTGGCCAGGATCTCCGCGATGTGCACGGGGCGGACGGTCGAGCCGAGACGGGCGAGGGTGCCGCCGATGTGCATCTGGCAGGAGTTGTCCACGGTGCAGACGGCCGACGCGCCGGTGGCGGTGATGTTGCGCGCCTTGTCCGCGCCCATGGCGGCCGACACCGCCTCGTTCTTGACGGCGAAGGTGCCGCCGAAGCCGCAGCACTCCTCGGCGCCCGGCAGGTCGACGAGTTCGAGTCCCCCGACCGCGCCGAGCAGCCGCCGCGGCCGGTCGCCGAGGCCCAGCATGCGCAGGCCGTGGCAGGTCGGGTGGTACGTGACGGTGTGCGGGTAGTACGCGCCGACGTCCGTCACGCCCAGCACGTCCACCAGGAACTCGGTCAGCTCGTACGTCCTGGGTACGACCGACTCCGCGATGCGGGTCAGTGTGTCGCCCCGCTCCTCGGCCGCCGCCTTCGCGCCGATGCGCGGGTAGTTGTCCCTGACCATCGCGGCGCAGGAACCGGACGGTGTGACGATGTGGTCGTAGCCCTCGAAGGCCCGCTGGAAGCGGTGGACCAGGGGCTCCGTCTCGTGCCGGTACCCGGTGTTGAACTGGGGCTGGCCGCAGCAGCTCTGCTCCAGGGGGAAATCCACCGTCACGCCCAGCCGTTCCAGCAGCGTGACCACGGCGCGGCCCGTGCGTGGATACAGCGTGTCGTTGACGCATGTGACGAACAGTGCGACGCGCATCCTCAGTCCTTCCCGGCCACGGCGACCCTGGCCGCGGCCCGGTCCCAGGCCGTCCGATCACCCGACGGTTCATGCTGCCGCAGCGTCAGCCCGCCGCGCACCGCTCCCGCCGCGCGCGCCTGCACCAGCACGTTGCCCAGCGCCGCCGCCGCCTCCGCCGGGCCCGCCACCACGGGCAGGCCGCAGGCGTCGGCCGTCAGCCGGCACAGCAGTTCGTTCCTGGCGCCACCGCCCACGATGTGCACCGCCTTCACCTCCAGGCCCGACAACCGCTGCGCGTCCAGCACGGCG
The DNA here is from genome assembly GCF_047200595.1 of Streptomyces sp. MS19. Lineage (NCBI taxonomy): Bacteria > Bacillati > Actinomycetota > Actinomycetes > Kitasatosporales > Streptomycetaceae > Streptomyces > Streptomyces sp. MS19. Next base: position 10,660 of record NZ_JBJZOH010000020.1, on the reverse strand, counting down.
GCCCTGTGCGCGAGCGCCAGGGAGTCCAGTAGACATCGGACGACTTCGGCCCGATCACGCGGGGTCGGCTGCCCCGTGTCGCGGCATGCTCCCACAATTCCGTCAGGCATGTCCCCGGGGGCGATAAACATCGGGTCACCCGCGTCCACCGCGGCGCGAGCCCCTCGGGGCCGTCCGGCACCGACCACTCCCGCAGGCACTCCTGGAGCAGCCACAGCCCCATGACGTTGCGCAGAAAACGGACGGTCCCGTCCACCCCCAGCTCGTTGGTGAAGTTCGCCCGGCGGCTCTCCTCCATGAGGACCGGCGCGTCCAGCCCCACGCCCGCCAGCGACCACGTGCCGGTGGCGATGTACGCGAACCGCCCGTCGGCCGCCGGGACCGCAGCGACCGCCGACGCCGTGTCGTGCGACCCCACGGCCGTCACCGGCACCGGCCCGGTCAGCCCCGTCTCCGCGAGCACCCCGGGCAGCAGCTCCCCCGCGGGATCACCCGGCGAGCGCAGCGGCGGGAACATGCACAGGTCGATGCCGAGCGCGTCCGCGACCGGGCGCGCCCAGTCGCGGACGCGGGGGTCGATCAGCTGGGTCGTGGAGGCGTTGGTCAGCTCCGTGCCCGCCACTCCCGTCAGCCAGTAGGCCATCAGGTCTCGGCAGCAGGCGTTCCGCCGCCGCGAGCTGCGGACTGCCCTGCGCCGCCGCGAGCTGGTACACCGTGTTGAACGGCAGATGCTGCACGCCCGTCGCCCCGTGCAGCTCACCGGGCGGCAGCACGGCGGCCACCCGTTCCGCCGTACCCGCCGTCCGCTCGTCGCGGTAGTGCACCGGATTCCCCAGCAGCGCCCCGTGCCGTCGAGCAGCCCGTAGTCCACTGCCCAGGAGTCGATCCCTATCCCCGCCGGCCCCCCTTCCACCGCGCTGCCCGCCGCGCGCAGGCCGTCCAGCACCCCGCGGTGGAGCGCCAGGACATCCCAGTGCAGCGTCCCGCCCACCCGTACCGGCCGGTTGGGGAAGCGGTGCACCTCCCGCAGGGACACGCCTCTGTCCGTCACGGCTCCCAGCATCACGCGCCCGCTGGACGCCTCCAGGTCGACGGCCGCGAACGGACGGCCCGGGACGGCGGGGGAAGGGGACACGGTTCACCTCGGGTGCAGACGGGGGGCGTCAGCGCAGGAACGCGGCGTTCGCCACGTGCTCGGGCAGCACCTCACGCTTCAGCAGCGTGCGCCGCGCGTAGTACTCGCCGAGCTTCTCCTCCGGCACCCCGTAGACCGCCGCCCGCCGCGCCCCCCACCCGCCGGCGAAGATCCCGGAGCCGCGCACCACACCGTCCGGGTTCACCCCGTTGACGCGGACACCGTGCGGCCCCAGCTCGGCGGCCAGCAGCCGCACCTGGTGCGCCTGGTCGGCCTTCGCCGCGCCGTACGCGATGTCGCCGCCCATGCCCTGCTCCAGCATGACCCTGGCGGCCGCCCTGGACACGAGGAACGAGCCGCGCGCCATGATCGCGTGCTGGAGGTCCCAGTCCTCCGCCGCCGTCTCCAGCAGCGGCTTGGACAGCGAGATGCCCGCGTTGTTGACCACGAGGTCCACCCCGCCGAAGGCCAGCAGCGCCGCCGCGAACGCCCGCCCGATCTGCTCCTCCGACGTGACGTCCACCGTGACCGCCACCGCCCTGTCGGGACCGCCCAGTTCCCCGGCCACCTGCGCGGCGGCGTCACCGTTCAGATCCGCGACCACCACGCACGCGCCCAGCAGGTGCGCGAGCGCCGCGCGCCGCGCCGCCGGGTCGGGGCTGCACACGCTGCCGAGGCGGTACGCGTCGTCCTGGAAGACGTTGGCGTTGATGGTGCCGACGCGCAGCCCGAGGTCCCGCGCGTGGGCGGCGAGCGCCGCGTAGTCGTCCACCCGGTCCCAGGGGATGTGCAGGGCCACGCCGGGCGCGGCGCCGGTGAGGCGGTGGACCTGGGCCGCGTCCTCCAGCTTCTCCCGCGGTGTGCGGGGCACGCCCTCCTGGGCGAAGACCTTGAAGCGGGTGCCGGAGTTCCCGTAGGCCCATGAGGGGGTCTCCACGGCCTGGGAGGTCAGGGCCGCCGTGACGGCCGAAGGGACGGGCGTGCGATCAGGGCTCCTGGGCGATGGTGGGAATGAATCGTTTCATCGAAAGTGACGCCAGGGGCGCCGCCCGGTACTGGCAAGGAGACTGCGCAGGTCAGGGGTGCCACCGACCAGATGCGACCGCGTTCCGCCCGCCGGTGCGTACGATGACCCGGCGGCGGGCGGCACGTGACGACGAGGAGCGGGACACAGCACATGGCGCGGACGGTGGGGATCAAGGAAGTCGCCCGGCACGCCGGGGTCTCGGTCGGCACCGTCTCGAACGTCATCAACCGCCCCCACGCCGTCGCCGGCGACACCCGCGGACGCGTGCAGGCCGCCATCGCCGAACTCGGCTACGTCCGCAGCGAGTCGGCCCGCCAGCTCCGCGCCGGGCAGAGCCGCATCATCGCCCTGCTCGTCCTCGACATGGCCAACCCCTTCTTCGTCGAGGTCGCCGCCGGAGCCGAACGCGTCGCCCGCGCCGCGCACCTCGGCGTGATGCTGTGCAACAGCGCCCAGAGCCCGTCGGAGGAGGCCGACTACCTGGGCCTGTTCGCCGAGCAGCGCGTCCGCGGCGTCCTCCTCACCCCGGCCGACATGTCGGGCCGCACAGTCGCCGGCTTCAGGCGGCACGGCATCCCGTTCGTCCTGGTGGACCGCGTCCTGCCCAGCGAGGAGGGCTGCTCGGTCTCGGTGGACGACGTGCTCGGCGGCACCCTGGCCGTCCGCCACCTGCTCGACCAGGGGCACACGCGCGTCGCCTACGTCAGCGGGCCCATGTCGCTCCAGCAGTGCCGCGACCGCAGGGACGGCGCGCTCGCCGCCCTCACCGGGGCCGGGCTCGACGCCTCGGCGCTCCAGCACGTCGAGGAGGAACGGCTCGACGTGGCCTCAGGCCGCGCGGCGGGCGCCCGCCTGCTGGCGCTGTCGCCGCGCCCGTCCGCCGTCTTCTGCGCGAACGACCTGCTGGCCCTCGGCGTGCTCCAGGCCCTGTTCACGGCGGGCGTGGGCGTGCCCGGTGACATCGCCCTGGTGGGGTACGACGACATCGAGTTCGCCGCCGCGGCCGCCGTCCCGCTGACCTCCGTACGCCAGCCGGCCGCCCGGATGGGGCACCAGGCCGCCGAACTGCTCCTGGAGGAGACGGGCGAGGCCGCCGCCCACCGGCACCGGCGGATCGTCCTCGACCCCGAGCTGGTCGTCCGCGAGTCGAGCCGCCCCGCGCGCGGCTGAGCCGCCCGCCACCTCGTAGCGTGGACCCCATGAACGACGCCTTCAGGACCACGGTCCTCCACGTCACGACCGGCTCCCGCGAGACCGTCAAGGACCTGACGCGCGAGTGCGAGTCGTTCCTCGCCGACACCGCGGCGGGCGCGGACGGCCTGCTGAACATCTTCGTGCCCCACGCGACGGCGGGCATCGCCATCCTGGAGACGGGCGCGGGCAGCGAAGACGACCTCCTCGCCGCCCTGCGCGACCTGCTGCCGCCCGACGACCGCTGGCGGCACCGCCACGGCTCACGCGGCCACGGCCGCGACCACGTCCTCCCCGCCCTCGTCCCACCCCACGCGACCCTCCCGGTCATCGCAGGCCGCCTGGAACTCGGCACATGGCAGTCCATCTGCCTGGTCGACACCAACGGTGACAACCCCGACCGGCAGGTCCGGTTGTCCTTCCTGGGCTGATCGGGCCGATCCGGATCGTCCTGGGCGTGGCCGCCGGATCTCCGCACGCTCCGGCGAAACGGGACGAGGTCGCGCGGTACCGGCATGCACGGGATCGAGCGGCCGTACGACGGCTGCGGAAAGTGCCTGCTCGGCGTACGTCGGCTGCCGCGGGTCAAGGCGGCGACGACCTCGCCCGAGCGGCAGCGTGAGGACGTGCTGACGGCTGCCGCAGCCGTAGGCGGTCACATCATCGCTTGGGCGGACGACTGGGAGGTGTCCGGCGCCACCGACCCGATGACCCGTCCGAAGCTCGGCCCGTGGCTCCGTGACGAACGGGGCAAGTACGACGGGCTTGTGGCCGCAGCGGTCGACCGGCTCGGCCGCAACGTGCGCCGGTCCGAACATCACCTTGTCCCGCTCCTCGTACGGCAGGTCGGGGGCAGGGAGCCGAGGGCCTCGGCCGCGCCGCCGCTCGGCATGACGGCCCCCATTCCGGTCGCCGACACGCCGATCAGGGGGAGGCCGGGACCGGCGGCGGCGATCATCAGGGCCAGCATGCCGCCGATCGAATGGCCGACCAGGAGCACGCCCTCGGCCCCGAAGCGCGCGGACGCCTGGGCCACGGCGCCGCCGAGCAGTCCGGCGTGGCGGGAGAACGTGTTGGCGTCCGGTTCGAGCGGCGTGCTGCCGCCGTAGCCGGGGCGGTCGAAGGCCACCACGCGGTGGCCGTGCGCGGTGGCGGCGTCGAGGAAGGACCCTGCGGACCCGCCCCCGACGTCGAAGTACTGCGCGGAGTACGTGCCGCCGTGGAGGGCGGCGATCAGGGGTTTGCCGGTCGGCCGGGCGGGACCGGCGGTCAGTGCCGTGATCGTGTGCCGCTCTGCCTCGAAGGTCAGAAGGTCGCGCTGCTTGGCCATCGTCGGCCTCCTGCCAGGGGTGGGTGCCTGCGCACCGCGGCGGCTCGCGGGGCCTGCCCGTCGCCGTTCCCGGCGGTCCCGGGTGACGTTCCGCGCCCCGTGCGGCATGCCGCATGGGGAGTTCCGCCGCCGGGTCGACGCGTGTGCCCCCGCCGAGGACGGGGGCACACGTTCCAGCGGGACTCGGTCAGGGCGCCCAGGGGGTGCTGACCTGCCAGCTGCTGTCGGCTGTCAGGGACTGCGGCCGGCCGAAGGCGTTCTCCGCCCCGCCGCCGTTCGTGATCCACACCTCCGACGCGTAGTGGCGCAGGAACGATCCTGGCTGGTTGATGGACTCGAACGTGACGCCCGTCGCGTTCACGCCGCGCCGCGCGCAGAAGGTGGCGTCCTGGCGGAAGAGGTCCGAGCCGTCGTTCGCCGCGAGCCGGACCCGGCTGTCGGCGTGCCGCAGGAACTGGCCCGGCTGGTTCACCGATTCGAGCGAGTAGCAGGACGAGTCGGCGAGCCCGCGCCGTACGGTGAACGTCGCGTCCTGCCGGAGCAGGGCGGCGCTCCCCGCGTTGACGACCTCGGTGTAGGCGAGACCGCCCGCGTGCCGCAGGTACCGGTCGGTGTAGCCCGGAGTCGTGACGCGCAGCGACTGGCGTGCGTCGGTGGCGAGCGGCACGGAGCTGCGCCACAGCGCGGGTTCGCCGAGGTTCCAGGTGGCGTCGGCGGCGAACGAGGCCGGGGTGTCCCAGGCGTTCGGTCCGCCGCTGCGGGCGAGGTACACGTTGTCCGCGTAGTGCCGCAGGTAGTGGCCGCGGAAGTTGAGCGATTCCAGGGAGGCGCCGCCGGAGGCGAGCCCGGTGCGGGTGCACCAGGTGGCGTCCGCGGCGAACGAGCCGCCCGTGTCCGCGTCGATGCGCGCCCGGTAGCCGGCGTGCCTGAGGTAGCGCCCCGGCTGGTTGACCGCCTCGAACGAGTAGCAGCGCGGATCGGCCAGGCCGGGCACCGTGCGGAACGACGCGTCCTGGCGGGCGCCGTCGGCGGACGCGGAGGTCAGCACGTCGGTGCGGGCCAGGGAATCCGCGTGCCGCAGGTAGCGGTTGGTGTGGTCCGGCGTGGTCACCCGGAACGACCGCACGTGCTCCAGGGTGAGGGGAACGGCCGCGTTGAGGTTGCGCGAGGCCGCGATGAGCGCGCTGTGCGCCGCCCTCACCGGCGCGGTGTCCACCTTCTGCACCTGCCGGTCGTAGGTGAACAGGCCGTTGTACTCGCCCTCGACGTCGGTGATCTCCGTGTAGACGTAGGCGGAGAGCCCCTTGGTCGTCATGAGCTGCTGCACGTCGCGGACCATGCCGGTGTAGCGGTTGTCGAGCTGCTCACGGCTGAACACCTGCTCGTACGCGAAGAACTGGCCGTTCGGGCTGTACTCGTGGCCCGGTGTCCGCAGGCCGATGCCGCCGAACTCCCCGAGCACCGAGACGCGGGTGTTCGAGGGCCGTGGCGCGTCGGGTCCGGTGTACACGTGCCAGTCCATGATGTCGCCGGTGCCCGGGTCGCCGCGCGAGGTGCAGCAGTTGTAGCCGCTGTGCGCGTTCATCAGGCGCGACGGGTCGTAGTTCTCCAGCTCGGTGGTGACGCGGCGGGTGGCCGCGAGGTCCCACTCGCCCCAGCCCTCGTTGAAGGGCACGTAGGTGACGACGGCGGGGGAGAAGCGGTGTTCGTCGATGATCTCCCGTGCTTCCGTCTCCACCTGGGCGATCTGCGCGGCGGTGCGGTTCTGGCCGGACGCGGGGGTGGAGGGGATGTCCTGCCACACGAGCAGACCGAGCCGGTCGGCGTGGTAGTACCAGCGCGCGGGCTCGACCTTGATGTGCTTGCGGACCATGTTGAAGCCGAGGTCCTTGTGCCGCTGGATGTCGGAGGCCAGCGCGGCGTCGGTGGGCGCCGTGTACACGCCGTCCGGCCAGAAGCCCTGGTCGAGCGTCCCGATCTGGAAGACGAACTCGCCGTTCAGCGTGGGCCGCAGCGTCCCGTTGACCATCCGGGTGCCGATCTCCCGCATCCCGAAGTAGCTCGTCACGCGGTCGACGGCGGCCCCGGACTGATCCCGCAGGGTCACGCGCAGGTTGTAGAGGAACGGGTCGTCGGGCGACCAGAGCCTTGTGTCGGGCACCGGGACCGAGAACTCGGTGAAGCCGCCCGTGGCCTGGCCGACCACCTGCGTGCCGGACATCGCCTCGGCGAGGACCGTGTGGCCGCCGACGTTGCCGCGCGTGAAGACCCTGACCCGGGCGGTGCTGGTCGCCAGGTCGGCCCTGATGTCGACGGAGTAGATCGACGAGGCGGGCGTGGGCTCCAGCCAGACGGACTGCCAGATGCCGGAGCTGGGGGTGTAGAAGATGCCGCCGGGGTTGTTGACCTGCTTGCCGAGCGGCTGCTTCTCACCCCGCGCGTCGGTGGGGTCGTAGACGCGCACGATCAACTCGTTCGTGCCACCGCCCAGTTGATCGGTGATGTCCACCTCGAACCGGTCGTAGCCGCCCCGGTGCGTGGTGACCTGGGTGCCGTTGACCCAGACCGTGGCCTCGTAGTCGACGGCGCCGAAGTGCAGTTGGACGCGGTCGCCGTTCCAGTCCGGCGGGACGGTGAACGTGCGCCGGTAGAACATCAGGTCCCGGTTGTCGTTGCGCATGATGCCGGAGAGCGCCGATTCGACCGGGTAGGGGACGAGGATGCGCTCGGGCAGTGTCTGGCCTATGGGGGGCGCCGCGTTGCGGTTGACGTTGCCGGAGCTGTCGACCGCCGGGTTGAGGAACTGCCACTCCCCGTTGAGCGACTGCCAGTCCGGCCGCGTCATCTGCGGTCGCGGGTACTCGGGGAGCGGGTTCGTGGTGGACACCTGGTGGGTCCACGGGGTCGTCAGGGGCGGGGTCTTGGGGATGATGGCGGCCGAGGCGGTGCCGGCGAAGGACAGTCCTCCGGCCGTCACCAGTAAGACCGCCAGGAAGGTGATGATGCGTCGCATCAGACTCCTCCAGGGCTGGGGGGGCGCGCGGAGTCCGGCGCAGCACGAGCAGCGGCCGGGGGTCCGTGCGGGGCTGGCGAGCGGTGCGGGCGCGGGGCGGGCCCCGCGTGCCGGTCCACGAGGGAGCGTGGTCCGGACGGGGAGGAACGTAACATGGGACAGAGCCGAACGGAACCAATCAGGAACGCCCGAGAATCAAACACTTCCCATCAGGCGGGGTGAGCGGAGAGCGCCGCTGCCCGCCACCGGGAGCGGCGGGCAGCGGCCCGGTGTTCAGTGGCGCGCGGTGAACTCGCCGGTGGTGATCCCCCATGTCTGCGTGGCCGGCTGGTGGTCGAACCAGTACCGGACCTCGGTCCCCGGCCGCAGCCCGGGGACCGGCTGCTCCCAGCGCCGCGCGGCGGCGTTCCACGCCATCATGTGGTTGAGCTGCTGCCCGCCGTCGATCCGGTGGTGGACGGCGGTGAACGTGGCGCCCGCGTCCGGCCGGAACCACAACAGAGCTGTCGCCCCGAGGTGTCGAGGCCCTGGGTGAACGGCCGAGCCGGCGACCCGGCTGGTCGTCCAGGGGAGCACCCGGGCCCCGCCTGACCGCCCGGTGGCCCGCCGCCCGGGTCAGGGGCGCGCGGGCAGGTGCGGGATCTCGATCGCCGGGCAGCGGTCCATCACCATGTCGAGCCCGGCGGCGCGGGTGCGCGCGTACGCCTCCTCGTCGACCACGCCGAGCTGGAACCACACCGCCTTCGCCCCCGCCGCCACCGCCTCGTCCGCCACGGCCCCGGCGAGGGAGCTGTTCACGAAGACGTCGACCACGTCCACGGGGAAGGGGATGTCGGCCAGCGACGCGTACCCCTGCTCGCCGTGGACGGTCTCCGCCTTCGGGTGCACCGGCACGACGCGCTTGCCGAACCGCTGGAGCACCGCCGCCACGCCGTACGCGGCCCGGCTCGGATTGCTGGACAGCCCCACGACGGCCCACGTGTCGCCGGACTCGGTCAGGATGCGCTGCGCGGTCTCTCGGTCGCCATACATGCCCCGCACAACGACCGGCCGGGCCGCGCCATTCCCCCGACCCATAGGCTGGCCCGATGCGTGACGCGTACGAGACGGTGGCGGGCCGCACCGTCCACGAGACCGAGATCAACCGCTCGCGCTTCCTGTGCGCCCTGGCCCCCGTCGGCACCGAGGAGGACGCCCAGGCGTTCGTCGCCGAGGTCCGCGCCGCGCACCCGGCCGCCAACCACAACTGCTGGGCGTACGTCCTCGGCGCCGACGCCGGGGTGCAGCGCAGCAGCGACGACGGCGAGCCTGGCGGCACGGCCGGGCTGCCGATGCTCCAGATGCTCCTGCGCCGGGAGGTTCGGTTCACCGCGGCGGTGGTCACCCGGTACTTCGGCGGCATCAAGCTGGGTGCCGGCGGCCTCATCCGCGCCTACGGCGGCGTGGTGGGGGCGGCTCTCGACGCGGCGGGCACGGCCACGCGCCGCAGGCTCCGTCTCGCGACCGTCACGGTCGGTCACGAACGGGCCGGGCGTCTGGAGAACGACCTGCGGGCCACCGGGCACGCGGTGCGGGAGGTGGAGTACGGCGCCGAGGTCACCATCGGGGTGGGCCTGCCCGCCGGGGACGTCGAGGCGTTCCGCGCGTGGCTGGCCGGGGCGACGGGCGGCGCGGCGCGGTTCGAACTGGGCGGCGAGGTGTACGGCCCCGGCTGACGGGCCCCTTCCCCCTGGAAGGAAGGGAATAGCCGCGCGGCGGGTATCGTTCCGCTGGATAGTTGAACGATGAACAATGTGGAGGTGGGTGCCATGCAGGCCGGAACGCAGTTCGGGATCTTCACCGTCGGCGACGTCACGCCCGACCCGACGGACCACTCGGTGCCGAGCGAGCACGACCGCATCAAGGCGATGACGGCCATCGCGCTCAAGGCCGAGGAGGTCGGGCTCGACGTCTTCGCGACCGGCGAGCACCACAACCCACCGTTCGTCCCCTCCTCGCCCACCACCATGCTCGGCTGGATCGCCGCCCGCACGGAGCGGCTGATCCTGTCCACCTCCACGACGCTGATCACCACGAACGACCCGGTCAAGATCGCCGAGGACTTCGCGATGCTCCAGCACCTCGCGGACGGACGCGTCGACCTCATGATGGGGCGCGGCAACACCGGCCCGGTCTACCCCTGGTTCGGCCAGGACATCCGCCAGGGCATCCCGCTCGCCATCGAGAACTACGCGCTGCTGCACCAGCTGTGGCGCGAGGACGTCGTGGACTGGGAGGGGCGCTTCCGCACCCCGCTCCAGGGCTTCACCTCCACGCCGCGCCCGCTCGACGGCGTACCCCCATTCGTCTGGCACGGCTCCATCCGCAGCCCGGAGATCGCCGAGCAGGCGGCGTTCTACGGCGACGGATTCTTCGCGAATCACATCTTCTGGCCGAAGGAGCACTTCCAGCGCCTCATCGACCTCTACCGCCGCCGGTACGCGCACTACGGGCACGGCAGCGAGCAGCAGGCGATCGTCGGCCTCGGCGGGCAGGTCTTCATGCGGAAGAACTCGCAGGACGCCGTCCGCGAGTTCCGCCCGTACTTCGACAACGCGCCCGTGTACGGCCACGGCCCGTCGCTTGAGGAGTTCACCGAGCAGACGCCGCTGACCGTCGGCAGCCCGCAGGAGGTCATCGAGAAGACGCTGACGTTCCGCGAGACCTTCGGCGACTACCAGCGGCAGCTGTTCCTCGTCGACCACGCGGGCCTGCCGCTGAAGACGGTCCTGGAGCAGCTGGACATCCTCGGTGAGGAGGTCGTGCCCGTGCTGCGCGAGGAGTTCGCCAAGGGACGGCCCGCCGACGTGCCGGACGCGCCCACCCACGCGTCGCTCCTCGCGGCCGCCGGGGAGCGGGAACGCGCGGCGGCGGGACCGGCCGCCTGACCACGGCGCCCGGATGAGCGGACAGCAGCAGACGAGA
>NZ_JBJZOH010000019.1:0-113919 GCF_047200595.1 Streptomyces sp. MS19 | reverse complement strand
CCCCCCCCCCCCCCCCGCGCCAGCTCCAGCGCGTACTCGGGCCACCACTCCCCGGCCGCCGGGCCGCCCCTGCACTCCCCGTCCGACTCGCCCGGCCGCTTGATCCACAGCAGCGCGTCCGTCAGGGCGTCACCGGTGTCGGCGGTCGGCGGCGTCCCCAGGGCACGGTCCGGCGGGTTGCACCACGACTCCTCGCCGCCGTCGTAGGGCCCGTTGCCGTTGCGGCTGGTGTCGATGACGAAGTGGGCGCCGTCCAGCAGCTCCGACAGGACATGCCCGTACGCGGTGTTGTCGGACAGCGTCTGGAAGTTGGCGACGTTCAGCGCGAAGCCGTCCGCGCGCGCCACGCCCGCGCGGCGCAGCGGGTCGGCGATGCGCGCCGGGTCGGCGATCCACGCCGGGTTGCCCGCGTCGAGGTAGACCCGCGTGTGGGGCTGCCGCTTGAGCCGGTCCACGGCGTCGCCCAGCGTCGCCAGCCGGTCCTCGACGTACATCGGCGCGGTGCAGCCGTCCACGATGTGCGGCACGGCGTCCGGCTCCAGCACGACGACGGCGTGCGCGTCGCCGATGCCCCCGGCCAGCGCGTCGATCCACCCGGCGTACGCGGCCTCGTCCCGCGCGCCGCCCTGCGAGTACTGGCCGCAGTCACGGTGCGGGATGTTGTACGCCACCAGCACCGCCGTCGTCTCCCGCGCGGTCGCCGCCTCCGTCACCTCGCGCGCCCACGCCCCCGGGTCCTCCTCGCCCGGCGCCCAGTGCGCGAGCGGCCGGTCGGCGATCCTGCGCAGCACACCGGCGTCGTCGGTACGCCCTTCCGCCTCCCACTCCGCCACCTGCCGCGCCGCCGGGCTCTCCGGGTCCACCCAGAACCGCTCGTCGGCCGTCCCCGCCGCCGCGCCCCCTTCCCGGGGACCGTCGTGGGCGGCTTCCCCGCCCGAGGAGCAGGCCAGCGCGAGGACCGCGCAGCACAGGACAGCGGTGACCGACGAACGACGCAGCATGCCGTCATCGTGACACGCCGTCACCGCCGCGCCGTGGACCTCGCGCCGCGGACCGACCGCGGCACCCCCTCACCGCCCGCCGCTCCCCACTCCCCACCGCTTCTTGTCACCTGCTGTCACCTCTTGTCAGCTTCTGTCACCTCTTGTCACCTCTTGTCCAAGTAGCTCTTCATCGCCCGGTGCAGCGTCCTGTTCACCGCGCCCTGGAGCGGCAGCTCCCACTCGCCCAGCATCTCCACCGCCTCGCCGCCCGTCCCGAGCTTCCACCGCACGAGGCCGAACGGCCGGTCCGCCGGGTCCAGCGTGTCCGGTATCCCGCGCATGTCGTACACCGAGGCGCCCATCGCGTGCGCGTCGCACAGCATCCGCCACTGGAGCCCGTTGCTCGGCCGAACGTCCCGCCGGTGGTCGGCGGACGCACCCGTCAGGTACCAGACCCGCGCGCCGTCGGGGGAGCGCAGCAGCGTGTGCGCCGCGAGCAGTTCGCCCCCGTGCCGCGCCGTGTACAGCCGCATGGTGCCCGGCACGTCCGAGTTCAGCGCCGCGTACTGCCGCTGGTAGTACTCCAGCGAGCGCCCCAGCCGGAACCCGTCACGCCGCTCCGTCACCCCGAGCAACTCGTGGAACCCCGGCAGGTCCTCGGGCCCCGCGACCTCCGCCCGCACGCCCGCCTTCGCCGCCTTCTTCACATTGCGCCGCCACTCCTGGCTCAGCCCGGTCCACAGCCCGTCCCGGTCACGCCCGGCGAGCGGCACCTCGAAGACCAGCCGAGGCTGCGCGTCCGCCGCCCCCGCGCCCTCCTCGCCGCACCGCGTCCAGCCCGCCTCCCGCAGCCGGTCCGCCACCACGGCGCCCAGCGGCTCCACACGGTCGGGCAGCACGTCGCCCACCCGGCGGCCGGGACCGGCCGCGTCCTTCAGCGTCCGCGCCGACCACCGCCGGTACGCCAGCGGCGGCCCCATCCGCACGGCGAACGCGCCCGCCTCCCGCAGCCGGTCGAGCAGCGGGCCGAACCACTGGTCGAGGTCGGGCACCGACCAGTCGATCACCGGACCCTCCGGCAGGTACGCGAACCACCGCCGCAGGCGCGGCACCTGGCGGTACAGCACCAGCGCCGCGCCGGCCAGCCGCCCGTCCACCAGCCAGCCCAGGCTCTCGGCACGCCAGCCCCGCTTCACGGCGGCCCACGCCGGGGTCTGGAGGAAGCTGACCTGCCCCGGCGCCGCGCCCGTCCACGGCCGCCGTTCGGCCAGGAACGCCAGGTGCTCCGCCGAGCTGAGCGGGACGAGCAGCGGGTGCGTCCGTCCCCACGCCGGCATCCCGGACGGCGGCGCAGGCGGCATCTGGTGCGCCCTGGGGCGCTGGATGGTCGTATCGGACACGGGACTTCCCTCCGCGACGGCGGCCGGGCCGCGCGGCCCGGGGGCGGGCGTCAGGTACAGCCCACTCGCAGCTCCTCACGTCCGGGAGGCCCGGGAGGTGACAGAGATGTTTGCGACAGCTTCCCGATGGGGTGGCCGGGCGGCCGCCCTGGCACAATCACCTGCTCATGGGCAAGCACAGCAGACGCGGCGTCACCGCTCCCGCCGCCGCCGTGGCCCCGGCCGAGCCGCCGGAGCGCACCGGGCGGCACGCGGGACCCGCGGCGGAGACGGCGCCGCGCGAGGAGGCCGCGCCGTCCGGCTCGCCCGGCCGGGGCAGCGCGATCATGGCCGCCGGGTCCCTCGTCTCGCGGGCGACCGGCTTCGTGCGCACCGCCGTCGTCGTCGCCGCGCTCGGCACGACGCTGCTCGGCGACGCCTTCCAGATCGCCAACACGGTGCCGAACATCGTGTACTTCCTGATCCTCGGCGGCGCGCTCAACTCGGTGTTCGTCCCCGAGCTGGTCCGCGCCCGCCGCACCCACGCCGACGGCGGCGCCGCCCACACCGACCGCCTCCTGACCGCCTGCCTCCTCGGCCTGCTGCTGCTGACGGCCGCGGCCGTCGTCGCCGCGCCCTGGCTGGTCACGGCGTACGCGCCCGACTTCACCGGCGCGCAGCGCGACCTCACCGTCGCCCTGGCGCGCTACTGCCTGCCGCAGATCCTGTGCTACGGCCTGTTCACCCTGCTCGGGCAGGTCCTCAACGTACGGGGCCGCTTCGGCGCGATGATGTGGGCGCCGGTCCTCAACAACCTCGTCGTCATCGGCGTCTTCGGCCTCTACCTGGCGATGGCCGCCGACGTCACCGAGGCCGGCGCCATGACCGGCGGCCAGGCCCTGCTGCTCGGCCTCGGCAGCACCGCCGGTGTCGTCGCCCAGGTACTGGCGCTCATACCCCCGCTGCGCGCCGCCGGTTTCCGCTGGCGCCCCCGCTTCGACCTGCTGCACGCCGGGCTCGCCGCCCCCGTGCGCGCCGCCGTGTGGACGGTGCTGCTCGTCCTCGTCAACCAGCTCGCCCTGTGGGTCGTCACCAGCCTCGCCACCTCCGCCGCCGTCCGCGCGACCGCCGAGGGCGTCACCACCGGCGTCGGCTTCGCGGCCTACACGAACGCCTACCAGCTGTGGGTCGTCCCCCAGGGCATCATCACCGTCTCGCTCAGCACCGCCCTGCTGCCCCGCATGAGCGCCGCCGCCGCGGACGGCGATCCGCGCGCCGCCGGGCGCGACCTGGCGTGGGGACTGCGGCGCAACGCCGTCGCCGTCGTCCCCGCCGCCCTGGTCTTCCTCACCCTCGGGCCGCAACTGGCGGGCGTCATCTTCCAGTACGGCCAGACCACCGAGGCGGACGTACGCGTCCTCGCCTGGATCCTCATGGCCTTCGCCGCCGGGCTGCCCGCCTTCGCCGGGCAGTACCTCGTCGCCCGCGCGTTCTACGCACTCGGCGACACCCGTACGCCGTTCCTGCTCAACCTGGTCATCGCCGCCGTGCAGGCGGGGCTCGCCCTGTGCGCCTACGCACTGCTCCCGCCGCGCTGGGTCGTCGTCGGTATGGCGGGGGGCTATGCCATCGCGTGCACGGTCGGGCTGTTCTGCACGAGCCGCGCCCTCCTGCGCCGCATAGGCCGCTGGCCCGGCACGCTCGGCACCCACCTACGCGTCGCCCTGGCCGCCGCACCCGGCGCGGCCGCCGCCGTGCTGATCGCCGACCGCTGCACCGCGCGCCTCGGCGAGGGACCCGTGGGCGACCTGGCCGGTCTCGGCCTCGGCAGCACCGCGCTGCTGCTGTCCGTGCTCCTGTTCGCGCGCCCGCTGCGCGTCCCCGAGGTCGGCGAGCTGGCCGCCCCCGTCCTGCGCCGCCTGCCGGGCGGTGCGCGGTGGCGCCGCTCATGAAGGGCGGTGACGGCGCGGCGCGCGACGACTTCGCGTCCTTCTACCACGCCTCCGCCACCCGGCTCGTCGCCGCCGTCTACGCCGTCACGGGCGACCTCGGCGACGCCGAGGACGCCGTGCAGGAGGCGTACGCCCGCGCCTGGCAGCGCTGGGCCGCCCTCACCGCCGAGGGCGACCCCACACCCTGGGTCCGCACCGTCGCGCTCCGGCTGGCCGTCAGCACCTGGCGCAAGGCCCGCAACCGGCTGCGCGCCCACAACCGCCACGGCCCCCCGCCCGACGTCTCCGCGCTCGCACCCGACCACGTGGCGCTGGTCGCCGCGCTGCGGACGCTCCCGGCCGACCAGCGCACGGCCGTCGTCCTGCACCATCTGCTCGACCTGCCCGTCGCCCAGATCGCACGCGAGACCGGCGCTTCCGAGGCCGCCGTCCGCACCCGCCTCAGCAGGGCCCGCAAGGCGCTGCGCCCCCGACTGGCCGACGACCCCACCGCGGCCCGGCGCCACGGCGCCCCGGACGGCGGCGGCGCAGCAAGGCGGAAGGGGGCGGGGGCACGATGAGCGCCCGCACCAGGTGCCCGGCTCCGGCTCCGACACGAGGTGGCATGTCCCGATGACCGAGCACGACACCCCCCACGAGGGCAGCGGCCTCGGCGAGCGACTGCACCTGCTCGCCGACCGCATGGAACCCGTCGTCACCCTCGCAGGACCGGACGCGGCCCGCCGCAGGGGCGAGCGCCGCCGCGCCCGCCGCCGCGCGGGTACGGCCGCCGCGTCCGTCGCGGTGCTCGCCGCCGTGACCGCCGGCGTCTGGCAGTACGCCCCCCTGGACAGGCCGCAGGAGCCGGCCCCCCCGGTGCCGCCCGCCGCCCCGGACCTCCGCGTGCCGTCACCGCCGCCCATGGAGCTGCCCTGGGACGAGCGGTTCGCGTGGCGGGAGGCGAAGCCGGACGCGTCGCTGGACGGGCTGCTCGCGGCGTGGCACGACCGCTGCGGGTGGGCCGCGGGCCCGACGGACACGTGGCAGAGGTCCGCCCGGTTCTACGAGGGTGCGGACGGCGCCCTGGCGACTTGGGAGACGCTTGTCTTCGAGTCGTCCGCCCTCGCGAAGAACGCCGGTGAAGTGGTGCTCGAACAGGGTGTGTGCGACTACGGCGCGCGCGCGGGCAATGCGTACGGGGGCTTCGGCATGGCCGACACCGGCACCGAGCCGGGCACACCGGGCTCGGCCCGCGTCTACGCCGTGGTCGACGGCAACCGGCTCGGTGTGCTCCGCATCCTCGTCGGCGAGCCGCGTATCGCCGACCCGGACCCGGCGGCGTACCCGTACGTCTCCAGTCCCGACCACAGCACCCTCGACTGCATGGCCGATCTGCTGGACGAGAGGGGCGGCAGGACCGCCTGCTGGGCCGGGTCCGACGAGCGATGACCCCCGCCGCCGCCCGGCGGCCCACGGGAGGCATTCGTATGACCAGCCGGTAGGGTCGCTGGCGTGTCCAAACCGCTCAGCCTTCCCTTCGACCCGATCGCCCGCGCGGAGGAGTTGTGGAAACGCCGCTGGGGCTCCGCACCGGCCATGGCGGCGATCACCTCGATCATGCGCGCCCACCAGATCCTGCTCGCCGAGGTGGACGCCGTGGTCAGGCCGTATGGACTGACGTTCGCCCGGTACGAGGCCCTGGTCCTGCTCACCTTCAGCAAGAAGGGTGAACTGCCGATGTCCAAGATCGGCGAGCGCCTGATGGTCCACCCCACCTCCGTGACCAACACGGTGGACCGCCTCGTCCGCTCCGGGCTGGTCACCAAGCGGCCCAACCCGAACGACGGCCGGGGCACGCTCGCCTCGATCACCGACGAGGGCCGCGCCGTCTGCGACGCCGCCACCCGCGACCTGATGGCCATGGACTTCGGCCTCGGCGCGTACGACGCCGAGGAGTGCGGCGAGATCTTCGCGATGCTGCGCCCGCTGCGCGTGGCCGCCCAGGACTTCGAGAGCCGGGACGACGGCGCCCCCGCGCCGGGCGCGGCGGCGGGCGCGGTGCGCTCCGGCGCCGGGGGGCCCGGCGAAGATCGCCCCGAATGACCGGATAGGCTCGCCGGCATGAAGCGGAGTGTGCTCACGCGATACCGGGTGATGGCCTACGTCACCGCGGTCATGCTGCTGGTGCTGTGCGTCAGCATGGTCTTCAAGTACGGCTTCGACACGGGTGAGGACGTCACGCTCCTCGTCTCCCAGGTCCACGGCCTGCTGTACATCATCTACCTGGTCTTCGCGTTCGACCTGGGCCAGAAGGCCCGCTGGCCGTTCGGGAAGCTCCTGTGGGTGCTGGTCTCCGGGACGATCCCGACCGCCGCGTTCTTCGTCGAGCGCAGGGTGGCCGCCGAGGTCGAGCCGCTGGTGGAGGCGCCCGAGGAGGAGCCCGTCGGGGTCTGACCCCGCCCGCGGCGTCACCGGCCCCCGGTGTCCCGGGGGCCGTCGCCGCGCGCCGTTGGACGGATACTTGGACGTCCAAGTAAATTGGCCGTATGGACGCAGACGCCATTGCCGCGGGCCGCCGACGCTGGCAGGCCCGCTTCGACGCGGCCCGCACCCGGGACGCCGACTTCACCACGCTCTCCGGCGACCCCGTCGAGCCCGTGTACGGCCCACGCCCCGGCGACTCGTACGAGGGCTTCGAGCGCATCGGCTGGCCCGGCGAGTTCCCGTACACCCGCGGCCTGTACGCCACCGGCTACCGGGGCAGGACGTGGACGATCCGCCAGTTCGCCGGCTTCGGGAACGCCCGGCAGACCAACGAGCGCTACCGCACGATCCTCCGCAACGGCGGCGGCGGCCTCTCCGTCGCCTTCGACATGCCCACCCTGATGGGCCGCGACTCCGACGACCCGCTCTCCCTCGGCGAGGTCGGCCACTGCGGCGTCGCCGTCGACTCGGCCGCCGACATGGACATCCTCTTCGACGGCATCCCGATGGGCGAGGTCACCACCTCGATGACCATCAGCGGCCCCGCCGTCCCCGTCTTCTGCATGTACCTCGTCGCCGCCGAGCGGCAGGGCGCCGACACCCGCGCGCTGAACGGGACGCTCCAGACGGACATCTTCAAGGAGTACATCGCCCAGAAGGAGTGGCTGTTCGGCCCCGAGCCGCACCTGCGCCTGATCGGCGACCTCATGGAGTACTGCGCCCGGCACATCCCGGCCTACAAGCCGCTGTCCGTCTCCGGCTACCACATCCGCGAGGCCGGCTCGACGGCCGCGCAGGAGCTGGCGTACACCCTCGCCGACGGCTTCGGTTACGTCGAGCTGGGACTGTCGCGCGGCCTGGACGTGGACACGTTCGCGCCCGGCCTGTCGTTCTTCTTCGACGCGCACATCGACTTCTTCGAGGAGATCGCCAAGTTCCGCGCCGCGCGCCGCATCTGGGCCCGGCGGATGCGCGACGTGTACGGCGCGACGAGCGAGCGCGCCCAGTGGCTGCGCTTCCACACCCAGACCGCGGGCGTCTCCCTCACCGCGCAGCAGCCGTACAACAACGTGGTGCGCACCGCCGTCGAGGCCCTGTCCGCCATCCTCGGCGGCACCAACTCCCTGCACACCAACGCCCTGGACGAGACGCTCGCCCTGCCCAGCGAGCGCGCCGCCGAGATCGCCCTGCGCACCCAGCAGGTGATCATGGAGGAGACCGGCGTCACCTCCGTCGCCGACCCGCTCGGCGGCTCCTGGTACGTCGAGCAGCTCACCGACCGCATCGAGGCCGACGCCGAGCGGATCTTCGACGAGATCCTGGAACGCGGGCGGCGCGCCGTCCCGGACGGGCGGCACCCCGTCGGGCCGATCACCTCGGGGCTGCTGGCGGGCATCGAGGACGGCTGGTTCACCGGCCGGATCGCGGAGGCGGCGTTCGCCTACCAGCGCGCGCTGGAGAAGGGCGACAAGCGCGTGGTCGGCGTGAACGCGCACACCGGCTCGGTCACCGGCGACCTGGAGATCCTCCGGGTCGGCCACGAGGTCGAACGCGAGCAGGTCCGCGCGCTCGCCGGCCGCCGCGCGGCCAGGGACGACGCCGCCGTGCGCGCCGCGCTCGCCGCGCTGCTCGACGCCGCCAGGGAGGGGAGCAACATGATCGCGCCCATGCTCGACGCGGCGCGCGCCGAGGCGACGCTCGGCGAGATCTGCGGCGCCCTCAAGGACGAGTGGGGCGTCTACACCGAGCCGCCCGTCTTCTGACCCGCCCTCCTCCTCCGGGGGGCGTACCCGTTCCGCCCCCGGAGGGGGGAGACTAGGACCCATGCAGCCACGCAACATGTCCATGAGCGGAGCCGTCGACCTCTCCGCGGTGAAGGCCGCGGCCGAGGCCAGGCAGAAGGCCGAGCAGGCGCGGGCCCAGCGCGCGGCCCAGCCGGAGGGCGGGCCGACCCCCGCCGCCGTGCGGCTCGTGATCGACGTCGACGAGGCCGGGTTCGAGCAGGAGGTGCTCCAGCGCAGCACCGAGGTGCCGGTCGTCATCGACTTCTGGGCCGAGTGGTGCCAGCCGTGCAAGCAGCTGAGCCCGGTGCTTGAGCGGCTGGCGGAGGAGTACGCCGGGCGGTTCGTGCTCGCCAAGATCGACGTGGACAGCAACCAGATGCTGTTCCAGCAGTTCGGCGTGCAGGGCATCCCGGCCGTCTTCGCCGTGATCGCGGGCCAGGCGCTGCCGCTGTTCCAGGGCGCGGCGCCCGAGCCGCAGGTGCGGCAGGTGCTCGACCAGCTGATCGAGGCGGCCGAGCAGCGCTTCGGCATCGTCGGGGCGCCGGTCGATCCGGAGCAGGCCGCGGCGGCGCGCGAGGCGCAGCCGGCGGCCGAGCCGGCCGAGCCCGTGAACCCGGCGCTCGCCGCCGCCCACGCGGCGCTCGACTCGGGCGACCTCGGCGGCGCGATCCAGGCGTACGAGAACGTGCTGGCCGACGACCCGGCCGACGAGGAGGCCAGGATCGGCCTCGGCCAGGCCAGGCTCCTCGACCGTGTGCGGAACGCGGACCCCGAGCAGGTGCGCAAGGACGCGGCGGAGCGGCCGGGCGACGTCGCGACGCAACTCGCCGTGGCGGACCTCGACCTGGTCGGCGGGCATGTCGAGGACGCGTTCGGCCGCCTCGTCTCCGCCGTCCAGCGCAGCGCGGGGGAGGACCGGGACGCCGCGCGCGTGCGGCTGCTCGAACTCTTCGACCTGGTCGGTCCCGAGGACCCGCGGGTCATCGCGGCCAGGGGTGCCCTGGCGCGCGTGCTGTTCTGAGGCCGGGGCTGCCTGTCCGGTGGCCGCGGGCGCAGGGGTGTCACCACGTTCGCCGTGGTCCGCCGTTTCCGGCGGTCCGTCAAATCTTGGTAAACCCTGTGTCCGCGGCCGCGTTCTCCCCGGGTGGGCGCCCGCTCAGGTGTCCGAGACGGTTGGTCACCTTTGGTGGCGCTGTGCCCCTCTTTGTCATGCACGCGAAGTGCCGTGCCAGCCCCGGGACGGTCGTCCCGGTGTCCGGGTTATTTAACTCCCAAGTAACCAACCCCTTGTGCCGGGGCGTGAGATGGACCACGATCGGCGGGGTCGGGGGTGCCACGCGCCCGGCTCGGAACAGGGGGGTTCCCGCCGCGGTGGGACCTGTCCGGAGGACCGCGCACACGGCGGTCCGTGGCTGACGCCGGGGTGCAGACCGGCGGCATCGCGCTTCTCCTCTCCAGGCGCCGGACGGCTTGCGGAACCACGGGCTCTCCGGGGCCCTGGGGATGCTCGTCCGAAAAGGAGGATTTTCATGGAGTCTCAGGCTCGCGGCGGCACCAGATGGCGGCGGTTCGGTCTGGTCATGGTGCCGAGCGTGGCCGCCACAGCCGCCATAGGCGTCGCCATCAGTTCCGGTGCCCTCGCCACCTCGCTGAGCATGTCGGGCGACGCGTTCAAGGTGCGCGTCGAACGGCTCGAAGGCAACGGGTTCGTGCAGTACGGCACGGTGATCACCACCGCCGGTGACGGCGAACGGGCGGTCGCCGTCTCGGCGTTCGACCACGCCACCATCACGGAGCTGTGCCAGTCGGTGGTCGTCTCCCTCCCGATCATCGGCGATGTCACGCTCCGGATCACGGCGGGCACCACACCGGGCAGGCCGGTGGAGGCCGACAACCTCTTCATCGACGTGGCCCAGTTGGACGCGGACGCCACCTTCAGCGACATCAGGATCGGCGTCAGCACCGGTTCCACCGGCCGCATCCAGGACGGCGACGGCAACGCCCAGGCCGACTCCTTCGCCCAGCAGGCGGAGGGCGCCGTCCTGACCGATGTCGAGCAGATCGCCTACGGGACGTCGGCGGGAACGTTCACCCTCACCGATCTGAGCCTCAGTCTGCACACCGGCTCGGACGACGAGTGCTTCTGACGCACCGATGAACCACGTGCCGGGGCAGCGGACGGCCGCGCTCGCGCCGTTCCTGCCCCGGGGACGTGCCGGAGGCGTCCGCACGCGGCGGGCGCGACCGCCGTATCGTGCATCCCGCCATTGAACGCGCCACCAGGGGAGTACGTGCTGTGACTGTCAATGCCGAAGAGCGGCCGGGGATCTCGTCGTGGACCAGAGGCCGCGTCGCGTTCCGGAACTTCCGCTGGCGGCGGCCGTTCTGGGCGGGCCTGTTCGTCGGCACCGCGGGCGGACCCATCCTGTGGGTCCCCTACGCGAACCTGACGCTCGGCCAGCTCAACGTGCGCCTGTCCACGACGGCGGGGGCGAGCGCCGTCGTGATCGGCGTCCTGCTGATCGTGCTGGGGCTGACCATATGGTTCCAGCCGCACGTCCGGATATTCGCGGGCGTCGCCGCCATCCTGCTGTCCCTCGTGTCCCTGGTCATCGCCAACTTCGGCGGGGGGCTGATCGGCTTCCTGCTGGGCCTCGTGGGCGGCGCGATGAGCGTCGCGTGGGTGCCCGGGACGGCCGGGAGCGGCACCGGGGAGGCGGCCGGGGACACGCTGGGGGCGGGCACCACCGCTGCGGCCGCCGCACCCGGCACCGTGCCGCCGGCCCGCGTGCCGGGGACCGGGAGCGCGCTGGCGGCCTTCGGAGGAGCCGCGCCCGGGGGAGGCGGGCGGCCCCCGGGGCATCCAGGGAAGGACGACGAACGTGCCGAGTGAGGACATAGCCGCGGGGGCCGGCGTGCCCGCCGCGCGCCGTACGCTGCGCAGCCGCCTGCGGACACCGGTCGGCAAGGCGATCGTCCTGGCGGCGATGCCGTCCGCCGCGTTGCTGGGCATGGGCATCGGCTCGCCCCTCGCGAAGGCCGAACCGCAGCCGCCGCCCAACCCGTTCCAGGACCGGCCGTGCGTCGAGATGCCGGACGAGGAGCCCGCCGGGGCGGCGGACGACCGGGCGGCACGCGAGGAGGCGGCGCCGGAGGAGGCGGCTTCCGGGGAGGCGGCACGCGAGGAGGCGGCGCCCGAGGAGGCCGCGCCGGAGACCCGGCCGCCCGTACCGCAGGACGACGCTCCGGCGCGGGACGAGACCCCCGCGCCGCCTGCCACCGGGGCGGAGGCCGGTGGCGGTGCGGCGGGGGAGGAGGAGCAGGCGGAGGAAGCCGCCCAGGGCGCCCAGGGCGCCCCGGAGGCGGAGGGCACGGAGGACACCGGAGACGCGGCGCGGCCATGGGACCCGCTGGGCATCGGCCAGGGACTCGACGACCTGGGGCACGCCGTGGGCGACCTCCTCACGCCGGGCCGCGGGGACGACGGCTCGCACAACGGCGGCGGGGGCGGCGAGGAGCCGCCGACTGACGCGCCGTCCGAGCCGGGGCGCCCCGAGGACCCGGAGGACACCCCGGAGCCCCCGGGCGACGACGGCCCCGGCTCCGGCGACCCCGGCCTCCCCGACGAACCGGCCGACCCCGGCGCCGGGACCCAGCCGGAGACAGAGCCCGACGCCGACGCCGACGCCGACGCCGACGCGGACAGCGACGCGGACCCCGGCACGGAAGCGGACAGGGAGCCGGGCGCCGACGACGCGGCGGCCGACGACCCGTTCGCCCCCGACGAGCAGGGCCGCCTCCCCTACCCCTGCCCGGAGGAACGCAGCGTCCCGGGCACGGACGAGACCCTGCCCGTCGTCCTCCCCGACGAGGGCTGGTACCTGGAGGCCACCTACCTGACCCTCCGCGGCCTGGACTACGAGGGCGTGGTCAACGTGACGACGTCGGGCGGGCACACCAAGCAGGCGCTCAAGTTCACCGCCGACCAGCTCGACATCGGCGACCTGCACCAGATCGTGGACGGCGAGGGCGGGCTGCGCTACCACGTGGGCACCGCCACCGGCTCCAACTCCACGTTCAGGAACGGCCGGGTCACCATGTACACCGAGCGCCTGGAGGGCAACCTCTTCGGCGTCATCCCGATCGTCTTCGACCCGGAGCACGAGCCGCCGCTCGACATCTCGTTCGCGTTCTTCACGGACGTCTTCGTGCACCAGGCGGGCCAGTTCGGCGGCGACCTGACGCTGCACGGCATGGAGATCTACACGACGGAGGACGGCCCGACGCCCCTGCCGGGGTGAGCGGTGGGGCGTCAGACCGCGGCGAGCGGCCGCCGGGCCGCCGTGCCGAACAGGCCGGCGAACCCGGCCGAGCCCGCGAAGCCGTACGGCGGCAGCGGCCCGTTGACCGCGAGGTCCAGGTGCGGCACGTCCTCCTGGAGCCGCTGGGCCGCCGTCAGGAACGCGGCGGCCCGGTCGCGGTCCACGAGGAAGGCCATCGTGAGGACCCAGCCGTCGGCGCCGGGCCCGCCGCGGTGCCGCGCGGCCAGCGGGGCGAGCGCTGCCTCCACCGTGGCCGTGTCCCGCGCCGCCTGCGCGGCCACCGCCGCGTCGAGCAGTTTGCCGAGCCGCAGCCTGTCCGCGTACGTGCCGCCGCCGTCGGCGCGGACCGCCGCGTTCAGCCGCCGCACCTCCTCGTCCCTGGCGACGATGCCGCGCAGCAGCGTCTCCTCGTCGTGCATGCCGCGCACGGTGAACTCGACGCGGCCCGCGACCATGTCGAGCGCCGCCCGCAGGGCGTCCGACCGCGCCGTGAGCAGCGCGCGTACGGAGCGGTCGTCGGGGGCGACGCTGCCGAAGCGCAGCGGCAGCACGGTCGCGCCCGCCGCGGCGGACAGCAGGCGCTGGTGCGCGAACAGGTCGCGGCGCGTCGGCCGCAGTCCCGGCGGGCAGTCGCTCACGACGGCGGCCACGCCGCCGGCCCGGACGACGCGCACGGCGCGCGGCGGGTCGCCCACCCCGGCGAGGCCCGCCGGGAGCTGGGGCAGCCCGGAGTGGGTGATGCCGTAGACGTAGGTGCTCATGTCGGTCCGCTCTCCCGTCACTCCCGGACGGACGGACACGCGGTCAGCCGGGGTGCCGGTACCGCCGGACGCGGCGGCAGCCGGTCACCCGGCCGTCTGGCCCTGTGGTGACCTCGTACAGGGCCAGGACGGCGGGCGTCCGCCGGAGCGGGGGTGTCTCGACCACCTCGGCCTCCAGCAGCCAGCCGTTCCCGTGCCGTTCCAGCCGGGTCACCGCCTCCGCGCGCAGTCCGGTCAGCGCGGTGAACTCGGCGCCCGCCGTGCCGATCATCTCCAGCACGGCCCGCGCCGGGCCCGCGCCCGCGTCGTCCGGGCCGTCGTCGTTCGTGTCGTCGTTCGGGTCGTCGCTGTGCTCTGTCGCTTCACGTGCCATGGCTCAGATCGGGTTCCGCCGCAGCGCGCGGCCAAACGTCCCTTTCGCGTCCGTCCCGCATCCCCGTGTGTGGGAACGTCAGTCCCAGGTGCGCAGATCGTCGGTGAAGTCGTCGTAGGACCGGTTGACGCCCACGGGCGCCGCGACGAGCCCCCGGTCGCTCGCTGCCTGCATGACGAGCGGCCCGTCGCTCTCCCTGAAGGCGGGAGCGCCGAGGCGGCGGCCCAGGGCTTCCTTCGGGCTCTCCAGACGCCCCGTGTCCTTGCCGCGCAGGCTGGGCGGGACGTGCCAGCCCGGATGCACCAGGGGGAAGGCGTCAGGAAAGAGCAGCAGCCACGCCTCCGATTCCCAGGCGGCCAGTGCGAACACGGCCGGGCAGGGAGCGCCGCCGCGTGCCAGTTCCGCGGCCACGGAACGCCGTGTCTCCTCGTACGGGCCGGTGGCGAATCCGTCGAAGTCCTCGTGGATGACGAGACCTCGCAGTGGCGCACGCTGTTGGAGAGCCTTCGCGCGTGCCTTTCCCACGAGAGTCCTGACGGCCGCGGTGAGATCGGCTCCCCGTTTCTTCCGGAGACGCACGGGGTCGTTGATGCGCACGAGCTTCGTACTCGCGTCCAGGTCCGGCCGGTGGGCGCGTATCAGGGTGGCCAGGATCTGGCAGTCGTTCCGGTCCTCACCCGCGAGGACCACGATGCCCCGTCCGCTCTCGCGTCCCCGCGCGCCGCCGACCGGTCTGCGGCTCACAGTTCCCTGCCCGTCAGATCGCCACCGAGCACTCCGGAGAACCACAGGTCGCCGAGCGGCTGGTCACCGGACTCATCGACGATCGC
Source organism: Streptomyces sp. MS19 (assembly GCF_047200595.1). Classification (NCBI taxonomy): domain Bacteria; kingdom Bacillati; phylum Actinomycetota; class Actinomycetes; order Kitasatosporales; family Streptomycetaceae; genus Streptomyces; species Streptomyces sp. MS19. Next base: position 99,072 of record NZ_JBJZOH010000019.1, on the reverse strand, counting down.
GTGCGTCTCTTCCGCCGTGAGGGCGGGAATGATGGAGGCTCCATGCTCGTCGCGCTCGCACACCACGAACTCCTCGGGGCGGAGCCGGTCCACGAGCGCGGGTGAGTGTGTGGCGACGATGAACTGCGTCCGTTCGGCCGCTTCCCTGAGGCGTTGCACCACCAGTTCCAGCGCCTGAGGGTGCAGACCATGGTCGATCTCCTCGACGCATGTGAACGCGGGCGGGTCCGGGTCGTACAGGAGGGCCAGAAGGCCGAGCAGCCGTACGGTTCCGTACGACGCGTCCGCCAGCGGCGTGAGACGGCGCAGACCGCGCTCGCGCAGGACGACGGTGAGGCGGTCACTGGCACCGCCGGCCTCTTCGAACTCGATGCCCTCCAACTGCGGCAGCACGTCCCTGGCGTCGGCAACGAGTCTGTCCCAGACGTGCTCCCTGGTGCTGAGATGGATCAGGAAGGCGGCCAGGTTCTCCGCCTGGGGGGACAGGGCGGTGAGGTCACGTCCCCGCAGGCGGGCCGGGCGACGCGCGGCGGCCACGTCGACATCGAAGATGCGGAAGGACGACAGACGGTCGGCGACTCTCGTCACCTCGTCGCCGCCGTCGGCCGCTCCCAGCCGGGGCAGGGTCGACAGCCCGCTGCTCAGCCGCCGGATGCCGAAACTTCCGCTCTGGCGGGGGGAGCGCGGCGCGCGCGTGCGTGGACGGCGAGGCGGCTCGGTGACCGTGTCGATGACGCGGGCCTCTTCTCCCTTGATCGTGATCCGGCGCCCCCGGCCCTGTGTGCGTTTGAACTGGAAGCTCTCCTCACGTGAGAGCGCGTAGGCGTGCGATCTCACCTGACGGTTGGAGGGGAGTGCCCGTCTGCGGATCGTAAGACCGTACTCGTCCGGTGCGTTGTCGGTCGAGTTGCTCGTCCAGGTGGCCTTCAGCTGGATGCGCAAGGTGGTAGGGGGTTTGGAGCCGCCCCAGAAAGCCACTTCGTCGAACCCGCCGCGGTCGTCGAGTGCCGGCTGGAGGTCGCTCCTGATGATGTCGGCGAGGAACTCGAAGACCTTCAGGACATTGGTCTTGCCGACCCCGTTCGGTCCCACCAGCACGGTGAGGGGGCCGAGAGGGATCGTCACGTCACGCAGGCTGCGGAAGTTCTCGACGTGGAGTTCTAGAAGTCGGCCTGGCATGGCGGGTTCCTGTCCGTGGGCGGCGTGGCGGATGCCGGGACCCGTGCGGAGCGGGAGCGAGCCGCACACCGGAAAGACTAGATCATGCGACTGACAGTCACGTTCGGCGACGAACGGTGAGCGTGCGGCGCACACGGGCCGCACGGACACGACAGCGCCCCCGGACGTTCGCTCGGTGCCGGGGGCGTGCGGAAGTGCTGTGGGGGTGGGTGTCAGATGCCCTGGTGGCCGCCGAGGTGGTGGACGCGGACCATGTTGGTCGTGCCCGTGACACCGGGGGGCGAGCCGGCGGTGATGATCATGGTGTCACCGGACTCGTAACGGCCCAGGCGCGACAGCTCCGCGTCGCACAGCTCGACCATCTCGTCGGTGTGGTTCACGTTCGGCACGACCGTGGTCTCGACGCCCCAGCTCAGCGTCAGCTGGTTGCGCGTCGCGGGCTCGGAGGTGAACGCGAGGATCGGCTGCACCGCGCGGTAGCGGGACAGGCGGCGGGCCGTGTCGCCCGACTTGGTGAAGGCGACGAGCGCCTTCGCGTTCAGGAAGTCCGCCATCTCGGCGGCGGCGCGGGCCACCGAACCGCCCTGCGTGCGCGGCTTCTTGCCCGGCACGAGCGGCTGGAGGCCGCGGGAGAGCAGTTCGCCCTCGGCGGCGATGACGATCTTCGACATCGTCTTGACCGTCTCGATCGGATAGCGGCCGACCGACGACTCGGCCGACAGCATGACCGCGTCCGCGCCGTCCAGGATCGCGTTGGCGACGTCCGAGGCCTCGGCGCGCGTCGGGCGCGAGTTCTCGATCATCGACTCCATCATCTGGGTCGCGACGATGACCGGCTTCGCGTTGCGGCGGCACAGGTCGATCAGGCGCTTCTGCACCATCGGGACCTTCTCCAGCGGGTACTCCACCGCCAGGTCGCCGCGCGCCACCATCACGCCGTCGAAGGCCAGGACGACCTCCTCCATGTTGTCCACGGCCTGCGGCTTCTCGACCTTCGCGATGACCGGGACGCGGCGGCCCACGCGGTCCATCACGCGGTGCACGTCGCGCACGTCGTCCGCGTTGCGCACGAACGAGAGGGCGATCATGTCGGCGCCGAGCCGCAGCGCGAACTCCAGGTCCTCGATGTCCTTCTCGGACAGCGCGGGCACGTTCACCGCGACGCCGGGCAGGTTGATGCCCTTGTGGTCCGAGACGACGCCGCCCTCGATGACGATGGTCCGCACGCGCGGGCCGTCCACCTCCAGCACCTGGAGCGCCACGTTGCCGTCGTTGATGAGGATCGACTCGCCCTTGGCCACGTCGCCCGGGAGGCCCTTGTACGTGGTGCCGCAGATGGTGCGGTCGCCGGGGACGTCCTCGGTGGTGATGGTGAACTCGTCGCCGCGCTTCAGCTCCACCGGGCCGCCCGCGAAGGTCTCCAGGCGGATCTTCGGGCCCTGGAGGTCGGCCAGGACGCCGATGGCGCGGCCGGTCTCCTCGCTGGCCTTGCGGACGCGGTGGTACCGCTCCTCGTGTTCCGCGTGGGAGCCGTGGCTGAAGTTGAAGCGGGCCACGTTCATCCCCGCCTCGACGAGCGCCTTCAGGCGGTCGAACGAGTCCACGGCGGGGCCCAGCGTGCAGACGATTTTGGAACGGCGCATGAAGCGATCCTATCGTTTTGTTCCGTGGTGGAATAATTCAGGTGCTGACCAGATCGTATGCCTGGCCCGCGATCTCCAGTTCCTCGTCCGTGGGCACCACGGCGACCGCGACCGAAGCGTACTGCGGGGAGATGAACCGGGGGCCGCGTTCCGCCGACGCGTTGCGGTCGGGGTCCACCGCCAGGCCCAGGGGTTCGAGACCGGCGATCGTCGCCGCGCGCACCGGTGCCGAGTTCTCGCCGACCCCGGCCGTGAACACCACGGCGTCCACCCGCCCCAGCACCGCCATGTACCCGCCGATGTACTTGCGCAACCGGTGCGTGTAGACGTCCAGCGCCAGCCGCGCCGCCCCGTCCCCCTCGTCCACCCGCCGCGTCACCTCGCGCATGTCGTTGTCCCCGCACAGGCCGAGCAGCCCCGAGCGCCTGTTCAGCAGCTCGTCCACCTCGTCGGGCGACATGCCCGCCGTCCGCGCCAGGTACGGGACGACCGCCGGGTCGATGTCGCCCGACCTGGTGCCCATCACCAGCCCCTCCAGCGGCGTCATGCCCATCGACGTGTCCACGCACCGGCCGCCCCGCACGGCGGCGGCGGAGCAGCCGTTGCCCAGGTGCAGGACGATCACGTTGACGTCCTCCGGCGCGCGGCCGAGCAGCGCGGCCGTACGGCGCGAGACGTACGCGTGCGACGTGCCGTGCGCGCCGTACCGCCGGATGCCGTGCGCGTCGGCGGTGCGCACGTCGATCGCGTACCGCGCCGCGTACTCCGGCATCGTCGTGTGGAACGCGGTGTCGAAGACCGCCACCTGCGGCACGCCGGGACTGAGCGCCGCCGCCGTCCTGATGCCTTCGAGGTTGCCCGGGTTGTGCAGCGGCGCGAGCGGCACCAGAGCCTCGATGTCCGCGATCACCCGGTCATCCACGACCACGGGGCCGCTGAAGACGTCCCCGCCGTGCACGACGCGGTGGCCCACGGCCGCCAGCTCCGGCGAGTCGAAGCCCGTGCCGTCCGCCGCCAGCTCCTCCGCCGCCGCGCGCAGGGCGGCGCGGTGGTCGGCGAACGGGCCGCCGCGCTCGCGCCGCCCACCGTCCGCCGGGGTGTGCACCAGCCGTGCCGACCGCTCGCCGATCCGCTCCACGATGCCGGTGGCCAGGCGCCGGCGGCCGGCCATGTCGATCAGCTGGTACTTCACCGACGACGATCCTGAGTTGAGCACCAGCACGCGTGTCGCCTCGGTCATGCGGGGGACTCCTCGCCTGCGGCGGCGCCGGACGCGCCGCCCCGTTCGTTCTGCGCCTGCACGGCGGTGATCGCCACCGTGTTCACGATGTCCTGCACCAGTGCCCCGCGCGACAGGTCGTTGACCGGCTTGCGCAGGCCCTGGAGGACGGGGCCGACCGCGACGGCGCCCGCCGAGCGCTGGACGGCCTTGTACGTGTTGTTGCCCGTGTTGAGGTCGGGGAAGACCAGCACGGTCGCCTGCCCCGCGACCGCCGAGTCCGGCAGCTTCGCCGCCGCCACCGTCGGCTCCACCGCCGCGTCGTACTGGATGGGCCCCTCGACCGACAGGTCGGGCCGCGACCGGCGGACCCGCTCCGTCGCCTCGCGCACCTTGTCGACGTCCGCGCCCGACCCGGACGTGCCGGTCGAGTACGACAGCATGGCTATCCGCGGCGTCACCCCGAACTGCGCGGCCGTCGCCGCCGACTGCACGGCGATGTCGGCGAGCTGCGCCGCGTCCGGGTCGGGGTTGACCGCGCAGTCGCCGTAGACCAGCACCTGGTCGGCCAGGCACATGAAGAAGACGGACGAGACGATCGACGCGTCCGGCTTCGTCCTGATGATCTCGAACGCGGGCCTGATCGTCGCGGCCGTCGAGTGCGCCGCGCCCGACACCATGCCGTCGGCCAGGCCCTCGTGGACCATCAGCGTGCCGAAGTAGGAGACGTCCGCGACGACGTCCCAGGCCAGTTCGTGCGTGACACCGCGGTGGGCGCGCAGGCGCGCGTAGGTCTCGGCGAATCGTTCCCGCAGCGGGGAGACGCGCGGGTCCACGACGCGCGCCGAGGGCACGGGCGAGGCGGCCTCGGGCAGTTCGTCCGGGCCGAGCAGCCGCAGGTCGAGCCCGAGGTCGGCCGCCCGCTTGCGGACCGCCGCCTCGTCGCCGAGGAGGGTCAGGTCGCACACGCCCCGCCGCAGCAGGACCTCGGCGGCGCGCAGGACGCGTTCCTCCTCGCCTTCCGGCAGCACGACATGGCGGCGGTCGGCGCGCGCCCGTTCGATCAGCTCGTGCTCGAACATCATCGGCGTCACCCGGTCCCCGCGCGCCACCGAAAGACGCTCGGTCAGCGCCGCGGTGTCCACCCGCGTCTCGAAGAGGCCGAGGGCGATCTCCGCCTTGCGCGGCGTCCCCGCCGTCAGCCTCCCCTCTAGACCCGACAGCGCCGCCGCGGTGTCGAACGAGCCGTCCGGCACCATCAGCACGGGCGTCCCCGGCGCCAGCCGGCCGGCGAGCGCCATCGTCCGCTCCGAGGGCCGCTCGTCCAGCGTCAGCAGCACCCCGGCCACCGGCGGCGAGCCCGCCGAGTGCGCGGCGAGCGCGCCCAGCACCAGGTCCTCGCGGTCGCCCGGCGTCAGCACCAGGCAGCCCTCCGTCAGGGCGCCGAGGAACGTCGGCAGCATCGCGCCGCCGAAGACGAAGCCCCGCACGTCGCGGGCCAGCCCCGTCGCGTCGCCCAGCAGCACCCGGGCGCCCAGCGCGTCCGCCACCTGCGCCACCGTCGGCGCGGCCAGCGCGGGCTCCTCCGGCAGCACCCACACCGGCACCGGCAGGTGGCCGTCCAGCTCGCGCTCCGCCGCGGCCGCCTCCTCCGCCGCCACGCGGTTCGCGATCATCGCGACGACGTCGCAGCCGAGCGACGTGAAGGCGTGGTGCGCGTTCCGCACCTCGGCGGCGACCGACTCGCCGGTCTGCCCCGGCCCGGCGATCACCGGCAGGACGGGGGCGCCCAGCTCGTTCGCCAGCCGCGCGTTCAGCGCCAGTTCGGCCGGAAGCTGCGTGTCCGCGTAGTCGGTGCCGAGGACGAGCACCACCTCGAAGTCCCGCGCGACCTCGTGGAAGCGCTCCACGAGGCGGCCGACCAGTTCGTCCGTGCCGTGTTCGGCGTGCAGCGCGGCGGCCTCCGCGTACGCCAGCCCGCGCGCCGACGACGGCGGCTGCGCCAGCCGGTAGCGGCCGCGCAGCAGCTCGAAGACCAGGTCGGGGCCCTCGTGCGCCAGCGGCCTGAAGACGCCGACGCGGTCCACCTGCCGGGTGAGCAGCTCCATGACCCCGAGCTCGATCACCTGGCGGCCGTCGCCCCGGCCGATGCCGGCCACGTACACGCTGCGCGTCACGGTCCCCTCCCTGTTCGCTTCCCGGCCCGCTCGTGGCAAGCTCGCCTTGAGGCGCCGCGGGCAGTCTTTCCCGACCGTACCCGCGCGGGGGCGGCACGCGCGCGGTGGGACCGGATCGGCGAAGCCCCGTCCGGGCGCACCCGCGGCCGTGAAAGAATTCCCGCGGCCCCGAAGGCGCGGCATCCCAGTTCCCGACGAGCACCAGTCCCTAGCGAGCAGGAGAGCACCACCATGCGAATCGGAGTTCTCACCGCAGGCGGTGACTGCCCCGGTCTCAATGCCGTGATCCGGTCGGTCGTCCACCGCGCGGTGGTCGACCGCGGCGACCAGGTGATCGGTTTCGAGGACGGCTTCAGGGGCCTGCTCGAAGGCCGCTACCGCGAACTGGACATCAACGAGGTCAGCGGCATCCTCGCGCGCGGCGGCACGATCCTCGGGTCCAGCCGCCTGGAGCGCAACCGGCTGCGCGACGCCTGCGCCAACGCCGAGGCGTTCCGGCACAAGCTCAGCCTGGACGCCCTGATCCCGATCGGCGGCGAGGGCACCCTCACCGCCGCCAGGATGCTGGCCGACGCGGGCATCCCCGTCGTCGGCGTGCCCAAGACGATCGACAACGACATCTCCGCCACCGACCGCACGTTCGGCTTCGACACCGCCGTGGGCGTCGCCACCGAGGCCATCGACCGGCTGAAGACCACCGCCGAGTCGCACCAGCGCGTCATGGTCGTCGAGGTCATGGGGCGGCACGCGGGCTGGATCGCGCTGGAGGCCGGCATGGCGGGCGGCGCGCACGGCATCTGCGTGCCCGAGCGCCCGTTCCAGGTGGACGACCTGTGCAAGATGGTCGAGGACCGCTTCGCGCGCGGGAAGAAGTTCGCGGTGATCTGCGTCGCCGAGGGCGCCCGCCCCGCCGAGGGCTCCATGCCGTACGAGCGCGGCGAGATCGACCCGTACGGGCACGAGCGGTTCGCGGGCATCGGCAACCGGCTCGCCGCCGAGCTGGAGCACCGGCTCGGCAAGGAGGCCAGGCCCGTCATCCTCGGCCACATCCAGCGCGGCGGCACCCCGACCGCGTACGACCGCGTCCTCGCCACCCGGTTCGGCTGGCACGCGGTGGAGGCGGCGCACCGCGGCGAGTTCGGCATGATGACGGCGCTGCGCGGCACCGAGATCGTCATGACCCCGCTGGCCAGCGCCACCATGGAGCTGAAGACCGTCCCGCAGAACCGCATGGACGAGACCGAAGCCGTCTTCTGACCCCCCGCCGACACCCCCGGCACAGGCCCGCTCTGCCATCGGCTGACAGCCCCTGGCACGGCGGGCCCGCCGCTGTCAGCGCCCTGTGCGGACGCTGACAGGCCCCTTCGCGACAGTGACCTGGACACACCGCACACAGGCACACGCCAGCGACAAGGAGAGGGGAGCCCGGGATGACCTACGCCTTCCGGACCACGGGCCTCGTCAAGCGCTTCGGGGACACCACGGCACTGGCCGGGGTGGACCTCGCCGCCAGGCCAGGCACCGTACTGGGGGTCCTCGGACCCAACGGGGCGGGCAAGACCACCGCCGTCCGCATCCTCGCGACCCTGCTGCGCCCGGACGGCGGGCAGGCCGAGGTGGCGGGGTACGACGTGGTGCGCGACGCCGAGGAGGTGCGCCGCCGCATCGGGCTGACCGGGCAGTACGCCTCGGTGGACGAGGACCTGACGGGCGTCGAGAACCTCGTCATGCTCGGCCGCCTCCTCGACCTGTCCCGCCAGGACGCGAGGACGCGCGCCGCCGAGCTGCTGGAGCAGTTCGACCTGACCGCCGCCGGCGGACGCCGGGCCGGCACGTACTCGGGCGGCATGCGCCGCCGCCTCGACCTCGCGGCGAGCCTCATCGCCCACCCCGAGGTCGTCTACCTGGACGAGCCCACGACCGGCCTCGACCCGGCCAAGCGCGACGACGTGTGGGGGCTGGTGCGCGACCAGGTCGCCGCCGGGGTGACCGTGCTGCTGACCACGCAGTACCTGGAGGAGGCCGACGCGCTGGCCGACGAGATCGCCGTCATCGACCACGGCTCGGTCATCGCCCAGGGCACGCCGCACGAGCTGAAGGCCGTCGTCGGCGGCCAGACGCTCCAGGTCAGACCGCTCGACCTGGCGCGCCTCGGCGAGGTCGGCGACCTGCTCGAACGCGTCACCGGCGGCCGCCCCGACTCCCCGGCGCGCGGCGTGCTGAGCGTTCCCGTGACAGGGGACGCGGCGCTGCCGCCGCTGGTGGCGCGGCTGGCCGAGCGGGGCATCGAGGTCATGGAGCTGTCGCTGCGGCTGCCCAGCCTCGACGAGGTCTTCCACAGCCTGACGGGCGGCACAGGCACCGCCACCCCCGCCCCCACCGACAGCGACACCGACAGCGACACCGACAGCAAGAAGGGGGCCCTCGCATGACCGCCACCACCCTCACCCGCCCCGCCGTCCCCCGTAAGCCGTCGCTCGCGCGCGGCGTCACCCACAGCCTCACCCTGGCGCGGCGCAGCCTGATCAAGACGCTGCGCACCCCCGAGCAGCTGATCGACGTGACACTCCAGCCGGTCATCTTCGTCGTGATGTTCGTCTACCTGCTGGGCGGCGCCGTCTCCGGCTCCACCTCGGAGTACCTGCGCTTCCTGCTCCCGGCGATCATGGTGCAGACCGTGATCTTCGCGACCGTGAGCACCGGCGTGAACCTCAACACCGACATCAAGAAGGGCGTCTTCGACCGCTTCCGCAGCCTCCCCATCGCCCGCTCGGCGCCCCTGCTCGGCTCGGTGCTCGGCGACATGGTCCGCTTCGTCGTCTGCATCGCCGTCCTGCTCGGCTTCGGCACGGCGCTCGGCTACCGCATAGGGACCGACCCGCTGTCCGCGCTGGCGGCCTGCCTGCTGGTGATGCTGTTCGCGTTCTCGCTGATCTGGGCCTCGGTGCTGCTCGGCGTCGTGGCCCGTGAGGCGGGCGCGGTGCAGGGCATCATGTTCCTCGCGATGTTCCCGCTGACCTTCGGCACGAACATGATCACCCCCACCGAGAGCCTGCCCGGCTGGCTCCAGTGGTGGGTCAAGGCCAACCCGGTGACGGACGTCATGGAGGCCGCCCGCGGCCTGCTGAACGGCGGCCCGGTCGCCGGACCCGTCACGACGACGCTGCTGTGGTCAGCCGGCCTGTTCGCCGTGTTCTTCCCACTTGCCGTCCGGGCCTACCGCCGCAAGGCGTAGCCGTGTCAGCGCCTCGGTGCGCGACAGGGCGGCCCCCACCGCGTACGCCGCCTCGAACCCGGCGTCGCCCAGCTCCCCGCGCAGCCGCGCGGTGAACCGGGCGATGTCCGGGTTCGAGGCGTACGGGAGGCCGCGCACCGCCTCGGACGCGCCGAGCAGTTCGGCGGCGGCGGTCAGGTCGCCCCGCGCCTCGGTCACCCCGGCGAGCGCGGTGCCCACCATGCCGATGACCGGCATGTCCCAGACGGACTCCCCGTCCCGCAGCGCCTGCGCCACCTGGCGGGCCGCCTCGTCGACGGCCCCGTCCAGTTCCAGCAGGACCGCCGCCTTCCCGCAGCGCACCGCCGCGCTGAGCTGCGGCTGCACGAAGGAGCGCTGTTCCAGCAGCGCCCCGGCGGCCTCGTACTCCTCCCGCGCGCGCGTGAGGCGCCCCGCACGCCGGTGGATGTCGCCGAGCGCCTGGCGCGCCAGCACGACGACGAAGACCTCGCCGCGCTGCTCCGCCTCCCGGCGGTACCGCTCCAGCTCCTCCTCGGCGCGCGCCACGTCGTCGCGCTCGCCGTGCAGCACGGCGAGCCGTACGCGCAGGTGCTCGGCGTCGGACTCGGTGTGCAGCTCGTCCATCAGCCGCATCGCGTCCTCCAGGCAGGCGGCGGCCGTGTCGTCGTCGCCGGAGTAACGGTTCAGCTCGCCGAGGGACGTGAGCGCCATCGACAGTCCCCAGCGGTCGCCGACCTCGCGGAACGCGGCCACCGCCACCTCCAGGTCCTCCCGCATGCCCCCCGGCTCGCCCTCGTTCTCCCGGATCGCGGCGCGCATCAGCCGCAGCATCGCGCGCGTCCACGGCTCGGGGTGGTCGAGCGGGACGTCCGGGGGGCGCCGCCGTTCGCTGTTCCACGCTTCGAAGAAGGCCAGGCCCGGTTTGAACACGGCGATCACCGGGTGCCGGTCGGCGCGCTCGCCCAGCGCGTCGAGCGCGCGGCGCAGCCGGACGACGTAGCGGTGCGCGTCGCGCGGGTCGCCGGTCGAGGCGATGTTGATCACGCCGACGCCCAGCACGACCGCCAGCGGTTCCAGCGGCGGGTCGCCGGGGATGTCGAGGGCGGCGCTCATCCAGTTCGCGGCCTCCCCGTGCGTGCCGCGCATCGTCCAGTAGAGCGCGAGCGCGGCGCACAGCCGGACGGCGGTTTCGGCGTCGCCCGTGCCGGTGGAGTGGTGCAGGGCGGCGAGCAGGTTGTCCCGTTCGGCCATCAGCAGCTTGATCCAGGGCAGTTGCCCACCGCTGCGCAGGTGCGGCTCGGCGGTCTCGGCGAGCCGCAGGAAGTACGCGGCGTGCGCGTCCCGCACGGTGCGCAGCCGCCCGTCCGCCGTCAGCCGCTCGACGCCGTACTCGCGCAGCGTCTCCAGCATCCGGAAGCGCGGCCCGTCCGACGGCTCGTCGGCCTCGGCGGGCTGGAGCAGCGACTTGTCGGCGAGGGACAGCAGCAGGTCGAGCACGTCGTCCGCCGGGACGCCGCACACGCCCTCGGCCGTCTCGGGCGTGATGCCGCCGGGGAAGACGGCGAGCGCGGCGGCCAGGTCGCGTTCGGCGTCCGTCAGCAGCTCCCAGCTCCACGCGACGACCGCGTGCAGCGTGCGGTGGCGCGGCAGGGCGGTGCGGCTGCCGCCGGTGAGGAGCCGGAAGCGGTCGTCGAGGCGGGTGGCGAGGTGGGCCGGCTCCATGGCGCGCAGCCGTGCGGCGGCCAGCTCGATGCCGAGGGGGAGGCCGTCGAGGCGGCGGCAGATCTCGGTGACGGCGGCGACGTTCTCCTCGTGCACCGTGAACCCCGGCCGGACGGCGGCGGCCCGGTCGGCGAACAGCTGTACGGCGGCGCTGGCCAGCGCCTCGTCCGGTGTCGCGCCGGGTCCCGGCGTCGAGAGCGGCGGCACGGGGGACAGCGACTCGCCGGTGATGCCGAGCGGTTCGCGGCTGGTCGCGAGGACGCGCAGCCCGGGGCAGTGGCCGAGGAGGTGGTCGGCGAGGCGGGCGGCGGCGTCCACCAGGTGCTCGCAGTTGTCGAGCACGAGGAGGGTCGGCGCGGCGGCGAGCACTTCCGTCAGCATCCCCAGCGCGTCGCGCGGGGGAGCGGCGGAGCCGGGCGGCCGCGGCCGTTCCAGTACGCCGGTGACGCGGCGGCCCAGCGCGTCCAGCACGGCCTGCGGCACGTCGTCGGAGTCGGTCACCGGCGCCAGCTCGACCAGCCACGCGCCGCCGGGGAAGCCCTCGGACAGCCCGGCCGCCGTCGTGGCGGCCAGCCGCGTCTTCCCGGCGCCGCCGGGGCCGACGAGCGTGACGAGCCGGGACTCGTCCAGCCGCTTCGCGATGAGGCCCAGCTCCTCCTCGCGGCCGATGAAGCTGGTCAGGGCCGAGCGGAGGTTGCCCGGTACGGGCGCCTGGGGCGGGGGCGCGGCGGGGGCCAGGCCGCTGTCGGCGCGCAGGACGGACAGGTGCAGGCCGCGCAGCTCGGGGGAGGGGTCGACGCCCAGCTCGTCGGCGAGCAGCGCCCGGTACTCCTCGTACGCGCCCAGCGCCTCGGCCTGGCCGCCGGTCGCGTAGCGGGCGCGGATCAGCAGGGCGCGGGGGCGCTCCCGCAGGGGGTGGGCGGCGGCCAGCTCCTCAAGACCGGCGACGACGGCGGCGGCGCGGCCCGCCGTCACCTCGGCGTCGTACAGGTCCTCGCGGGCGGCGAGCCGCAGTTCCTCCAGGCGGGTCGCGGGCGCGGCGGCGAACGGCGCGTCGGCCGCGTCGGCGAGCGCAGGCCCGCGCCACAGGGCCAGCGCGGCGCGCAGCGCGGTGACGGCCTCGGCGGTGTCGCCCGCGGCCAGCGCGCGGCGGCCCTCGTCGGCCAGCCGCTCGAAGCGGACGGCGTCCACGGCGTCCCGCGGCACGGCCAGCCGGTAGCCGCCGGGCGCGGAGACGATCAGCCCGGGGTCCGGCAGGGCGCGGCGCAGGCGTGAGACGAGGGACTGGAGCGCGTTCGCCTGGTCGCCGGGGACCTCCCCGCCGCCCCACAGCGCGTCCACGAGCGTCTCGCCGCGCACCGTCCGCCCGGCGTCGAGCGCCAGCCGGGTGAGCAGCGTACGCAGCCGCCCGCCGGTGACGGCGACCGGTCGTCCCTGGGAGGAGGCCACTTCGAGTGGCCCGAGAATGCCGACCTGCACCGGGCCAGTGTCGCACCGGCCGCTCGGGGCGCACGCGGGCGGTGCGGAAACGGGGTGGCGCGGCGCGTGGCGTCCGGGGCGGGCTCGGGCGCATGGTCTCAGTGGTGCAGAACATCGCGATCGACTGCGCGGACGCCTACGGTCTCGCGCGATTCCGGAGCCGGGTCACCGGCTGCCCTGTCAACCCGGACGACCGGCCGGGCGACCCGGAGACGCAGGTGCTGCTCGCGGAGGGGCCGGTCCGCCACTTCAACCAGGTGCCTGAGCCGAGGACCGCCAAGAACCGCCTGCACCTGTGCCTGCGCCCGGACACGACCCGCGAGGCCGAGGTCGAACGTCTCCTGGCCCTCGGCGCGCCCCTCACCGCCGACCACCGCAACCCGGACGGCACGGGCTGGGCGGTCCTGTCGGACCCCAACACTCCTGACTACCGGTTCTGAGGATATGGGCAGCTCAGGACATGCGGAAGCCCCGCCCACGCGCCACCAGGGGGAGCGCATGAACGGGGCCGTGACTGGCGTTGGCTGGTCAGCGAGGTGCACTCACGGGGCGTTGAGCCCGAAGCTCACCGAGACGCCGTTGGTACAGGGGTCCGGCGACATGCGCCGCACGCGCCTTGCTCGGGGCTGACTGCTCGATGATGTGGTGCGCGGCAGCCTTGAGCGCCGCAGACCGCGCGAGTACATGCTGTTGAGCGCTTCGCCCACACTCTTCCGGTTCACCGGGCAGGCAGAGCGGAAGCTGAGGGCCGACCTTGTTCGCCGCGTGCCGAACGTATCGGGCGATGGTCAGCCAGTCGTCCTCTGTCCGCGTCCGCAGAGATCTGCGATCGTCGGCGCGGCACCCCTGCTTCCCCTGCCGAATGTCCGCGTTCGGTCTCCGCCGACTTCTTCCACACCGAGCGCGAGAAGGTCTTGCGCGGCTTGCACGCGGGATTCGTCCAGCTTCCGCCAACCGCCCCGAGTGCCCCGCTTCACCGTGAGCCGTGCTCCGGCGTCAACGAGCATTGCGCGCTTGCCCGCCGTGTCGGCAGCGTGCCATTCGTCGGCATACGTGCGACCGGTTGGGACGATTTCCCTTCTCGCCTCGATCTTGGCTGAGTTCTCCAATAGGGCTAGCCGGTTGTCGAGAGCGTCCGCGCGTTCCTACGAGGCCTTGGCGGCAGCCTTGGACTTCTGCCGCCCCTTCTGGTTCTGGTGCTCGTTGTACTCGGCGAGCGTGACCGCTATTTCCGGGGCGGGGTCATAGCCAGGAATCACCCGGGCCGTGTGGCCCTGAATTTCTTCAGCCAGCTTCAAGGACTTTCGCTCTACCTACTCTTCAACCCAGTCGGCCGGACACCGTCGCCACACGTCGCCGAAGTCTACGACTCGACGCCTTCCCGTTCACCGGAAACCCGTATTCCGCCTGGGCGTTACCCCGTGTCGAGGCGTCCGGCGTCGGTCAGCGGTATCTGATCAGGTGCAGTGCCCGTACGCCCTCTGTCTCCAGACGGGCCGACTCTCCCGTCGTGCTGTCGATGAGGGCGATGCCGTCGGCCGTGCACGTCGCGTTGAGCAGCAGGCCCACGGACTCACGGCCGCGGAAGTCGCTCCTGCGCAGCCACACCAGCGCCCTGGAGCCTTCGGGGAAGCCCGCGAGTTCCGCGGTCAGCGACTGCCAGTCCGTGTGGTACGTGGACGAGACGATGTCGCCGAGCCGGCGCATCGTCGGCGCGAGCCAGGCGGCGGGCCCCGGTCGCGGAGGCGCGGGGGTCGGTGATCCGCCCGCCTGCCACTGGCGGAGCCAGGGCCAGGGCGCGGAGTTGGGCAGGGCGAAGGGCTGTGCCGAGTCCTTCGGGACGACCAGGGCGGCGTCCAGCATGCCGTCCGCCCAGTCGCCCGACCTGGCGGAACTCACCGTGTTGCAGGCGAAGAGCCAGCCACGCGGTCCCTCGTCCGAGGGGTGCGGCGCGAGCAGCGCCACCTCGTCGCCGTAGGCCTCCCGCAGCCACGCCTCGGCCTTGGCGACGGCGGCGTCGAAACTCGCGGCGTGCGCCTGCCACGTCGGACCGGCGGGCATGGGCGTACGGCCGACGCCGGGCGCCACCGCGAGGGTGAGCGCGCGGACACCTTCCTGTTCCAGCCGGCCCAGCCGGCCCACCGTGGGGTCGATGAGCGCCACCTGGCCGTTGTTGTGGTGGGCGTAGAGGAGATGGCCGGTGGACTCGGTGCCGCGCGACTCGCGGCGTATCCATACGAGTCCGCGCGCGTCGGGGCCGTACGACTCGACCACGGTGGTCAGTTCGGCCCAGCTCGCACAGGACGCCACCTCGGCGTGCGGCGCGAACTGGCGTACCAGCCGTCCCCACCACCCCGGGTTCTCGTGCTCCGGCCGCCACGGCAGCGGCGTCGCCTTGGCGCCACCGAGCGCCGCGTGCATGGCCAGGACGCAACCACGGGCGTTGGTGCGCCGGGCCTGGGCGAGGGGATCGCGGGGACCGGGCGCGGCGTCGAAGGCCGCGAGGTCGGCCTGCGGATCGTCGGTCGCGGGGTGGAACGGGGCGGAACCGTTCTTGGGCACGGCGAGCGAGGCGTTGAGCATGGCCTCCCCACCCTGCCCGGCCGGGGCACAGGCGAAGAGCCAGGTCCCCGCCGTCTTGCGGAGTGGCTTCGAGCCGACCACCGTGACCCGGCCACGGTAGGTCTGCTCCAACCACTGCTCGGCGCGCTGCCGGAGATCACTCACTGCTCGGCCTCCAAGCTTTCCAGGAACTCGGTAAAAGATCCCATGGTGGGCGGAAAGCGCGGCTGCGAGCCGTCTTTGGGGACGGCGAGTACGCGCGTAAAAGGTGCCTTGGTCATGTCACCCGTGCCGATGTGCTCCTGGGTGTCGAACACCACGGTCCAGGCCGTCCGGTGTTCTTCGGACAGCTCGGGAAGCATGACCAAGGTGTAGCCCTCGTCCGCGAAGACGCTTTCCAGGAAGTCGGTCGCGGCCCGCACCGCGTCGTCGAGCATTCTCGTACCGGTGTCGCTCACGGTTCGGCGTCCAGTTTGGCGATGAAGTCACTCGTGGGCCGGGCCGATGGTGGCCACAGCGGCGACGAGCCGTCTTTGGGCACCACGAGCAGGCGTACCATCGGGGCCTTGGTCATGTCGCCGGTGTCGATGTGTTCCTGGGTGTCAAATCGCACTGTCCAGAATTTCCGGTACTCCTGAGAAAGCTCCGGCAACATTACGAAGGTGTAGTCGTTGTACTTGTAGACCTTTTGTAGAAATGCTTGCGCAATCTCCAGTGCTTCCTCAAGCGGCATGCTTTCTCCTTCATCGATTCCGTGCTATCGGTATGGCAGGTGGGCTATGGTCACCCCTTCTTCCAATTGCGCCAACTGGCCCGATTGGCCATCCAAGTAGACGACTCCATGAGGGGTGTTGATCGCGTTGAAGACGTGGGCGCTATCCGATCTGCCAATGTACACGATGCTCCTGGAGCCCACTCCTCTGCGGATTAAGTCTTCCGTGATTTCGTCGTAGTTGTTCACGAGCTGATAGCTGATGCCTTCTGCGCCCAGTGCGCGCTGGTTGGGCCATTGGCCTCCAGGGAGAGGGGCTGCGCCCACCTCGATACCGTCGAGCCTGCGATCGACCGTGACAACGCAATTGGAACAGTTATCGGTATAGCCGGGATGTCCGGTGTTGTTCACGTCCCGCAGCCACGGGTAATTGGCGTCGATGAATCGCTCGGCTTCGGCCGGGCTCATCGAGCCGGCGTGGATGGGCCCGGTCGGCGGCCTGGACCTGCTTCCGACGCGACGTAGCGCGGCGGCCATGCCCCGGAGGCCGCCCCTTGCGGCGGTGAGGCCGCCGCGGAGGCCGCGGGCGAGGCCGCCGAGCGTGGTGAGGCCCTTCATGCCCGGAATGCAGTCCAAAGCCGCGAACGCGACGTCGAGGAGGCCCGCTTCGCCGCGTGCGTATCTGATGAGGGTATCGGTCAGGACGACGAGTGCGGCGGCGAGGACAACCCACGCGAGGGGCCCGCCGATGATCA
Source organism: Streptomyces sp. MS19 (assembly GCF_047200595.1). Classification (NCBI taxonomy): domain Bacteria; kingdom Bacillati; phylum Actinomycetota; class Actinomycetes; order Kitasatosporales; family Streptomycetaceae; genus Streptomyces; species Streptomyces sp. MS19. Next base: position 82,389 of record NZ_JBJZOH010000019.1, on the reverse strand, counting down.
TCACGACGACGCCGAGGACGGCGACGACGATCTTGCATACCTCGACTATCGAGTCCCAGTTCTCGGTGACCCAGTGGACGGCGTCCTGCCACCACTTGCGGTTGTGGATACCGGCGTCGGACGCCTCGTCGATGTCGCGGGCTGCCTGTCGTGCGGCTTCCTCGCGTGTTTCCCTGGCCTGGCGCGCGAGTTCACGGGCGGCGTCGAGGGAGTCCTGTGCGGTGTCGACGCGGGCCTGTGCGGCGTCGCGGGCCTTGTTCGCCGCCTGGCGGTCGCGGGTGGCGGCGCGCACCTGCGCCTCGTCCGGCGGCGGCGCGCCCGCCCGTTCCCCTTCGCGCTGGAGGCGCTCAGCCTCGTCCCCGGCCCGTCCGACCCAGTTCTGCGCGCTGCCCAACGAGCCTTGCGCGGCGGTGAGGTCGGCCTGCGCCGCGATGGCCCGGTCCAGGGCGCGGTCCGCCTGGCCCTGCGCGGTCTGCAACGTGGGCCAGTACGTATGGAGTGCCTGCGCGCATAAGTCGTAGGAGTCCCGCAGCTTCTCCAGGTTGCCCGGCACGCCGTCGAACTCGTTGCGGAACGCGTCGGCGGAAAGCCCCGCCCAGTCCTGCACCGCGCGGTCGGAGGCGAGACTCCGGACCTTGCCCAGCGCCTCGGCGACATCGTCGGAGAACGCCTGTAACTCGTCCGCCAGCGCGCGGACTTCCTCCGGATCACCCGGTGTCGGGTCCGAGTCCATCCCCACCGGACTCCAGTCGGACGCACGGGCCACAGCCAACACCCCCCCTGTGTCGGAATGATCACCTTCGGTGATCCTAGTCCATGGGGTGTGAGTCCAGGAAGGCCGAATGGCGCGGCAGCGCGGCACGGTCGGCGCCGCGGGTGAGCGGTGGCGTGTGCGCCGGGGGGTGTGCGGTGGGGCGTGCGGGGGGTTGTGGTGCTTCGGGTCCTTGTGTCCGTGCGGAAGGTGGCGGGCAGAAGTGGAGGAGGGGCTGCTTCCGCGCCGGGTGGCCCCGCCTCTCCCGCCGAGCCCGAAGGGCAGTCTCCTGCGATGGCCACTCCTCCCGCTCCCGCCGCGCGTGAGCACCTCCTCAGCATCCGCAAGGTCTGGTTCGACCTCGTGGGGCGGGGGTTGAAGACGGTCGAGGTCCGCGTGGGCCATCCGAAGATCCGCCGCATCGCGCCGGGCGACCTGCTGTACCTGACCGCCGACCACGCCACGCGGCGCACGCGCGTCGTGCGCGTCGCCGCGTACGCCTCGTTCGCCGAGCTGCTCGACGCCGAGGACCCCGCCGCCGTGGGCGGTCCCGGCGCGGATCGCGAGGCGGTGCTGTCCGCGCTGCGGGAGATCTACCCGCCGGAGAAGGAGGCGCTCGGGGTCTACGCCCTCCAGCTCTCGCGCGACGGCGACTGACCGCCGCCCGTCACGCCAGGTCGGACGGGTCCGTGTTCGCGCCGCACAGGACCACGCACGTCTCGGCCGGGGAAGGCGAGGACAACGCCCCCGCGTACGCCGCCGCGGCGCCGTGCTCGACCGCGATCCGGTGTTCGTCCCACAACAGCCGCCTGGCGGCGGTGATGTCCTGGTCCCGCACGAGCACCGATGTCGTGTGCGGGCGGCGCGCCCAGTGCAGCGCCTCGGCCGAGACGCGGCGCGCGCCCAGCGAGTCTGCCGCGACCGACCGTACGGGCACGTCCACCGGCGCCCCCGCCTCCAGCGCCGCGTTCAGGGCCCGGCTGCCCTCCGGTTCGACGGCGACGACGCGCACGCCGTGCCGCTCCGCCGCCGCGGCGACCCCGGCGAACAGCCCGCCGCCGCCCACCGCGACGACCACCGTGCCGATCGAGGGGCGGGCCGCGAGGATCTCCGGCAGCAGCGTGCCGGCCCCGGCGGCGATCAGCGGATCGTCGTACGCGTGCGACCCCAGCGCGCCGTTCGCCGCCGTGAACGCCGCGCACGCCTCCGCGGCCTCCGCGTACTCGCGCCCCACCCGGCGCACGTCCGCCCCCAGGCGCCGCAGGCGCGCGACCTTCACCCCGGGCGCGGTCTCGGGGACGAACACCGTCGCGGGAACGCCCTGCCGCCCGGCCGCCCACGCGCAGGCGAGGCCCGCGTTGCCGCCGGACGCGATGGTCAAGCCCGCCGCCGGGATGGTGCCCGACTCCCGGTGCGCCGCCGTGAAGTTGAGCGCGCCGCGCGCCTTGAACGTGCCGGTGTGCTGGAGGAACTCCAGCGCGAACCAGAGCCGCTCACCGGCGTGCGCCAGTGCCACGGGGCGCGTGCCGCCCGTGACGCGCCGGGTGGCGGCCTCGATGTCGTCGTAGCCGATCACCGCCGCAGTCTAGGCCGGGGGCGGCACCGGGCGCGGGGAGGTGATAACCGTCACACGCGTCCCAGCCGTCACGTTCCCCGGGCCCGCCCATGGCCGGAAAAGGCCGTCGGGCGGCGGCCGTCGGGCAGGGCGCGGCCGGAGGCGGCGGTGGACGGCGGGGGCCGGACCGTTACCCATCCCCTGCAAAGGGCACCGTGGGATAGGTTCAGTGGCCATGGATATTGCGATCAGATCAGGTCATGTCGTCCCCGTCACCGGCGACCCCATCGACGGCGGCACCGTGCTCATCATCGACGGCAAGATCGCCGCCGTGGGTCCCGACGCCGAGGTGGACGTCCCCGAGGGCGTGCGGACGGTCGACGCGGCCGGCCGCTGGGTGGTCCCCGGTTTCGTGGAGGCGCACGGCCATATCGGCATCCACGAGGAGGGCGAGGGCTGGGCCGGCAACGACACCAACGAGATGACGGACCCGGTCGGCGCCCGCATGCGCGCCCTGGACGCCATCAACCCGGCCGACACCGGCTTCAAGGACGCCCTCGCGGGCGGCGTGACCAGCGCCGTCATCAAGCCCGGCTCCGGCAACCCCATCGGCGGCCAGACCGTCGCCCTCAAGTGCTGGGGCCGCAGCGTGGACGAGATGCTGATCCGCCAGCCCGTCAGCGTGAAGAGCGCGCTGGGCGAGAACCCGAAGCGCGTCTACGGCGACAAGAAGCAGCTGCCGTCCACGCGCCAGGGCGTCACCGCCGTCATCAGGGACGCGTTCGGCAAGGCGCGGGACTACCGCGCCAAGCGCGAGTACGCCGCGAGTGAGGGCAAGCCGTTCGAGCACGACCCCACCCTGGAGGTCCTGGTCAAGGTCCTGGACGGCGAGCTGCCCTGGTGCCAGCACACGCACCGCGCGGACGACATCTCCACGGCGCTGCGCCTGGCCGACGAGTTCGGCTACCGCGTGGTCATCAACCACGCGACCGAGGGCCACCTGCTGGCCGACGAGATCGCCCGCCGCGACGTGCCGGTGATCAGCGGCCCGCTGTTCACCACCCGCAGCAAGGTCGAGCTGCGCGAGCGCACCCTCGCCAACCCGGGCATCCTCGCCCGCGCCGGGGTCAAGGTCGCCATCACCACCGACCACCCCGTCGTGCCGATCAACTTCCTCGTCCACCAGGTGACCCTGGCGGTCAAGGAGGGCCTGGACCGCGACGTGGCGCTGCGCACCATCACCGCCAACCCCGCCGAGATCCTCGGCCTGGACGACCGGGTCGGCTCGCTCAAGCCGGGACTGGACGGCGATGTCGTCATCTGGTCGGGCGACCCGCTGGACGTGATGAGCCGCGCGCTGAACGTCTTCGTGGACGGCCGCGAGGTCTACACGTGGGACGAGGCGACCCGTACGGGCACCGTCGTGGACCCGTACTACCGCGAGGCGCTGGTCTGACGCACGCCACCGGCCCGGCGCACCCGCCGCCGGGCCGGGTGCCGCGTCAGGCGGGCCGCAGCCAGACCGTCGCCAGCGGCGGCAGCGTCAGCGACAGCGCGCCCGCCGCGTCGGCCTTCAGCGGCCCGGGGTTGGTGACGCCGCTGCCGCCGTACGCGAGGTCGTCCGTGTTGAGCACCTCGGTCCAGCCGGGCGCCTGCCCTGGCGGCGTGAGCCGGTAGTCGTGCCGCACGACGGGGGAGAAGTTGCAGGCGACGAGCAGCGGGGTGCCGTCCGCCGCGTGCCGCGTGAAGGCGAGGACGTTGTCGCCCGCCGCGTCGGCGAGCAGCCAGCGGAAGCCCGCCGGGTCGGTGTCCAGCTCCCACAGCGCGGGCGTCGCGCGGTAGACGGTGTTCAGCGACCGTACGAGCCGCTGCACGCCGCGGTGGTCACCGGCGGCCGGCCAGCTGTCGTCCAGCACCCACCACTGCGGCCCCTCCGCCTCCGACCACTCCGCGCCCTGCGCGAACTCCTGGCCCATGAACAGCAGTTGCTTCCCCGGGTGCGACCACATGAAGCCGAGGTACGCCCGCAGGTCCGCCCGCTGCCGCCACCAGTCGCCCGGCATCTTCGCGACCAGCGCGCCCTTCCCGTGCACCACCTCGTCGTGCGAGATGGGCAGCACGTAGTTCTCGGAGTACGCGTAGACCATCGAGAACGTGATGTCGCCGTGGTGCCAGGCCCGGTGCACCGGGTCCTTGGACATGTAGACCAGCGAGTCGTGCATCCAGCCCATGTTCCACTTGAAGCCGAAGCCGAGGCCGCCCTGGTCCGTGGGCCGGGTGACGCCGTCCCAGGCGGTGGACTCCTCGGCGACGGTGACGACGCCCGGCGCGCGCCGGTAGACCGTCGCGTTCATCTCCTGGAGGAACGCGACCGCGTCCAGGTTCTCCCGCCCGCCGTGCTCGTTGGGCAGCCACTCGCCGTCCTCGCGCGAGTAGTCGAGGTACAGCATCGAGGCCACGGCGTCCACGCGCAGCCCGTCCACGTGGAACTCCTCGCACCAGTAGACCGCGTTGGCCACCAGGAAGTTCCGCACCTCGCGGCGCCCGAGGTCGAACTCCAGCGTCCCCCAGTCGGGGTGCTCGGCGCGGCGCGGGTCCGGGTGCTCGTAGCAGGGCGTGCCGTCGAACCGCGCGAGCGCCCACTCGTCCTTCGGGAAGTGCCCCGGCACCCAGTCGATCAGCACCGCGATCCCGGCCCGGTGCAGGGAGTCCACGAGGTGGCGGAAGTCGTCGGGCGTGCCCAGCCGGGCGGTCGGCGCGTAGTAGCCCGTCACCTGGTAGCCCCAGGAGCCGCCGAACGGGTGCTCCGCCGGGGGCATCAGCTCGACGTGCGTGAAGCCGAGGTCGGAGACGTATGCGGGCAGCTCCTCGGCCAGGGTCCGGTAGGTCGCGCCTGGCCGCCACGACGCGAGGTGCAGCTCGTAGACCGACATCGCCTCCGCGTGCCAGTGCCGCCCCGCCCGCGCGTTCATCCACGCCGCGTCGCCCCAGGTGTACGTGCTCTCCTCGACGACGGACGCGGTGGCGGGCGGGCGCTCCGTGCGCCGCGCCATGGGGTCGGCGCGCAGGGTGTGCCCGCCGTCGGGGCGGCAGATGTCGAACTTGTACAGCGTCCCCGCGCTCACGCCCGGCACGAACAGCTCCCACACCCCGGACGAGCCCAGCGACCGCATCGGGTGCGCCCCGCCGTCCCACCCGTTGAAGTCCCCGGCGACGCGGACCCCCCGCGCGTTCGGCGCCCACACGGTGAACCGCGTCCCGCGCACGCCCTGGTGCGTCATCACCCTGGCGCCGAGCGCGTCCCACAGCCGCTCGTGCCGCCCCTCGCCGATCAGGTGCAGGTCGAAGCCCCCGAGCGCGGGCAGGAAGCGGTACGGGTCCTGCTGGCGGCGCACGTCACCGTCCCCGTACGTGACTTCAAGTTCGTACGCCGGGACGCCGCGCGCCCCGGCCTCCAGTGGCACGACCCCGGAGAACAGGCCGTCGCCCTCGGAACGCAGCGGCGTGCCCAGGACGCTCACCCCGCGCGCGCCGGGGCGCAGCGCGCGCACCCGCAGGGCACCGCCGGGCTCGGGGTGCGCCCCGAGCAGCGCGTGCGGATCGTGGTGGGCGCCGGAGAGGAGACGGGTCCGGTCGTCGGCGGACAGCGCGGTGGGCGCGGCGGGCACGGAAGGCACGGAAGGCACAGCGCGGCTCCTGGGGGGTCGGGTCTGGCGGGGGAGCGGCCACGCCGTCCGGCGCGGGCACGCGGTGGGGGCGGGCGCCCGGCGTCCGGTGCTCAGCCGGGCGCTGCGGCGAGGCGGCGGACGGCCGCCATCGGGACGTGCAGCCAGGCGGGGCGGTGCCTGGCCTCGTACAGGACCTCGTAGATCGCCTTGTCCGTCTCGTAGGCGCGCAGCAGGTCGAGCTGGCCCATCGGGTCCTGGCCGCCCGCCTCGGCGTAGCCCTGGCAGTAGGCGGCGCGGTTGGCGCGCGACCAGCTGTCCACCCAGGGGCCGCCCGCCGGGTGCTGGCAGGCCGCGTAGTCGAACGAGCGGAGCATTCCGGCGATGTCGCGGACCGGCGGTCCCGGCCTGCGGCGGTCGGCGAGCGGCCTGGCGGGCTCGCCCTCGAAGTCGATCAGGTGCCACGTGCCGCTCTCCGGGGTGTGCAGCACCTGCCCGAGGTGCAGGTCGCCGTGGAGCCGCTGCGCGACGCAGGTGCCGCCGCGCCGCGCGAACTCGCCGACGGTGTCGAACGACCGGTGCAGCCCGGCGCGGTACGGGCGCAGCGCGGGCACGGCCTCGGCCGCCTCGTCGAGCCGCCTGCCCATGGCGGCGGCGATCCGTTCGAGCTGCTCGCGGCCGAGGCGCACGGTGGGCAGGACGGCGGCGAGCGCCGTGTGCACCTCGGCGGTGGCGCGGCCGAGGGAGCGGGCCGAGCCGGTGAAGTCGGTGCGTTCCGCCAGGGAGCGCAGGGCGAGCTGCCAGCCGTCGGACGAGCCGGCGAGGAACGGGGCGAGCACGCCGAGGGTCATCGGCTCGTCGGCCGCGCCGCCGCCCTTCTCACGGGCCTGCTGCGGCGGGGGCGGTGGCGTCGCCTCGAACCAGGCGGACGGCGCGGGCACGCGGTCCGAGCCCGCCTCGGCGAGGGCGAGCGGCAGTTCGAGGTCCGGGTTGACGCCGGGGCTGACGCGGCGGAAGAGCTTGAGGATGTGCGTCTCGCCGTACACGACCGACGTGTTGGACTGCTCGCCGGTCAGGACGCGTGCGGCCAGGCCCGAGGGGATGGCCGAGCCGGGCGCGCGGCCGAACGTGAGGCCGCCGAGCCGTCCAGGGGCCCGCAGCCGCTCCAGCAGGAGGGCGGCGAGCCGCGCGTCGTGCAGCGCCTCGTAGACGGCCTTCCCGCGCAACGGGCCCTCGGTGGGGCGGCCGACGAGGGCGGGGCCGAGGGTGGGCGGCAGGGTGGGGCGTACGCCCAGCAGCAGCTGGTAGCAGTCGCCGCCGGAGGAGGCGCCCTCCTGGCCGCCGAGCCGGGTGCGCACCAGCAGGTGCAGCAGCCCGGGGATGGGGCCGCCGCCGGTGCAGGGAAGCAGCTCGGTGGCGGAGACGAGGGTCAGTGAGTTCAGCGGACGGCCCTTGCCCGCGAACCACCGCTGCCGTGGCATCCAGCGTGCGAGCAGTCCCGTGAGGGACCGCAGCAGATCGCTGGCCTGCGGCGCGGTGGCGAGCGGGAGGCGCGCCGGAACCGTCCGGGGTGAGGAGCTGTCCGACATGGCGTCCTTTCCCCGGGCACGAAAATATGTGGCGAAGTGTCCCGGATTGCGGCGATCGAAGCCCCGTGGTGCGGGACGTGTCGTGAAGGACCGACCGAGCGGGTGAGGCCCGTAACACATATGGAGTGCTTTGGGTAGAACTGGGGGACAGGGAAACGCTTACCCCCGGACCACCGGGGGTAAGCCTCTCCCGTTCCTGTTACGTCCTACTGCTCGGTCCCTTTACGGAGCCGGAACCAGTAGAAGCCGTGCCCCGCCAGCGTGAGCAGGTACGGCAGCTCCCCGATCGGCGGGAACCGCACGCCGCCGATCAGCTCCACGGGCACGCGCCCCGTCCACGCGCGCAGGTCCAGCTCGGTCGGCTGCGAGAAGCGCGAGAAGTTGTTCACGCACATCACCAGGTCGTCGCCGTACTCGCGCAGGAACGCGAGGACGGACGGGTTCGACGACGGCAGCTCGCTGTACGTGCCGAGGCCGAAGGCGTGGTTCTGCTTGCGGATCTCCACCATCCGCCGCGTCCAGTGCAGCAGCGACGCCGGGCTGCTCATGGCGGCCTCGACGTTGGTCACCTGGTACCCGTACACCGGGTCCATGATCGTCGGCAGGAACAGCCGGCCGGGGTCGCAGGAGGAGAAGCCCGCGTTCCGGTCGGGGGTCCACTGCATCGGCGTGCGCACCGCGTCGCGGTCGCCGAGCCAGATGTTGTCGCCCATGCCGATCTCGTCGCCGTAGTACAGGATCGGCGAGCCCGGCAGCGACAGCAGCAGCGCGGTGAACAGCTCGATCTGGTTCCTGTCGTTGTCGAGGAGCGGCGCGAGGCGCCTGCGGATGCCGATGTTGGCGCGCATCCGCGGGTCCTTCGCGTACTCCGCGTACATGTAGTCGCGCTCCTCGTCGGTGACCATCTCCAGGGTCAGCTCGTCGTGGTTGCGCAGGAAGATGCCCCACTGGGCGTGGGCCGGGATCTGCGGGGTCTTGGCCAGGATCTCCGAGACCGGGTAGCGCGACTCGCGGCGCACGGCCATGAAGATGCGCGGCATGACGGGGAAGTGGAACGCCATGTGGCACTCGTCCCCGCCCTTGTCGTAGTCGCCGAAGTAGTCGACGACGTCCTCGGGCCACTGGTTCGCCTCGGCGAGGATCACCGTGTCCGGGTAGTGCGCGTCGATCTCGGCGCGCACCGACTTCAGGAACGCGTGCGTCTGCGGGAGGTTCTCGCAGTTGGTGCCCTCCTCGGCGAAGAGGTACGGCACCGCGTCGAGGCGGAAGCCGTCGATGCCGAGGTCCAGCCAGAACCGCAGCGCCGACATGATCTCCTCGCGCACGGCCGGGTTCTCGTAGTTGAGGTCCGGCTGGTGCGAGAAGAAGCGGTGGAAGAAGTACTGCTTGCGGACCGGGTCGAACGTCCAGTTGGACGACTCGGTGTCGACGAAGATGATCCGCGCGTCCGCGTACCCCTTGTCGTCGTCGGCCCACACGTAGTAGTCCCCGTACGGGCCTTCCGGGTCCTTGCGTGACTCCTGGAACCACCGGTGCTGGTCGCTGGTGTGGTTCATGACGAAGTCGATGATGACCCGCATGCCGCGCTGGTGCGCCGCGTCCACGAACTCCACGAAGTCGGCCAGGTCGCCGAACTGCGGGAGCACGTCGGTGTAGTCCGAGACGTCGTACCCGCCGTCCCGCAGCGGGGACGCGAAGAAGGGCGGGAGCCAGAGGCAGTCCACGCCGAGCCACTGGAGGTAGTCGAGCCTGGCGGTGAGCCCCTTCAGGTCACCGATTCCGTCACCGTTGCTGTCCTGGAAGGACCGGACAAGGACCTCGTAGAAGACCGCTCGCTTGAACCACTCCGGGTCCCGGTCGCGGGCTGGCGTGTCCTCGAACGTGTCGAGGACCGGCTCATTGACGCTCATGGTGTGGGTGACCCTCCGGTCTGTGAGGACGGTCGCAGGGTGAGGATGTGGGCGGACGAGGCGTACGCATCCGCACGGCCCGGCTCAAGCCGCACATAGTTGTCCCTGCCCCAGTGATAGGTCGCTCCGGTGAGCTCGTCGCGCACCGGGAAGGGTTCGGCGCCGCCTTCCTGCGCTGGCGTGAGACCGCACCCTTGGAGTTGCGCCATATCCAACGAGATCGTCGCTTCGTGGGTGTGGTGCGGATCGAGGTTGACCACTGTCAGCACGCAGTCGGCCTCCGGTGTCCGCGTGCGCTTGGAGTACGCCAGGATGTGGTCGTTGTTGGAGCCGTGGAAGCGCAGGTCGCGCAGCTGGCGCAGCGCCGGGTGGCGCCGCCGCAGCGCGTTCAGCAGCGTCACGAGGGGCGTGATGCTGCGGCCCTCGGCGTCCGCGCGCGCCCAGTCGCGGGGGCGCAGCTCGAACTTCTCCGAGCCGGCGTACTCCTCGCTGCCGGGCGCCGCCGCCGTGTTCTCGCACAACTCGTAGCCGGCGTACATGCCCCAGGTGGGCGAGAGCGTCGCGGCCAGCACGGCGCGCGTCTCGAAGGCCGCGCGCCCCCCGTGCTGGAGGTAGGCGTGCAGGATGTCGGGCGTGTTGACGAAGAAGTTCGGCCGCATGTAGGCCGCCGCCGCGCCGCTCAGCTCGGTGAGGTACTCGGTCAGCTCGTGCCGGCCGTTGCGCCAGGTGAAGTACGTGTACGACTGCTGGAAGCCGATCTGCGCCAGCGTGTGCATCATCGCGGGCCGCGTGAACGCCTCGGCGAGGAAGACGACGTCCGGATCGGTCCTGTTGATCTCCCCGATGACCTTCTCCCAGAACACCACCGGCTTCGTGTGCGGGTTGTCCACGCGGAAGATCCGCACGCCGTGCGCCATCCAGTGCCGCAGCAGCCGCAGCGTCTCCGTCACCAGGCCGGGGAAGTCGCGCTCGAACGAGATCGGGTAGATGTCCTGGTACTTCTTCGGCGGGTTCTCGGCGAACGCGATCGTGCCGTCCGCCCGCCGCCTGAACCACTCCGGGTGCTCCTTCACCCACGGGTGGTCCGGGCTGCACTGGAGCGCGAAGTCCAGCGCCACCTCCATGCCGAGCGACGCCGCCGTGGCGACGAAGTGGTCGAAGTCGTCGAGCGTGCCGAGGTCCGGGTGGACCGCGTCGTGCCCGCCGTCGGCCGAGCCGATCGCCCACGGGCTGCCCACGTCGTCCGTCCGCGCCGTCAGCGCCCCGCCGGGGCCCTTGCGGAACGAGGTGCCGATCGGGTGCACCGGCGGGAGGTACACCACGTCGAACCCCATGGCCGCCACGGCGGGCAGGCGTTCCGCCGCCGTGCGCAGCGTCCCGGAGACCGGCGGCCTGCCCCGGCGCACCCGCGCGCCCTCCGAGCGCGGGAACATCTCGTACCACGAGCCGTACAGCGCCCGTTCGCGCTCCACGGTCAGCGGCATGGGCCGCGACGAGGTGACCAGTTCCCGCAGGGGGCTCCCGTCGAGGGCCGTCACGACGTCCGGCGCCAGCGCGGTGGCGAGACGTTCCTCCGGGCCGAGCGCCGGGTCGAGCAGGGCGCGCGCGGCGGCGAGCACCGCCTCCTTGCCCGCGCTCCGGGGCACGCCCGCGGCGGCGCGCCGGTGCAGTTCGGCGCCCTCGCGCAGGGTCAGTTCCACGTCCACCCCGGCGCCGACCTTGATTCCGGCCACCTGGCGCCAGCTCGCCACGGGGTCGCTCCACGCCTCGACCGCGAACGTCCAGCGCCCCACCGCGTCGGGCGTCACGTCCGCGCCCCAGCGGTCGGTGCCGGGGGCCAGTTCCCGCATCGGTGTCCACGGGCCCACCCGGCCCTTGGGGTCGCGCAGCACCACGTTCGCGCCCACCGCCTCCGCGCCCTCGCGGAAGACGGTCGCGCTGACCTGGAACGTCTCGCCCGGCACCGCCTTGGCGGGGCGGCGTCCGCAGTCCACGCGCGGCTGGACGTCGAGGACGGGGATGCGACCGATCATCTGGGAATCACCTGGTGGTGTCGAAGGCGGGCCGGTTACGTCGTCAGGGGGACTCACCCCGGCTTGTCGGGATTTCGTCCTTTGTATCTTCTTTGCATGTGAATGGCTGGTTTCGAGCATGGCCGCTCCCCTGCGCGTTCACTCGGGTGGGGGTGGCGCATCGCTGCGCCCGCTGACGCGTCTGCCTTGGAGAGACTTTCCGGACTTGGCGGGACCACACCGGTCCGGTTTCCGCCATGTCGTCCCGGAAACCCCTCCGGGTGTCCCGGCGGGGGCCCGAGCGCCCCGGCGGAACCGGGGAAAACCGCGGGAAATCGGGGGATGTGCGGGCCGCGGAACCGGTGCCGGATGTGCGGACGGGCCACATCCAGTCTGGCGCGGCCGGTCATCCGGGGCGTTGCGTCCGTATTTCCGGCAGCGCATGTTTCCGCGCGGTGGTCCGCGGGTGTGCGCCGGGCGCCGTCGCCCGGCGGCGCGGCACGCCCGCGCGTGCCGCCCGCGGGTGTGCGCCGGGCGTGTGTGACCGGGGTGTTGCGGGTGTGTCAATCGCGTGTCGCCGGAGCGTGCGAAGTGTATTCGATCTTGACAACTCGCCTGTGCAGAAAGTGACTTGTCGCTATTTGATGCCCACATCTCAGGTCGGTATCGCCGGTCTACGCGCGGTTCCCAGTCATGTGCCTGACCAGTAATGTGCCGTCCACCGGAAGGCCCCTACCACCGCCGACCCCTTGAGGTGGACGATGCGCATAGCAAGACCCAAGGCCGCGAGGATGCTTGCGGCGGCCCTGGCGATCGGACTCTTCGCCACCGCTTGCGCCAGCGAGCGTGACGACGAGGAATCGTCGGGCGACACGGAGACGTTCGTCTTCGGTGCCGCCGGAGACCCGGCCGCGCTCGACCCGGCCCTCGGGAGCGACGGCGAGACCTTCCGGATCACCCGTCAGGCGTTCGAGGCGCTGCTGGAGCACGAGCCCGGCGGCACCGAACTGGTCGGCGGACTCGCCGAGACCTGGGAGAGCAACGAGGCCGGCACCGAGTGGACCTTCCACCTGCGGGACGGCGTCACCTTCCACGACGGCGGCGAGCTGACCGGTGAGGTCGTCTGCGCCAACTACAACCGCTGGTACAACTGGACCGGCACGTACCAGAACCCGACGCTCTCCTACTACTGGGGCTCCGTCTTCGGCGGCTTCGCGCAGAACGAGAGCGAGGACACCAGCCCCTCGAACTACGTCGGCTGCACCGCCCCCGACGAGCAGACGGCGGTCATCGAGATCGCCGAGCCGTCCGCGAACTTCCCCGGCGCCTTCTCCCTCCAGTCCTTCTCCATCCTGTCCCCGGACAGCCTGGACGCCATCGAGGGCGACGACCCGAGCGGCGAGGGCGAGAACGTCACCTTCCCCGACTACAGCCAGGAGGCCGGCACGATCGCCGGCACCGGCCCGTTCAGCCTCGCCGAGTGGGACAAGTCCAACGGCGAGGTGACGCTGGAGCGCTTCGACGACTACTGGGGCGAGCCCGCGGGCGTCGACGAACTGGTCTTCCGCACCATCCCCGAGGAGGACGCGCGGCGCCAGGCGCTCCAGGCCGGGGACATCGACGGCTACGACCTCGTGGCCCCCGCCGATGTCGAGACGCTGGAGTCCGACGGCTTCCAGGTCCCGGTCCGCGGCGTCTTCAACATCCTCTACCTCGGCATCACGCAGGAGAACAACCCCGCGCTCGAACAGCTTGAGGTGAGGCGGGCCATCGCCCACGCCCTCGACCGGCAGAACATCGTGGACACCCAGCTGCCCGAGGGCGGCACCGTGGCCACCCAGTTCATCCCGGACACGGTGGACGGCTACTCCGAGAACGTCACCACGTACGACCACGACCCGGAGCTGGCCCAGGAACTGCTGGCCGAGGCCGACGCGTCCGACCTGTCCGTGGACTTCTGCTACCCGACCGAGGTCACCCGCCCGTACATGCCGGCCCCGGCCGACATCTACGAGCTGCTGCGCGCCGACCTCGAAGCCGTCGGCATCACCGTCAACCCGGTGCCGCTCAAGTGGAACCCGGACTACCAGGAGACCACCCGCGCCGGCAACTGCGGCCTCTACCTCCTGGGCTGGACCGGCGACTTCAACGACGCCTACAACTTCCTCGGCACCTGGTTCGCGGACTACAGCCTGGAGTGGGGCTTCCGGGACGCGGAGCTGTTCGAGATGATGGCCGCCGCCGCGACGGAGCCGGACGTCACCACCCGCGTCGCCGAGTACCAGGCGCTGAACGAGTACATCATGGACTTCCTGCCCGGTGTGCCGATCTCCAGCTCGCCCCCGTCCATCGTGTTCTCGCCCGACGTGAACCCGCCGACGGTCTCCCCGCTCACGCAGGAGAACTTCGCAGAGGTCTCCTTCAGGTAACGCGCCGTCGCGCACGGCCGACCCGCCCGGTCACGGCACACCGTGACCGGGCGGTCCCCTGAGGGCCGGAGAGAGAACCCGGCCGGCCCCCCGAAGCACGTGAGCCAAGAGAGCCAAGAGAAAGGCCACCCCGCCGGTGCTCCGTCTCATCGTCCGCAGACTGTTGCAGCTGATACCCACGCTGCTCGGTCTTTCGGTACTCCTCTTCGCGTGGCTGCACCAGCTGCCCGGCGGCCCGGCCTCCGCGCTGCTGGGCGAACGCGCCACGGAGGAGGACCGCCGCGCCATCGAGGAGGCCCTCGGCCTCGACGACCCCGTGTGGGTCCAGTACGGCCGCTGGATGCAGCGGCTCGTCCAGTTCGACTTCGGGGAGTCGGTCCGTACCGGGCGCCCGGTGTGGGAGGAGTTCCTCCAGCGTTTCCCCGCCACCGTCGAACTCGCCTTCGCCGCCATGCTGATCGCCGTCGTCGTCGGCATCCCGCTCGGCTACTTCGCGGCCCGCAGGCGCGGCTCCTGGCTCGACCTCACCGCGGTCTCGGGATCGCTCGTCGGCATCTGCATCCCCGTCTTCTTCCTCGGCTTCATCCTCCGCGCGGTCTTCGCCGTCAACCTCGGCTGGCTGCCCAGCTTCGGCCGCCAGTCCACCGGCATCGACGCGACGGAGATCACCGGCTTCTACGTGCTCGACGGCCTGCTGACCGGCGAGTGGGACGCCTCCTGGGACGCGATCGAACACCTCGTGCTCCCCGGCCTCGCCCTCGCGTCCATCCCGCTGGCCGTCATCGTCCGCATCACCCGCGCCAGCGTCCTCGACGTCCTGGGCGAGGACTACGTGCGCACCGCCGAGTCGAAGGGCCTGCGCCGCCGCGTCGTCCGCTCCCGCCACGTGCTGCGGAACGCGCTGCTGCCCGTCGTCACCACGGTCGGCCTCCTCACCGGCAGCCTGCTGTCCGGCGCGGTGCTCACCGAGTCGGTCTTCGCGTTCGGCGGCATCGGCTCGTTCATCCGCGACGCGATCGACACGCGTGACTACCCGGTCCTCATGGGCTTCATCCTCTTCATCGCGCTGCTCTACGTCGCCATCAACCTGCTGGTCGACCTCGCGTACAGCGTCATCGACCCGAGAGTCCGGGTGAACTGATGAGCAAGACGGCAGAGAAGATCGACCGGCTCGCCGAGCTGACCACCCGCACCGCCCCCGCCTCCGGCGGCAGCCTGTGGACCGAGGCACTGCGCCGCCTGCGGTCCAGCAAGATGGCGCTGATCGGCGGCGCGGTGATGGCGCTGTTCGTCGTCGTCGCGATCGTCGGCCCCTGGGTCGCGCCCTACGACCCGACCGCCCAGACCTGGCGTGGCGAGGTCTTCACCAACCGCGGCATCTTCGTCGGCCCGCGCGGCGACAACTGGCTCGGGCTCGACCACCTGGGCCGCGACATGTTCTCGCGCATGCTGGTCGGCGCACGGCAGACGCTGCTGGTCGGCGTCGTCTCCACGGTCCTCGGCTTCGTCGTCGGCGCGCTCGTCGGCGGCCTGTCCGGCGCGGCCCTCGCGTTCGGCGGCAAGGCGGGCCGGCGCCTGGACACCGTCCTGATGCGCTTCATCGACATGATGCTCGCGCTGCCCTCGCTGCTGCTCGCCGTCAGCGTCGCGGCCATCCTGGGGCAGAGCCTGACGACGGTGATGATCGCCGTCGGCGTCATCCAGATCCCGGTGTTCGCCCGCCTGCTGCGCGGCTCGATGCTCGCGCAGGCGGCGTCCGACTACGTGCTGGCCGCGCGCGCCCTGGGCGTACGCCGCCGCCGCATCGTCCTCGCCCACGTGCTGCCGAACTCGCTCGGCCCGGTGATCGTCCAGACGACGCTGGCTCTGGCCACGGCCATCATCGAGGCCGCCGCCCTGTCCTACCTGGGACTCGGCAACCCGGACGCGTCCCAGCCCGAGTGGGGCGTCATGCTCTCGCAGGCGCAGCGGTTCTTCGACGGTGAGCCCATGATGGCCGTCTACCCGGCCCTCGGCATCATCATCACCGCCCTCGGCTTCACCCTGCTGGGCGAGGCCATGCGCGAAGCCCTCGACCCGAAACTGCGGAGCTGACGCACATGCCCCTGCTCACCGTGGACGAACTGACGGTCACCTTCGCCGGGCGCGGCGGCCCCGACACCACCGCAGTCTCCGGCGTCTCCTTCACCGTCGACCAGGGCGAGGTCGTCGGCCTGGTCGGCGAGTCGGGCTGTGGCAAGAGCGTCACGTCGCTCGCGCTCATGGGCCTGCTCCCCGCCAAGGGCGTACGGGTCGGCGGCACCGCCCGCTACACCGGCACCGGCACCGAGGCCGACCTGCTGACGCTGCGCCGCTCCGCCCTGCGCGACCTGCGCGGCACCCAGCTCGCGATGATCTTCCAGGACCCGCTGTCCTCGCTGAACCCGGTCGTCCCCATCGGCGTCCAGGTCACCGAGATCCTCAACCGCCACCGCGGTCTGCGCGGCGACGCGGCCCGCAAGGAGGCCGCGTCACTGCTGGACCGCGTCGGCATACCCGACCCGACGCGCCGCCTCAAGGAGTACCCGCACCAGCTGTCGGGCGGCATGCGGCAGCGCGCGCTGATCGCCATGGCCGTCGCCTGCGCCCCCCGGCTGCTGATCGCCGACGAGCCGACCACCGCGCTCGACGTCACCATCCAGGCGCAGATCCTCGAACTGCTCAAGGAACTCGTGGACGACCAGGGCACCGCGCTGCTGATGATCACGCACGACCTGGGCGTGGTCGCGGGCCTGTGCGACCGGGTCAACGTGCTGTACGCGGGCAAGGCCGTCGAGACGGCGGACCGGCGCCGCCTGTTCGCCGACCCGGCGCACCCGTACACCCACGGCCTCCTCGGCTCCATCCCCCGGCTCGACGCCCCGCGCGGCGACCGGCTGAACCCGATCCGCGGCTCCATCAACGACCGCATCGCGTGGGAGGACGGCTGCGCCTTCGCCCCCCGCTGCGACTCCTACACGCCGGAGTGCCTCGGCGGCCCGCCCGCGCTCGGTGACCGCCCCCGCGCGGGCGCCGCCGCACCGCCCGGGGGCCACCAGGTCCGCTGCGTCCACCCGGTGGACACCACCGCCGAGGCCACGGAGGTCTCCCGATGAGCCTGCTCGAACTGGACGACGTCAAGGTCCACTTCCCCGTGAAGCGCGGCCTGCTCTTCGACCGGACGGTCGGCCACGTCTACGCGGTGGACGGTGTGTCGCTGTCCGTCGAGGCCGGGCAGACGTACGGCCTGGTCGGCGAGTCCGGCTGCGGCAAGACGACGCTGGGCCGCGCCGTGCTGCGGCTGAACGACATCACGGCGGGCCGCGTCGTCTTCGACGGCACCGACCTGGCCGCCCTGCCGTCCGAGGAGATGCGCCGCGCGCGCCGCCGCCTCCAGATGGTCTTCCAGGACCCGCTGGGCAGCCTGAACCCCCGGCAGAACATCGAGTCGATCCTCGCCGAGGGCATGGCCGCGCACGGCATCGGCGCCACGCGCGAGGAGCGCCGGGAGAAGATCCTCGGCATCCTCGACCGGGTCGGCCTGCCCGCGAGCGCGCTGTCGCGCTATCCGCACGAGTTCTCCGGCGGGCAGCGGCAGCGCATCGGCATCGCGCGCGCCCTCGTCCTCGCACCCGATGTGATCATCTGCGACGAGCCGGTGTCCGCGCTTGACGTGTCGATCCAGGCGCAGGTGCTGAACCTGCTGGAGGAGCTCCAGGACTCGCTCGGCCTCACGTACCTGGTCATCGCGCACGACCTCGCGGTGGTCCGGCACATCTCGGACCGCATCGGCGTGATGTACCTCGGCTCGCTGGTCGAGGAGGCGCCGAGCGACGCGCTGTACGCCGAGCCGCGCCACCCGTACACGCGGGCCCTGATGTCGGCGGTGCCGGTGCCCGACCCGGTCGTGGAGGAGACGCGCGAACGCATCCTGCTGCGCGGCGACCTGCCCTCACCGGCCGCGCCGCCCGCGGGCTGCCGCTTCCACACGCGCTGCCCGTGGCGGCAGCCGGAGCGCTGCGACACCGAGCGGCCCGCCCTCACCGACATGGGGGACGGGCACCGGGTGGCCTGCCACTACGCGGCGGAGATCGCCGCCGGAACGCTCCTGCCGACGCGCGAGCTGGCGCCGCGCGAGCTGCGCGAGACGGAAGCCGACGGCCCAGACACCACAGACACCACAGACACCACAGACACCTCGGAGGTCACCGGAACCCCCGGCGTACCCGTCCAGAAGCCGCCGCCCGCGGCGGACCCCCAGGAGCGGCCCGGCACCGGCGGCATCCCCGCCTGACCGGCCCGATCCCGGCCCGCGCGCCCGGCTCGGCCCCGCCGTCCCCTGGTCCCCGGGGGTGGTTTACCGTCCGATTCCAGCCCATTCCGGCGTAAACCTGCCCACACCTCCCGGGGCCCGGCTACGGTCGGGACCGTGAAGGCCATTCGTCGCTTCTCCGTCCGCCCCGTCCTGCCCGAACCTCTCCGACCCCTCCAGGAACTGGCGCTGAACCTCCGCTGGTCCTGGCACCCCGAGACCCGCGACCTGCTGCGCTCCGTCGATCCCGAGGCGTGGACGGCCTGCGGCGAGGACCCGGTCCGGCTCCTCGGCACCGTGCCCGCCGACCGGCTGGCCGCCCTCGCCGCCGACCGCGGCTTCCTGCGCCGCCTCGGCGTCGCCGTCGGCGACCTGCGCGACTACCTCACCGAGCCGCGCTGGTACCAGCAGACGGACGCCCGCGCGGGCGGCGACCTGCCGCGCGCCGTCGCGTACTTCTCGCCCGAGTTCGGCATCACGGCCGCGCTCCCGCAGTACTCGGGCGGCCTCGGCATCCTCGCCGGCGACCACCTCAAGGCCGCCAGCGACCTGGGCGCCCCGCTGATCGGCGTCGGCCTCCTCTACCGGCACGGCTACTTCCGGCAGAGCCTGTCGCCCGACGGCTGGCAGCAGGAGCACTACCCCGTCATCGACCCCCACGAACTGCCGCTGACCCCCCTCACGGAGCAGGACGGCACCCGCGCCCGCGTCAGCCTGGCCCTGCCCGCGGGACGCACCCTCACCGCGCAGGTCTGGCAGGTCAGCGTCGGCCGCGTGCCCCTGCTGCTGCTGGACTCCGCCGTCGCCGAGAACGCCCCGGCCGAACGCGAGGTCACCGACCGGCTCTACGGCGGCGGCAGCGAGCACCGGTTGCTCCAGGAGATGCTGCTCGGCATCGGCGGCATGCGGGCCGTCCGCACGTTCTGCCGCATCACGGGCCACGCGGCGCCCGAGGTGTTCCACATGAACGAGGGCCACGCCGGGTTCCTCGGCTTCGAGCGCATCCGCGAACTGGGCGAGCAGGGCACGGACTTCGCCGCCGCGCTGCGCGCCGTCCGCGCCGGGACCGTCTTCACCACCCACACACCGGTCCCGGCCGGCATCGACCGCTTCGGCGAGGAACTCGTCGCGCGCCACTTCGGCGACGGCGCCGAGCTGGCCTCGCTCGACCCGGCCGCGCTGCTCGCCCTCGGCCGCGAACCGGCGGCCCTCACCAAGGAGGGCGAGGTCCCGCAGTTCAACATGGCGGTCCTCGGCCTGCGCACCGCGCAGCGCGCCAACGGCGTCTCGGCCCTGCACGGCGACGTGAGCCGCGGTATGTTCGCGGGCCTGTGGCCGGGCTTCGACGCCGACGAGGCGCCCATCGGCTCGATCACCAACG
This sequence comes from Streptomyces sp. MS19, assembly GCF_047200595.1. NCBI lineage: Bacteria > Bacillati > Actinomycetota > Actinomycetes > Kitasatosporales > Streptomycetaceae > Streptomyces > Streptomyces sp. MS19. The sequence goes on along the minus strand of NZ_JBJZOH010000019.1, from coordinate 62,767 downwards.
GCGTGCACGCGCCCACCTGGACCGCCGACGCCACCCAGCGCGCCCGCGCGACCAGCACCCTGGGCGACGCCGAGCTGTGGGAGCTGCGCCGCACCCTGCGCGAACAGCTCGTCCAGGACGTACGGGCCCGCCTGCGCGTCTCCTGGCGCCAGCGCGGCGCCGGGCAGGCCGAACTGGGCTGGATCGACGACGTGCTCGACCCCGACGTCCTCACCATCGGCTTCGCGCGCCGCGTCCCGTCGTACAAGCGCCTCACGCTGATGCTCCAGGACCCGCGCCGCCTCACCGCCCTGCTGCTGCACCCGGACCGTCCGGTGCAGATCGTCGTCGCGGGCAAGGCGCACCCGGCGGACGAGGGCGGCAAGCGGCTCATCCAGGAACTCGTCCGCTTCGCCGACGACCCCGCGATCCGCCACCGCATCGTCTTCCTCCCCGACTACGGCATGGCCATGGCGCGCGCGCTGTACGCGGGCTGCGACGTGTGGCTCAACAACCCGCTGCGCCCGCTGGAGGCCTGCGGCACCTCGGGGATGAAGGCCGCGCTGAACGGCTGCCTCAACCTGTCGGTGCGCGACGGCTGGTGGGACGAGTGGTCCGACCCGGACTTCGGCTGGGAGATCCCCACGGCCGACGGCCTGGCCGCCGCCGAGCCCGACCGCCGCGACGCCATCGAGGCCGCCGCGCTCTACGGGCTCCTGGAGGAGCAGGTCGGCCCGCGCTTCTACGACCGGCTCGGCGGCAGGTCGGGGCTGCCGGTGCGCTGGCTGGAGATGGTGCGCGCCACGCTGGACCGGCTCGGCCCGCGCGTCCTCGCGGAGCGGATGCTGCGCGAGTACATCACCGGCTACTACGCGCCCGCCGCCCTGGCGCACCGCGCGATGACGGCCGAGGCGGCGGGGGAGCTGGCGGCGTTCGCCGACCGGGTCGGCGAGCAGTGGCCGCGCGTCGCCGTGGACCACGTCGAGACGGACGGGGAGCCGGCGACGCTCGGCGCGTCCGTGCCGCTGCGGGTGCGGGTCACGCTCGGGGACCTCGACCCGTCCGCCGTGGAGGTGCAGGCGGTCATCGGGCGGGTCAACGGCGACGACACGCTGGCGGAGCCGGTGCAGGTGCCGCTGAAGGCGGAGGGCGGCCCCGACCTGTCGGGCCGCTGGACGTTCACCGGCGACCTGACGCTGCACCGGCCCGGCCCGTTCGGCTACACCGTCCGCGTCCTGCCCGCGCACCCGCTGCTGGCGTCGCGGGCCGAACTCGGCCTGATCGCCCTGCCGTCCGAGGACCACACGGAGACCTCGGGCACCCTCCTGCGCTGACCCGGGACCCTACGGAACGACGGCGGTGCCGCCCCCGGCGGCACCGCCGTCATGCTGCCGCCGGGAAGGCAATCGACCGTGCGCCCGAGATTGGCGCGGACCGGACGGTGTGCGCCAGATCACGGACCCGTACGCTGTGTCAGCGTACGGGTACTCCCGGTGGACAGTGGGGGCGATCGGCTGTGAGCATGGCCGGGTTGAGGTGTCCAGCGGGATGGGTGTGCACGAAAGGTGTCCTGAAGTGACGGACAGTACGGGCGGGTTCGATGGTGCGGGGCCCGGCTCCGGGAGTGAACCGGAGTCGTCGGACAGCCTGAAGGGGTTCGGGGAAGTCGTCAAGGTTTTTCGGAACCGTGCGCGACTGACACAGGAGCAGTTCGCGCCACGGGTGCGCTACTCGGTCCCCACGGTCGCGTCGATCGAGCAGGGACGGCGCTTTCCGCCCACCGACTTCGTCGAACGGGCCGAGGAAGTCCTGGACGCGTTCGGCGCGCTGCGAGCTGCGGCACGCCACCTGTCCCGGCGACCCGGGCTGGCCAACTGGTTCCGCCAGTGGGCCAAGCTGGAGAAGGAAGCACTGAGTCTGTACACCTACGAGTGCCGAGTCGTGCCGGGGCTATTGCAGACAGAGGCATACGCGCGCACGCTGTTTCTTGACCAGTTGCCCCCACTGAGCGACGACGACATCGAGGCCCAGTGGGCGGCACGAGCCGAACGGCAGCGCCTGCTCGGCGAACGGCCGCATACGGCGTACGGCTTCATCCTGGAGGAGCACCTGTTCCTCCGGCAGACGGGCGGGGTGGAGGTCACACGCGGACTGCTCGACCACGTACTTGAAGTCGCGGAGCTGCGGAACGTGGAGGTACAGATCATGCCGCTGGTACGGAAGAACCACGCTGGCCTGGCTGGACCGATGCAGTTGCTGGAGACCCCGGAGCACCGGTGGTTCGCCTACAACGAAGCTCAGCGGGGCGGTCTGTTCGTATCCGAAGCCAAGGAGATCAGCGCCCTCCAGATGAGGTATGCCAGGATGCGTTCACAGGCTCTCAGCTTCGATGACTCCGTGAGCCTGTTGCAGCGGATGCGAGGAGCATTGTGAGCGCGACCGACCTGGCATGGTTCAAGAGCAGCTACAGCAGTGGAGGTGACGGCGACTGCGTGGAAGTAGCACTGGCCTGGCACAAGTCCAGCTACAGCAGCAGTGGTTCGGGCGACTGCGTGGAAGTGGCTCTGGCCTGGCGCAAGTCCAGCTACAGCAGCAGCGGTGACGGTGACTGCGTTGAGGTGGCGTCCTGCCCGGACACCATCCACGTCCGCGACACCAAGGACCGTCAGGGCGCGCAGCTCGCCCTCTCTCCCGCCGCCTGGACCAGCCTCCTCACCTACGCGACCACCCACGCCTGATCCACCGCACGGGCCGCCCCCTCGTGGGTGAGGAGGCGGCCGGTGCGGGGTCAGACCAGGCTGTCGCGCCAGGCGCGGTGCAGGTCGGAGAAGCGGCCCGTGCCCGCGATCAGGCCGGCCGGGCGGCCGTCCTCCACCACGCGCCCCGCCTCCATCACCAGCACCCGGTCCGCGATCTCCACCGTCGAGAGCCGGTGCGCGATCAGCACGGCGGTACGGCCGCGCAGCACCGTCACCATCGCGTCCTGCACCGCCTTCTCGCCCGGGATGTCCAGTGACGACGTCGCCTCGTCCAGGATCACCACCGACGGGTCGGCCAGCAGGACGCGGGCGAACGCCACCAGCTGCCGCTGCCCCGCCGAGATCCGGCCGCCGCGTTTGCGGACGTCCGTGCCGTACCCCTCGGGCAGCGCGGCGATGAAGTCGTGCGCCCCGATGGCGCGCGCCGCCTCCTCGATCTCCTCGGGCGTCGCGTCCGGCTTGCCGATCGAGATGTTCTCGGCGACCGTCCCCGAGAAGAGGAACGCCTCCTGCGTCACCATCACGACGCCGCGCCGCAGTTCGGCGTTGGCCAGGTCGCGCAGGTCGGTCCCGTCGAGCAGGACGCGTCCCTCGGTCGGGTCGTAGAACCGCGCCAGCAGCTTCACCAGCGTGGACTTGCCCGCGCCGGTCGCGCCGACCAGCGCCGTCGTCTCCCCGGCCGCCAGCGTCAGCCGGAAACGCGGCAGCACCTCGCCGCCCGTGCGGTACGCGAACCGCACGTCGTCGAAGACCACCTCGCGCCCCGGCATCCCCGCCGCGCGCGCGGGCAGCTCCACCGGCCGTTCCGGCTCGGGCACGTCGGGCCGCTGCGCCAGCAGACCGGCGATCTTGTCCAGCGACGCCACGGCCGACTGGTAGTTGTTCAGCACCATCGCGAACTGGTCCAGCGGCTCGTACAGCCGCCTGATGTACAGGGCGCCGGCCGCCAGCGCGCCCAGCTCCAGGTCGCCGGACGCCACCCGCTGCGCGCCCCACAGGACGATGGCCGCGATGGCGACGGCCGCGATGCAGCGGGACGTGACGACGAAGCGCGCCATCTCCAGGATGGTGTCCCCGTTGATCCGCTCGTGCCTGCGGTTGAGCCGCTCGAACTCCTCGTCGTTGGCCCGCTCGCGGCGGAACGCCTTGACGGGCCTGATGCCGCCGACCGTCTCCGTGAACTTCACGATGACGGCCGCGATCGCCGTGGACCGCTTGCTGAACCGCTCCGCCGACCGCCGCCGGTAGCCGCGCACCAGGAACCACACCGGCACGAAGGACGCCACCGCCGCGACGCCGAGCCCCACGTCCAGGTAGAACAGCAGCCCGCCGATGTACACCACCGAGACGCAGATGATCAGCAGCTCCTGGAGCCCCTCGTTCAGCAGCTCGCGCAGCGACTGGACGTCGCTGGTCGAGCGCGAGATGAGGCGCCCCGACGTGTAGCGGTCGTGGAAGTCGAGGCTGAGGGCCTGCGCGTGCCGGTAGATCCGGCCGCGCAGCTCCAGCAGGATGCCCTGGTTGATGCGCGCCGTGAGCCGGATGAAGAGCGCCTGGAGCAGACCGCCGCTCGCCGCGCACAGGAAGTACGCCACGGCCACGGCGATCAGCGGCCCGTTGTCGTCGTCGCGCAGCGCGGGCACGGCGTTGTCGATCGCGTAGGCGACCAGCAGCGGCCCGGCCTGCACCGCCGCCTGCTGCACCAGCAGCACGACGGCGGCGACCGCCACGCGCAGCCGGTACGGGCGCACCAGCGAGCCGAGCAGCCGCCGCGAGGCGTCCTTCGGCGCGGGCAGCGTGTCCTGGTCGAACGGGTCCCCGGCCGGTCCCGCCGCCTCTGCGGCGGCCTGCTCAGGGAGTCCCCTGTCGTTCTCGTCGTCCGCGTTGTCTGCGAGTTGGCCTTCGACGGTGGTCGTCATGACGCGGTGACCTCCGGCCGCTGTTCGTGGGGGACCGGCTCGCCGGTCATGAGGTGCCGGTACTCGGCGTTGTCGCGGAGCAGTTCGGCGTGGGTGCCGACGGCGGTGATCCGGCCGCCGGACAGCAGCGCCACCCGGTCGGCCAGCTGCACGGTCGAGGGCCGGTGGGCGACGACCAGGGCCGTCGTCGTGGCCAGGACCTCGCGCAGCGCCGCCTCGACGCGTGCCTCGGTGTGCACGTCCAGGGCGGACAGCGGGTCGTCCAGGACCAGGAAGCGCGGGCTGCCGACGACCGCGCGGGCCAGCGCGAGGCGCTGCCGCTGGCCGCCGGAGAGGCTGAGGCCCTGCTCGCCGACCTCCGTCGCGGCGCCCTGCGGGAGGGCGTGCACGAAGCCGTCGGCCTGGGCGACGCGCAGGGCGCGCTCCAGGTCGTCGGGGGCGGCGTCCTCGGTGCCCATCGCGACGTTCTCGTGCACGGTGGCCGAGAACAGCGTCGGCTCCTCGAACGCGACGGCCACCTGCGCCCGTACGGCGTCGCGCGGGAGCGTGGCGGTGTCCACGCCGTCGAGGGTGATGCGGCCCGCGGTCGTCTCGTGCAGCCGGGGCACCAGGCCGATCAGCGTCGTCTTGCCGCTGCCGGTGCCGCCGACCAGGGCCATCGTCTCGCCCGGCCTGACGTGCAGGTCGATGCCGTCGAGCACGGGCCGCGTGCCGGGCGCGGCGTCGGGGAAGCGGAAGACGACGTTGTCGAAGCGCATGCCGTCCGCCTCGCCCGCGGTGGACGGCGCGCCGGCGTACTCGTCGGGCAGCGGCGTGTCCATGACGTCGAAGAACCGGTCGGTGGCGGTGGCCGCCTCGTTGCACAGCGCCAGCAGGAAGCCCATCGACTCGACGGGCCAGCGCAGCGCCATGGCGGTCGTCATGAAGGCGACCAGCGTGCCCGCCGTCAGGTTCCCGTCCGAGACCTGTATGACGCCGAGGACCAGCGCGGCGCCGAGGAAGATCTCCGGGATGGCCATGATCACCAGCCAGATCCCGGCGAGCAGCCGCGCCTTGTGCATCTCGGTGTCGCGCAGGCGTCCCGAGAGCGCGTGGAACGCCTCCGCCTGGCTGCGGTGCCGCCCGAAGCCCTTGATGACGCGGATGCCGAGGATGGACTCCTCGACGACCGTCGTCAGGTCGCCCATCTGGTCCTGCGCGCGGCGCGCCACGACGCTGAAGCGGTGCTCGAAGACGGCGCACAGCACGATCAGCGGGACGACCGGGCCGATCAGCACCAGGCCGAGCGTCCAGTCCTGCGCGAGGAGGACGGCGAAGCCGATCACGATCGTCGCGCTGTTCACGATGAGGAACGTCAGGCCGAACGCGAGGAACATCCGCAGCAGCTGGAGGTCGCCCGTGGCACGCGAGAGCAGCTGCCCGGTGGCCCACTTGTCGTGGAACGCGACGGGGAGCCGCTGGACGTGCCGGTAGAGCGCCGAGCGCATCGTCGCCTCGACGCCCGCGAGCGGGCGGGCCACCAGGAAGCGGCGCAGGCCGAACAGCATGGCCTCGGTGAGGCCCACGCACAGCAGGACGATGCCGCCGAGCCACACCCCCGCCGAGTCGCCGTCGGCGACCGGGCCGTCCACGATCCACTTGAGGATCAGCGGCATGGCGAGGCCGAAGGACGACGCGACGATGGCGACGACCGCGGCGCCGAACACGCGGGCGCGGACGGGCCGGACATAGGGCCACAGCCGGAGGAGGGCACGGACGACGGAACGCTTGCGGGCGGGAGGGGGACTGTGGGCGGGGGCGGCGCTGGGTTCGGCTGAGGCAGACATCAGATCGAGAGTACGGACCGCCACTGACACTTTCCTACGGGTTTTCGCCCTACGTCCCAGGTCGTGGGTCCCGTGGTGCGGGTGAGACGCGTCACGCCGGGGCGCCCGCGCGGGGGCGCCCCGGCTGGTGACGCCGGACGTCACCGGCGTGTGGACCATGCCGGAGACGACGTTGCGCCACGCCCCGGCTCCTCGCCGGCGGCAGCCGGTTCGCGCGCTCCCGCGCCGCGGCGTGCCGCTCTGATCGATTCTGGTCAATGGCGCGCGCAGAAGAACAGAAGAAAACACGCCCGGGGCCGCTGTCAGAGGCAGGGCCTAGGGTGGCGGGCATGAGTCAGCAGAGCGAGTTGCGGGATCTCCAGGCGGCCCTGCGGACCGCTTCGGACATCGCCTTCGACCAGGAGATGCCGTCGGGAGAGCAGGCCGACGTCCTCGTGGACGCGCTGCGCCGCGCCCTCTCGGCGGCGCAGGCGCTCGGCGACGGGCCGGGCGAGACCGGCTGCCGGCTGCATCCGCGCGGCGCGGTGGACCCGTTGTACGGCGACAAGGACGACCCCCTGCCGCCCGGCTGGGGCAAGTGCCTGCTGTGCAACGACCGGCGCCGCCGCGCGTCCCGCGGCCTGGCGGGGCGCCGCTGATCCGGCGGGGGGCGTCAGCGCGGCGGCACGCGCATCTCGAACCAGGTGGCCTTGCCGTCCGGCAGCAGATCGACGCCCCACCGGTCCGACAGGTGGTGCACCAGGAACAGTCCCCGCCCGCTGACGTCGAGCTCCCGGACGGGCAGCAGGCACGGCAGGGCGCGTGAGGGGTCGCTGACCTCGACGCGCACCCAGCCTCGCCGGCGGCGGACACGCAGGCCGAACGAGGGCGCGCCCGCGTGCCTGACCGCGTTCCCGACCAGTTCGGAGACGAGCAGCACGGCGTTGTCCGTCAGTTCCGGCGGCAGCAGCCAGCGCCCGCCGAGGAGCCTGCGCGTGAGGCGCCGCGCGTGCCCGGCGGACTCGGGCAGCGAGGGGAAGACCACCTCGCCCGCCGACGGGTCGTCACAGGCGGCAGGTCCCGCCTCCCTGATGTCCCGGGCATCCGCCATCGCTGTCATGCGCCCCATCATGGCGCGCATATGCCGGACGCGTGGGCGCTTCCGGGGTATCGGGGGCGAACGGCACCCCCCGGGGTGACAGGTGCGGCTGTGACGGCCCGCATATGCCCTCGGCCAGGTCCCGCCCCGGACACCCGCCGCACGGCCCGCCTCCCGGCCCGCCGCGTGCGGCCGGCGACCTGGCCGACGGGGCCGCGGCGGGGCCCGGAGCGCCGGAGGGGGCGTCAGGGACGGGGCCAGAAACGGGCGTGGCCGGGACCCTCCGTCATGAAGCTGTCCATGCCGTACGCCCGGTCGTCCGTCGCGAACAGCCCGGCGAACCAGCTGCGTTCCAGCGCGAGCCCCGCGTCCACCCCGGCGTCGAGGCCCACGTCCACGGACTCCTTGGCCGCCCGCAGCGCGATGGCGGGCCCCGCCGCCAGCCGCGCCGCCCACGCGCGTGCGGCGCCGTACACCTCCCCGGCGGGGAGCACGCGGTCCACCAGGCCCATCGCCAGGGCCTCGTCCGCGCCGACCTGCCGCCCGGTGAAGATCAGGTCCTTCGCCCGCGAGGGGCCGATCAGCCGGGGCAGCCGCTGCGTGCCGCCCGCGCCGGGGATCAGGCCGAGCAGGATCTCCGGCTGGCCGAGCCTCGCGTCCGCCGCGGCGAACCGCACGTCCGCGCACAGCGCCAGTTCGCAGCCGCCGCCCAGCGCGTACCCCGTCACGGCCGCGACCACGGGCTTGGGGATGCGGGCGACGGCGGTGAACGCCTCCTGGAGCCCCCGCGCCCGCGTGACCATCGCGGCGTGGTCCATGGCCCGCATCTCCTTGATGTCCGCGCCCGCCGCGAACACCCGCTCACCGCCCCACAGCACGACGGCCCGCACGTCGTCCCGCCCGGCGGCCTCCTGGGCGAGGTCGCGCAGCCGGTCCTGCAAGGCGGCGTCCAGCGCGTTGAGCGGCGGGCGGTCCAGGCGCAGGGTGCCGACGCCGTCGTCGGTCACCTCCAGATGCACAGTCATGCGCGCCAGGTTATGCGGGGATCACTGACCCGCGCCCCACTCGTCCCAGTCCATGTTCCAGCCGTTGAGCCCGTTGTCGGGGGCGATCACGTCGTCGGCGGAGTTGACCACCTCGACCACGTCCCCGATCATCGACTCCCCGAAGAACCAGGCGCCGGGCGTGCCCGGGTCGTCCGCGCCCTGCTCGTCCTCCAGGCCCACGCAGCCGTGGCTCGCGTTGGTCTCGCCGAACGTGGCGGACGGCGCCCAGTAGTTGCCGTGGATGAACGTGCCCGACGTGGACAGCCGCATCGCGTGCGGGACGTCCTCGATGTCGTACTCGCCGTCGAAGCCGACCGTCGCGCCGTCCATGCGGGTCTCGGTGAACTTCTCGGTGATGACCATGCGGCCGTTCCAGGTCGGCGTGTCCGCCGCGCCCGTCGTCACCGGGAGGGTGCGCAGCGTCTCCCCGTCCCTGACGACCTCCATCGTCAGCGTGTCCACGTCCACGGTGCTGATCTGGGAACGCCCGATGGTGAACGTGACGTCCTCGCGCAGTGTGCCGTACACGCCCGGCGCGCCCTCCACGCCGCGCAGCCGGAACGCCACGGACACCTCGGTGCCCGGCTCCCAGTACTCCTCCGGCCTGAAGTCGAGCCGCTGCGTGCCGAACCAGTGCCCGCGCACCTCCACGCCCGGGTCGGCCGTCACTTGTATCGCGTCGCGTACGGCGGCGGTGTCCTCCACGGGGGTGTCGAAGGTGACCGACAGCTCCATGCCGACGCCGACCTCGGCGCCGTCCGGGATGTTCCACTCGGTGCCGAAGGTGTCCCCGGCCTCCACGGTGGTGAACGCGGCTTCCGCCCCGCCCTCCGCGCCCTCGGCGTTCTTCCCGGCGGCGGTGACGGTGTAGCGGGCGCCGTTGGCCAGGTGCTCCCGCGGTGTCCATCCGGTGCCGTCGTCCGACAGCTCGCCGGTGACCTCCTCGCCGTCCTCGCCCGTGACGGTGACCTCGGTGAGGGTGCCGTCCTCCGCGGACACGGCCAGTTCCCCCCAGGTCGCCACGTCCTGCGCGCCGTCACCCGGCGCGATCGCTATGCGGACCGGTGGTGCCTCCGGTTCCTGCACGGCGGCGGCCTCCTCCGGGCGTTCCTCCGCCCCGCCGGCTCCGCTGCACCCGGTCACCGCCAGCGCCAGTACCCCCACCAGCGCCGCTGCCGCCCTGACGGCCCGCCCACGACCCGAACTCGTCGCCACGTCCGGCTCTCTCCCCTCACGCGCGGGCATACCGCGCGGTTTTTGCGGCCAGGTAATCACACCGGTACGGGTGGGGGCCGTGGGAGAACGTCACCGTTCTGCTTCAGTTCGGGCGGGCGTCGCCCGGCCGACCCGCCCCAGGCCGTGCCAAAATGTCAGATTCCCGTCACAGTGACCCACCGTCATGTCATGCGCCTCGGCGCGTGAGCGGAGGCCCGAGCGCGGGAAGCATCAAGCGGAGAAGACTCCAGGGAGGGCGCGTGTCACAGGCACCCGAGCGCGTGAGGACCGAGGTATGGCCCGGTGGCCCCCAGCCGCTCGGCGCCCGCTTCCACGCCGGTCCCGACGGCGTGGAAGGCACCAACTTCGCCCTGTGGGCGGGCGGCGCCGAGGCCGTCGAGGTCTGCCTCTTCGACGACAGCGGCGAGGAGACCCGCTGCGCGCTCGAAGAGCTGACGCACGAGATCTGGCACGGCTTCCTGCCCGGGGTGCGCCCCGGGCAGCGGTACGGCTACCGCGTCCACGGGCGCTGGGACCCGCCGACCGGCGCGCGCTGGAACGCGGCGAAGCTCCTGCTCGACCCGTACGCCCGCGCCGTGGACGGCGACTACGCCACGGACGGCCCGCTGCCGCCCGAGGTGTACGGCCACGTCAGGGACTGGCCCAAGCAGGAACTGGCCGACACCGTCCGCGACGAGCGCGACTCCGCCCCGTTCGTCCCCAAGGGCGTCGTCGTCCACGACACCGAGTCCTGGGCCGACGACATCAGGCCGGGCACCACGTGGGCCGACTCCGTGATCTACGAGCTGCACGTCCGCGGCTTCACCATGCGCCATCCCGGCATCCCGCCCGAACTGCGCGGCACGTACGCCGGTCTCGGCCACCCGGCCGCCATCGAGCACCTCACCAGCCTCGGCGTCACCGCCGTCGAGCTGCTGCCCGTCCACCAGTTCGCGCACGAGGACCACCTGCTGCGGCGCGGCATGCACAACTACTGGGGCTACAACTCCATCGGCTACTTCGCGCCGCACGCCGCGTACAGCGCGTCCGGCAGCCGGGGCCAGCAGGTCGGCGAGTTCAAGAACATGGTGCGCGCCCTGCACCAGGCCGGACTGGAGGTGATCCTCGACGTCGTCTACAACCACACGGCGGAGGCCAACGAGTTCGGCCCCACCCTGTCCCTGCGCGGCATCGCCAACCCCGGCTACTACCGCCTCACCGACGACCCGCGCCGCTACGCCGACTACACCGGCTGCGGCAACACCCTGCACGTCGTCCAGCCCCAGGTCCTGCGCCTGATCACCGACTCCCTGCGCTACTGGGTGCAGGAGATGGGCGTGGACGGCTTCCGCTTCGACCTGGCCGCCGCGCTGGCCCGCTCGTTCCACGACGTGGACATGCTGTCGCCGTTCCTGGCCGTCATCGCCCAGGACCCGGTGCTGCGCCGCGTGAAACTGATCGCCGAGCCCTGGGACGTCGGCACGGGGGGCTACCAGGTGGGCGCGTTCCCCCCGCTGTGGACCGAGTGGAACGACCGCTACCGCGACACCGTCCGCGACTACTGGCGCGGCGCCCTGCCCGACGTCCGCGACCTCGGCTACCGCCTCTCCGGCTCCAGCGACCTCTACGCCTGGGGCGGCCGCCGCCCGTACGCGTCCGTCAACTTCATCACCGCCCACGACGGCTTCACCCTCCGCGACCTCGTCTCCTACGAGCGCAAGCACAACGAGGCCAACGGCGAGGACAACCGCGACGGCAGCGACGACAACCGCTCGTGGAACTGCGGCGCCGAGGGCGAGACCGACGACCCGGGCGTCAACGCCCTGCGCCGCCGCCAGCTGCGCAACATGCTGACGACCCTGCTGCTGTCCACCGGCGTCCCCATGATCGTCGCCGGTGACGAGACGGGCCGCACCCAGGGCGGCAACAACAACGGCTACTGCCAGGACAACGAGATCGGCTGGATGGACTGGGACCTCGTGTCCGACCCCGCCTGGCGCCCGCTGCTCGACCTGACCCGCCGCCTGATCCGCACCCGCCGCGACCACCCCGTGCTGCGCCGCCGCGCGTTCTTCTCCGGCCGCCGCCAGGGGCCCGAGGGGATAAGGGACCTGGGCTGGTTCGCGGCCGACGGCACGGAGATGACCGAGGAGGACTGGTACGCGCCCAGCCGCACGCTGGGCATGTTCCTGTCCGGCCGGGACATCCCGCAGCGCGACTCCCGGGGCCGCCCGATCGTGGACGACAGCTTCCTGGTGCTGCTGCACGCCGGTGAGGAACCGCTCAGCTTCCCGCTGCCGGGGCCGCCCTGGGCCGACAGCTACGAACTGCTCATCGACACCGCGCTGGAGGACCAGGAGACCGGGCCGGGCACGCTGCACCCGGCCGGCAGCGCCCTGGAGCTGCTGCCGCGTTCCGTCCTGCTGCTGCGGGCGGTGCCCCCGGCCGCCGCGTGACACACCGCCGCGGCGTTTCCCATGGTTGCCTCCTGGCCGAAACGCCTGGCCGGGGGGCGGGTCCCCCGGGATAGGCTCCGGTTCCGCCGAGGCGCGACCGCCCGGTGCCGGGGGGAACCACATCATGCCTATGCACCAGGAGTTGAGCATGTCCGGCAGATCGAAGAGCCCCGGGAACCGGCACCGCGACCAGGGCGTCGGCAACCCCGGCAGGCGCGCCCTGCTGGCCGGCGCGGCCGGTGCGGGCGGCATCGCCGGCGGCCTGGCCATCGGCGGCCAGGCGTCGGCGGCCGACACGAGCGCGTACGCGGTGGACGTCGTCGCCAAGGGCGCGGACCCGACCGGCGCGCGCTCCAGCGACGCGGCGTTCCGCGCGGCGGCCGCCGAGGTCCTCGGCTCGTTCCAGGCGGGGCCGATATCGGGCGCGATCCCGAAGAAGACGATCCTCGTCCCGCCGGGCAACTACCTGCTCGACCAGCCCGACTCGCTGCTGCCGAACGTCAACGGCAACGGGGGCGGCGGCATCGTGGACGGCATCGCGATCGTGGGCTACGGCAAACGGCTGTCCCGCATCACGTACGCCCCGTCCGCCAACGACACGACGCTGTGGACGAACAACCAGCGGTACAAGAACATCCGCATCAGCGGCCTCACGTTCACCAGCACCAACGCCACCTCCAGCTTCAACTACGCCTACTCCTCCGACACCCACGGCGTCCAGGACACCTGGTACACCGACGTCGAGTGGCGCGGCGCGTGGAAGCGCGGCATCGGCCTCGACGGCCCGAGCCCCAACTCGAACCTCAACAGCGAGATGGGCTGGGACCACTGCCAGGTCGGCGGCACGTACTCGGACGCCTTCCTCGTCACCGGCATGACGCCCGGGGTCACGCAGCAGGACCAGTTCCTCAACTACTGGTTCCGTGACTGCAAGGTCGAGTACACGTCCGGGGTCTTCGTGAAGAACCGGCGCGGCGGCTCGATGAACTTCATCGGCGGCTCCTACATCCTCACCAGCACGTCGGCCGCCGGAACGTTCTTCCAGCTCACCGGCGAGGGTTCCGCGAGGTCCAACTCGATGATGCGCCTGTACGCGGCCGGCATCCGCTTCGAACTGCGCAGCGAGGGCGCCAACCAGAAGGTCATCGACAGCGCCTGGCAGCGCGGCAACATCACGTTCGTCTCCTGCGACGACACCGCGCACGCCCACAAGGTCTGGGCCGCGGAGGCCAACTCGCACCTGTACACGTTCAACGGTGGCGGGCCCATGGTCCGTTACCAGGACTGCGCCCTGCTCGGCTACCACAAGGTGGTCACCTCCGGCTCGACCGCGACGGGCAAGGTCCTCTACGACGGCTGCAAGATCATGAACGAGTCGAAGGCGAGCGGCACCGACACCGGCTCGTTCTTCCGCTGGGAGGGCGCGCAGCCCGCGCACGAGCTGCGTGACTGCGTGATCAACAGCGCGCGGGCGGCCGACGTCAAGCGTCCCTGAGGACGGGCCGGGGACCGTGCCGCGCGCCCCGAAGGGCTCCGGTGGACGCGGGCACGGCCCTGGCTCCGGGCGGGGCGGCGGGTCAGCAGCCGCCGCAGTTGTAGTACGTCACGTCCCAGTGGTTGCCCTCGCGCGCGTAGATGTTGCCCGAGGCGGACCGGTACTGTGCCGCGCCGTCGCCGCGCTGCCCGATGTAGGTGAAGGCGCCCGTCACGTAGCTGTTGACGCAGCTGTTGAGGCCGAAGTCGAGCTTGTAGCCGTTCCAGTGGCTGTACGTGCCGCTCGCGTGCCCGGTCTCGGTGCCGCCGGTGATGTTGAGCGCGCAGCCGCTGGCCGAGCGGAGTGTCTGGGCGCCCTGCGCCGACTCCAGGTTGAGCTGGTCGAACGAGGTGCATGTCGCCACGTTGCGGTTCGAACAGCCGCCGGACGACGACCAGGTGATGCCGGACGCGCGGAACATGTCGGTCGCCCGCGCGTGCGTGATCTTGGTGACGGCGGGCGCGTACCCGCCGTCCGCGGACGCGGACGCGGACGCGGACGCGGCTCCGGCCCCGGCGGTCAGCGCGGCGCCGGTCAGCGCGAGCGTGGCGGACGCGGTGAGCGCGGCCCGTATCCGTCCGCGCCGCGCGGTGCGGGACGCGGTGGTGGTGTCGGTCATGCGAGGGGACCCTCCTGCTGATGGCCGGCCCGCGCGGACGGCGAGGGCCGGTCGTGCCTGTGGGGTTGGCCGTGCAGTCGGTGCACGCAGCATGGTGCCGCAACCTCTACGCGCGTCGCCAGAGCGTCCCCCGCTCTGTCGCCACGTCGTTTTTTTCCGGATCTCGCGCAGATTATTGCGCGTGCATGACGGCTTGATTACGCTGCGCCGCGCAGACCGCAACAGCCCCCCACACTGAGAGGTCAGCATGGCGCTATCCCGCCGCGCGTTCGTCGGCACGGCCCTGGCCGCCGCACCGGCCGCCGCCGCGCTCCCGTCGCTCACCACCCCCGCCGTCGCCGCCAGCCCACCGGGCGACGTGGTCGGCAAGATCACCGTCGGCTACCAGGGGTGGTTCGCCTGCGCGGGCGACGGCTCGCCCATGAACGGCAACTGGTGGCACTGGTCGCAGAACTGGGGCCAGCCGCCGTCCCCGTCCAACACCGCGATCATCAGCTGGCCCGACGTGCGCGACTACACCCACACGTACCCCAGCGCGTACCCCGACCTGGGCGGCGGCGGTACGGCCGACCTGTTCTCCTCGTACGACCAGCAGACCATCGACACCCACTTCCGGTGGATGCAGGAGAACGCGATCGACACCGCCGCGCTCCAGCGCTTCAACCCGAACGGCGGCGAGGGCCCCATCCGCGACGCGATGGTCCCGCGCGTCCGCGACGCGGCGGAGCGGTACGGCCGCAAGTTCTACATCATGTACGACGTCACCGCCTGGGTGAACATGCAGCCGGAGACCAAGGCGGACTGGGTGGAGAAGATGCGGCAGTACACCGCGTCGCCCGCCTACGCGCGGCAGAACGGCAAGCCCGTCGTCGGCATCTGGGGCCTCGGCTTCAACGAGCCCAACAAGGCCTGGCCGGCCGACGTCTGCCTCGACGTCGTCAACTGGTTCAAGGCGCAGGGCGTGTACGTCATGGGCGGCGTCCCCACCCACTGGCGGCGCGGCATCGAGGACGCGCGGCCCGGCTACGACGCGGTGTGGCGCGCGCTGGACATGCTCTCGCCGTGGATGGTCGGCCGCATCGGCGACATCGCGGGCGCCGACAACTTCTACCAGAACGTCAACACGCCCGACCAGGCGTGGTGCGACGAGAACGGCGTGGACTACCAGCCCTGCGTCCTGCCGGGCAACCTCCAGGACCGCGACCGCGCGCACGGCGACTTCATGTGGCGGCAGTTCTACAACATGTGCCGCATCGGCGTGCAGGGCATCTACATCTCGATGTTCGACGAGTACAACGAGGGCAACCAGATCGCCAAGACCGCCGAGAACGCCTCCCAGGTCCCGGCCGGTTCCGGCCTGTGGGCGCTCGACGAGGACGGCACGCCCTGCTCGTCCGACTACTACCTGCGCCTCACCGGCGACGGCGGCCGGATGCTGAAGGGACAGATCCCCCTGACGCCCAACCGCCCCACGCCCACCTGGATCTGACCCCCCGGCGCGCCACCGGCCCACCCCGGTGGCGCGCCGCACGGCCTCATGTCCCCGTGCTGGAATACCGGCCATGCCCTCACCCCGGCCGAGCCGACCCCGTTCGGCCTGCTCGCCGAACGACCGCGCCACGGCTGCGAACTGGAGGCCGCGCTCACCGAGCGCGGCATGCGCGAGTGGACGGAGACCGGCTTCAGCTCGATCCACCACCTGCTCAAGAGGCTCCGGGAACGCGGCCCGATCGCCCGCGCCGCCCCCGCGGCGGGCGGCAGGTCCCGCACGGTGTACGCCGCCACCGCCGAGGGCCACCGCGCCTGCGCGGACGCGGCGGAGGCGGCCATCGCCGAGGTGCGCCCCGTCTTCCCGCCGCTCCTCGTGGGCCTGGCCAACCAGCCCGCCCTCGACCACGCACGCCTGCTCGCCGCGCTCGACCGGCGCGCCGAGGCGCTCGCCGAACGCGTCGGGCACGTACGCCGCGCGGCCGAGGCGGACCGGGACGCGCCGCCGTTCGTCCGCGCCATCTTCGACCACGCACTCGGCCAGCTCTCCGCGGAACAGGACTGGCTGACCCGTTACCGCGCGTCACTCGCTCCGGCGCGCGCCCCAGGAAGCGAGAAACCCATGGCGCCCTACGACGTCAAGCGCGAGCGCAAGGAGCTGTACGCGCCGAAGAACACCGCCTGGGGGCTGGTGGACGTACCCGAGCAGCGGTTCCTCGCCATCGACGGCACCGGGAACCCGAACAGCGCCCCCGCCTACGCGAACGCGGTCGAGGCGCTGTACGCCGTCGCGTACACCCTCAAGTTCGCGGCGAAGCGCACGGACGGCGGCGACTTCGTCGTCGGCCCGCTGGAAGGGCTGTGGTGGGCCGACGAGTGGAGCGCCTTCACCGCCCGCGGCAAGGACACGTGGAACTGGACGATGCTCCTGGTCCTGCCGCCCTGGATCACCGGAACGATGGTCGAGGACGCGAAGACCGCCGCGCTGGCCAAGAAGAAGCAGCCCGCCATCTCCCGCGTGGAGCACCGCACGCTGCGCGGGGGCCTCAGCGCGCAGATCCTGCACACCGGCTCCTACGACGGCGAGACCCCGGTCCTCGCCGAACTCCACGACACGTACCTCGCCGCCAACTCCCTGCGCCCGACCGGCAAGCACCACGAGGTCTACCTCAACGACCCCCGCAGGACCGCTCCCGAGAAGCTGAAGACGGTCCTGCGCCAGCCGGTAGAACGCGTCCCGGACTGAGCGCCGCCGCCCGTACCGTGGGGCCCGGTCGCGGGTCACGGGGATGTCATATCCCGCCCGGTCCGGCTCCGTCCCGCCAGCGGTAGAGGTCGCGCAGCAGGGAGATCTCGGCGCCGTGGTGGATCAGCTCCCTGTTGACGTGCAGGACCCGGTTCTCCATCGGGAACCGCTCGGGACCCGCCGCGGGCGGATTCTCCAGGTCGGCGTCCGACAGCCCGCGGACCCCCGCGTTCCATCGCGCGTACATCCCGTCGAGCTGTTCCAGCGCCTCGGCGGCGGTCCCGGCGTAGGCGAACGTCCGGGCATCGACGTCCCCGCCGCCGAAGTACCAACCGACCCGGTAGCCCAGGCACGAGACGATGACGTGCGCCAGCCGCCACGCGATCGTGGTCACCGGCGCGGGCACCGGGTCGGGGGCGGCGAAGTCCATCGTCCACTCCCCGGAACCCGCCGGCATCGGCGCGGCCGACGTGCCGCTGGGGCGGATGCTCCAGCAGCCGCGCACCGGCTCCCAGAAGTACTCCTCGTCGGCAAGCCCGTCCAGCCGCGGCCGCAGATTCCTGTGCCAGTACCAGTCCAGCTGCTCCGCGAGCCGTTCGCTTCTCGTCATCTCCGCACACTACTCACCAGCGGGCGGACCGCATCCGATTGGGGTGGACGGCCCGGATGTGGCAGCCTCGGCCGATGACACGACGGACGCAGAAGAGATCAGCATGAGCACCCCGAGCGAACGCCACACCGGTGATCCCCTCCGCTTCACGGTGCTCGGCAGCGCGACGCCGTACCCGGCCGCCGACAACCCCTGCTCTGGCTACCTGGTGTCGGGCGGCGGCGCCCGCGTGTGGGTGGACGCGGGCAGCGGCACGCTGGGGCCGCTGCAACGGCACGTCCGGCTCGACCGGTTGGACGCCATCTGGATCTCGCACCTGCACGCCGACCACAGCGCCGACCTCCTCACCGCCTACTACGGCCTGCTCTACTCCGACATCCGGCTCGAAGCACCGATCCCCCTGTACGGCCCGCCCGGCATCGCGGACCGGCTGGCCCGCTACCTCACCAACGGTCCGGCCCGCAGCCCCGTCGAATCCGCCTTCGCCGTCGAGGAGTTGCACGACGGGCACCTGGCGCAGGCCGGGGGCCTGACGCTGACCAGCCGCGCCGTGGCGCACGGCATCCCGGCCTTCGCCCTGCGCGTCGAGGGAGGCGGCCGTTCGCTGGTGTACTCCGGGGACACCGCGCCCTGCGACGCCCTGACCGAACTTGCCGAAGGGTGCGACGTGCTGCTGTGCGAGGCGGAGAGCGACCTGGCGCCCGCCGACGGCGGCCAGGTGCACCACACGCCCGAGGACACCGGCGACACCGCGCGCGCCGCCGGGGCGGGACGCCTCGTGGTGACGCATGTCGGGCGCTCCCTCACCCCGGAGCAGGCGGTGGCCCGCGCGTCGGCCCGCTTCGACGGCCCCACCGCCTTCGCCACCCCTGGCACCACGTTCCCGCTCGCCTGACCGCGCCGGGAAAGCGGGGAACGTTCACCCGATGGTGCGTCTCCCGCTTTCATCGGCGACCTGTCGTCGGGCCAGTCGTTAACGTCATGCCTGCATCCGAACCGAGGAGGGCCAGTGAGCGGCGAACCCCTGCGTACCATCACCGGCGACGGCAGGGAGATCACCTTGCCTTCCACGATCCGGGGAATTCGCGACGCGCTCCCTCCCGATCGCCGCGCCGAGTTCACCGACGCGGTGGAAAACGTGAGCCTCCACGACATCCACGAGCTGATGCGTGCCTGGGTGATGGAACTGCTTGAGGCACGCGATCCCCAGATGGCCCGCGACCTTGACGCCCTCGCCCGGCAGGAGCGCGAACGCCGGGAGGGAGCCGGGTGAACAGCTACCGCATCGCTTACGACCCTATCGCCGAGAAGCAGCTCACTGCCGTTCCCGACCGGCGACGCACCCGATTCCTGAAGACGCTCGGGAGTACTGTCGCCCGCGATCCTTACGGTCACCGTTCGACCTCTGTGGGAGGAGACCGCGACCGCCGGGACGCCACTGTCGAAGGCATCATCATCCGTTATTACGTCAGCGGCTCGGTCCTGACCATCACGATCGTTCGGCTCCTGGCCGTCTGACACGCCTCCGCCGGGGCGCCGCCGGTCAGGTGCGCAGGCCCAGGTGGACGCCGCCGGTGGCGTCCAGCGTCCGGCCGGTGATCCAGCGGCCGGCGTCGGATGCGAGGAAGGCGACGGCGTCGGCGACGTCCTCCGCGCGCCCGAGGCGGCCGAGCGCGGTGCCCGCTTCGATGAACTCCCGGAGGCCCGGCGCCTCGAAGACCGCCGCGTTCGCGTCGGTCCTGGTCGCGCCGGGCGCGACCGCGTTGACCGTGATCCCGCGCCCGGCCAGCCCGCGTTCGAGTCCGGTGATCAGGGTGTCCACGTCCCCGGCGGTCCCCAGCTCCGCGTGGACGGCGAACGCGCGGCCGCCCGCCGCCGTGATGCGGGAGACCGTCTCCTCCGCCCCCTCCGCCCCGCCGCCGTAGTGCACCGCCACGTCCGCGCCGTCGGCGGCGAGGCGTTCGGCGATCGCGCGCCCGATGCCGCGCGACGCCCCCGTGACCAGCGCGGTCCTGCCGTTCCGTTCTCCCATGACGCCCACCCTTGGTTGTGTGAGCCACTCGCCAATTGTGAGTGACTACCAGGACGGTACCGTGTCACGTGTGGAGAACGGAAGACCGAACCTGCGCGAGCGCCGCAGGGCGGAGACCCAGCGCATGATCCAGGCGCACGCGATGCGGCTGTTCGGCGAGCGCGGCTACGACGCGACGACGGTCAACGACGTCGCCCACGTGTGCGGCGTCTCGGCCATGACCGTCTACCGCCACTTCCCGACCAAGGAGGACCTGGTCCTGCACGGCCGGTATGACTCCCTGATCGCCGCCCGGGTCGCCGCGCGCCCGGCGGACGAGCCGCCGGTGCGGTGCGTCGGCCTCGCCCTGGTCGAGGCGGCCCGTGTCCTCACCGGGCCCGGCGTGGACCTGCTCCTCGCCCGCCTGCGCCTGATGACCGACACCCCGGCGCTGCGCGCCCGCCACCTGGACGGCCAGCTCGCCACGCAGCGGGCCATCGTCGCCGCCCTGCCCGCCGAACCGGACGACGCGGAGGCCGGGTTCCGCACCTGGGTCGTGGCCGGCGCGTGCCTGGCCGCGCTGCACGCCGCCCTGACGCGCTGGGCCCAGGAGGACGGCCGCCAGGACCTGCCCGGCCTGATCGCCACGGCCCTCACCGCGGCCTTCGGCGGCGACTTCGACCCGGACCCGGACCCGGACCCGGACGCGGACCCGGGCACCGTCGCCTGAGCGCCCCGGGCCGGACAGGTGCGGCCGGGCCGCTCACCCGCCCGGCCCCGTGGCCTGGCTCACGGGCCCGGATCACCGGCGCGCCGCGTGCCGTGGCCGTGCGGTCAGCCGGCGGCGTCGCCGTAGGCGTGACGGGCGCGGACGTTGCCGCCGCTGTCGCGGAGTTCGGCGGTGTCGCCCTTGTCGTTCCAGATCGGACGCCCGCTGCGGAACGTGAGGCCGTACCAGCCGGCCGGCTGCTGCTGGTCGGAGGTGTAGACCCGGATGGTCATGGCGGGGGCGAGGTAGCCGTCCTCCGTGAAGGTGAAGTCCTGGCCCGCGTCACCGGCGTTGATCGTCCAGCCCTTCACCGGGACGATCACGCCGCTGCGGTTGACCAGCTCGACGTACTCGCCGTCCTGGGGGCGGCCGGTCTCGCCCTTGTGGTGCACGGAGCGGATGGCGATGTCGGGCCGGTCGGTGCGCACCAGCATGCCGAGCAGTTCGACCGTGGTCGTCCGGCCCTCGGGGCTGCTCGATGTGTTCCGGAGCGGCCCGTCGTCCACGCCGGGGAAGCCGGCGAGGACCAGGGTGTACGGGACGCCGTCGAGGGTGACGGTCTGGTTGCCGGGGAACGGCAGCGGCACGCTCAGCGTGTCGGGTACGTCGCGGTCCTCGTCGCCGAAGGAGTAGTGGGTGAAGGCGAAGGGGAACTCGGTCTCCGGGCCGTCCTGCACGGACAGCCGGACGGTCAGGTGCAGGGTGCTGGTGTGGTAGCTCAGGCCGCTGCCCGGCTCGCGCAGGTAGTTGTCGTAGGTGATCGTGCCCACCGTGAACTCGTGCCCGTCCAGGCGTGCTTCGGTGGTGTTGCCCGTGAACGTGTAGCCGGTCTCGCGGTTCTCGGCGTCAGGCGCTCCCCAGGCGATGCGGTCGGTGCCCGCCCCCCTCATGTCGCCGAACACCCGGCTCCGGGGCTCGGGCCTCCAGGTGGCGGATGTGGTCACCGTGACCATGGATCTCCGTCCGTCGCAATCGGCTGCGGGTGACTCCCGTAGTGGACCGACCGGTTACTGCCCCGGGGAGGCGAAACCGTGTGTGATCCCCACCGAACGGGCCTGATCCCGCCGGTGCGTGACCGGCGCCCCAGCCTTGCGCCCTGTGTGGCGCTCCCGGTAAGGCCCTGTCACCCCGCGGCCGTTGCCGCGCGGGGCCGGATCACCGGCCGGGTGTGCTCGGCGGCACGGTGACGCTGCGCGGCCTCGGCTGGGCCGCGCCCGCGGCGGCGGCGGACGGGCCGCTGTACCGCCCGGCCGGTGAACCGTGGCCGGACGCGCGGCCGGTGGACGTCACGGCCGTCCCTACTACCTGTGGGCGAACCGCGAGCCCGGTCCCACGCAGGTGTGGCTGCCGCCGGCGGACGGCGTGGACCGCCCGGCGGGGGGCCCACCGATGAGTTCACCGTGGTCGGAGGGTCTACCCGGCGACGCAACCGTTCTCCAGAGGAGTGCCATGTCCACCATCCAGCCGGTGATCGTGACAGCGAAACATGACCTACTGCTCAGCTTCTACACGCAGTTGTTCGGCGCCGAGGAGATCTTCCGGGTACCGGCGGAAGGCCCGGTCTTCTACCGCGGCCTGCGCATCGGCGACTCCGACCTCGGGCTGGTGGCCGATACGGCGCCGCGGACCGGGGCGGCGCCGCGGGTCCTGCTCAGCATCGGCGTGGACGACGTGGACGAAGCGCTCGGCCGGGTGGAGGCGCTGGGCGGCTCGGTCAGCGGCGGTGCCAACGACATGCCGTGGGGTCAGCGCGTCGCCCACATCAAGGACCCCGACGGCAATCCGGTGAACCTCACCCAGCCGATCCCGGCTTCGTGACGCTGGTCCCGGTGCCTGTGCCGGGCGCTGGCCGCGCGTGGCTCGCCACCGGCGTGCCGGTCAGGGCCTCGTCCAGGCGGCCGTGTGCTGGTGATCGAGTCCTGACCTGCGCGTTCAGCCGCGCACGGCGTGGCACGGGCGCCGTGCCACGCCGTGCGTCGGGGCCGAGTGCATCCTCTCCCGGTCCGGCGGCTCGCCGTCCTTGCCGCGGCTGAGGTGGAGGGCCCCGACCAGCGCGGGACGAGCCGAACGCGCTGGTCAGGGCACCTTTCTCAGCACTCGACGATGTTCACCGCCAGGCCGCCGCGTGCCGTCTCCTTGTATTTGACGGACATGTCGGCGCCCGTCTGCTTCATCGTGCGGATCGCCTGGTCCAGGGAGACGTGGTGGCGGCCGTCGCCGCGCAGGGCCATGCGGGCGGCGGTGATCGCCTTGACGGCGGCCATGCCGTTCCGTTCGATGCACGGGATCTGCACCAGGCCGCCGACCGGGTCGCACGTCAGGCCGAGGTTGTGCTCGATGCCGATCTCGGCGGCGTTCTCGACCTGTTCGGGCGTGCCGCCCAGGACCTCCGCGAGGCCGCCCGCGGCCATCGAGCAGGCCGAGCCCACCTCGCCCTGGCAGCCGACCTCGGCGCCGCTGATCGACGCGTTCTCCTTGAAGAGCATCCCCACCGCGCTCGCCGCCAGCAGGAAGCGGACGACGCCGTCCTCGTCGGCGCCTGGCACGAAGTTGACGTAGTAGAGGAGCACCGCCGGGATGATCCCGGCCGCGCCGTTGGTCGGGGCGGTGACGACGCGGCGCCCGGCGGCGTTCTCCTCGTTCACCGCCATCGCGTAGAGCGTCACCCACTCCATGGCCCGCGCCGCCGCGTCGCCCTCGCCGCGCAGTTTCCGCGCCGAGGCCGCCGCCCGGCGGCGCACCTTGAGCCCGCCCGGCAGGATGCCCTCGCGCGCCATGCCGTCCTCGGCACAGCGGCGCATCACCTCCCAGATCCGCAGCAGTCCGGCGCGGATCTCGGCGTCACCGCGCCAGGCCCGTTCGTTCTCCAGCATCAGACCGGAGACCGAGAGGCCCGACTCACTTGCGCGGGCGAGGAGTTCGGCGCCGGTGCGGAACGGGTGGCGCGGCTCGGTGGTGTCGGGCACGATGCGGTCGGCGCCCGCCGCGTCCTCGTCCACGACGAAGCCGCCGCCCACCGAGTAGTACGTCGCCTCCCGCAGCGTGCGCCCGGCCGCGTCGGCGGCGCGGAACGTCATGCCGTTGGGGTGGTACGGCAGCGAGCGCCGCCGGTGCAGCACCAGATCCGTGTCGGGGGCGAACGGCACGGGGTGCCCGCCGTCCGGTTCCGCGCCGAGCAGCCGCAGCGTGCCGGACGCGCGCACGGCGGCCACCTCCGCGCCCGCCCGGTCCACGTCCACCGTGTCCGGCGCGTGCCCGGCGAGGCCGAGCAGGACGGCGTCGGGGCTGCCGTGCCCGTGCCCGGTGGCGCCGAGCGAGCCGAACAGCTCGGCGCGCACCGAGGCGGTCGCGGGGAGCGCCCCCTCGCTCCGCAGCCGCCGCGCGAAGCGGCGCGCGGCGCGCATCGGGCCCACCGTGTGCGAGCTGGACGGGCCGATCCCGATGGAGAACAGGTCGAAGGCGGAGAGGGCCACCGCGGTCAGCCGTTCACTCGTTCGTGAAGGCGGTGTACTCGTCGGCCGTCATCAGGTCCGCCGGTTCGCCCGCCGCCTCGCCGGCGCGTACGCGGAACAGCCAGCCGTCGCCGAACGGTTCGGAATTGACCAGCGACGGATCGTCCACAACCTCCTGGTTCACTTCGGTGATCGTCCCGCTGACCGGGGAGTAGAGGTCACTGACCGACTTTGTCGATTCCAGCTCGCCGCACGGCTCGCCCGCCGTGACGGCCGTGCCGGTCTCGGGCAGCTGGATGTACACGACATCGCCCAGCTGGTTCGCCGCGTACTGCGTGATGCCGACCGTCGCCACGCCGTCATCGGCGGTCGACAGCCACTCGTGCTCCTTGCTGTAGCGGAGCTGCTCGGGGTTGCTCATGGGGTGATTCTCCTGGATCTGGACTACTTCTGGCGCTGGTAGAACGGCAGTGCGACCACGTCGTACGGCTCCCGCGCGCCCCGGATGTCCACATGGACGCCCCCGGTGCCGGGCGCCGCGAACGCGGGGTCGACGTACGCCATCGCGATCGGGCGGCCGAGCGTCGGGGAGGGCGCGCCCGAGGTCACCTCGCCGACGACCGCGCCCGCCGCGTCCACCACCGGGTACCCCGCGCGCGGCACCCGCCGCCCGCGCGCGACGAGGCCCGTCAGCACGCGCGGCGGGCGCGCGGCCGCCTCCTCCGCCGCCCTGGCGAGCGCGGTGCGGCCGACGAAGTCACCGGGCTTCGCGAGCTTCACGACCCGCCCGAGCCCGGCGTCGTACGGGGTGGTGGCGGTCGTCAGCTCGTGCCCGTACAGCGGCATGCCCGCCTCCAGGCGCAGCGTGTCGCGGCAGGCGAGGCCGCAGGGGACGAGGCCGTCCTCGTCGCCCGCCGCGAGCAGCGCGGCCCACAGGGCGGGGGCGTCGGCGGGGTCGCAGAACAGCTCGAAGCCGTCCTCGCCCGTGTAGCCGGTGCGGGCGATCATGACCGGGCGGTCCGCGACCGTGCCGGGCAGCCCGGCGTAGTACTTCAGCCCGGCCAGGTCCGCGTCCGTGCGGCGCGCCAGGATGCCGGGGGAACGGGGGCCCTGGACGGCGATCAGGGCGTACGCGTCGCGGTCGTCCCGTACGGCGGCGTCGAAACCGGCGGTGCGGGCGGTCAGGGCGGCGAGGACCGTCTCGGCGTTCGAGGCGTTGGCGACGACCAGGTAGCGCTCGCCGTCGAGCCGGTAGACGATCAGGTCGTCCAGGATGCCGCCCGCCGCGTCGCAGATCATGGTGTACCGCGCGCGGCCCACCGCCAGCGCCGACAGGTGCCCGACGAGCGCGTGGTCGAGGAACGCGCCCGCCTCCGGCCCCGTCACCGTCAGCTCGCCCATGTGCGACAGGTCGAAGAGTCCGGCGGCCCCGCGCACCGCCGCGTGCTCGGCGCGCTCGCTCCCGTACCGCAGCGGCATGGACCAGCCGGCGAAGTCGGTCATCGTGGCCCCGAGCGCGCGGTGCGCGGCGTCGAGCGCGGTGGTCCTGAGGGGCGCCGGGGAAGGCGCGGCAGAGGTGTCGTCCGTCATGTGCGGGCTCCCGGGGGCGGATGGGGGATGGAGGACGGCGGGACGGCGTACGGCCCGGTCCTCCCCATCTGTCATCTGCACCTGAGAGGTTCGCCGCGGCCGGGGGCCGGTGGCTTGCACCGTGGGTGGGAACGCGCCCGGCGGGGGCGCGGTCCGCTTTTCAGATTCGCCTTCCGCACGCGGTATCGGGGCCTGAGAGATTCAAGGGAGGACTTGCTCCTTCGGCGCCCCGCACGGCGGCGGGAACTCTCCCGCGCGCGGTCGAACGGCTGGTATGCGGTTGTCGGCACATCATCGCACGAACCTGCGGGCACGGCCGGACGGGCGCAGCCGTTAGGGTGCGTGCATGACCGTACCCAGGCAGCAGCCCGGCTTCGGCGGAGGGTGGCCGAGCAACGAGCTGGAAGAGACGCTCGCCGTGTCCCTCGGCGTCGCCGACGCGGGCCCGAGACTGCTGAAGGTCCTCGCGCGCAGCGCCCTGTGGGTGCCGCTGCCCGAGGGCGGCAGCCGCGAGAGCACGCACCTGGACCTGCCCACGGTCCAGCTGAACGGCGGCCCGTACGTCCCCGTCTTCAGCTCCGCCGAGCAGCTGCACCTGGGCGGCGCCTCGCACCTCCCGTTCGCCGTCGCGCCCGCGTGGGAGTTCGCGCGTGGCCTGCCGCCGGGCGTCGGCGTCGCCCTCAACCCGGGCGGGACCGTCGGCGTGCCCGTGCCGCCCGTCGCCGTCGCCGAGCTGTGCCGCGCCACCCCGGGGGAGCGCGCGCCCGGCGTGCCCAGCGGCGCGCGGATGCGCCTTTTCCAGCCGGACTGGCAGGACGACCCCATCGACTTCCTGCGCGCCGTCACGGGCGAGCTGGCCGTCCTGCCCGCCGTACGGTCCGCGCGCCGCGGCCTGGCGAGCGCCGAGGGCGGCGCGCCGGCGCTCTTCGTCGGCATAGAGATGGACACCCTGGAGGAGACGCAGCGCGCCGTCGTCCACGACGCGCTCGGCCGGGCCCTGGCGCGGCAGCCCGTCGTCTGGCCGGTACAACTGGTCCTGCTGGATGCGGCCGACGACCCTGTGGTGGACTGGCTCCGGGCGTGCGTGCAGCCGTTCTACACCCGCGATGCCTGAGGCGCCGGGGACCAGGTCACGCGGGGGCACACCTCGCACGCTGCCGAGCCTGGCGTGCGCGGCGCCGTCGAGAGCGAGGAGGACAGGCCCAGGTGAGTGCGGTGCGAGGCGTTGAGGAACTGCTCCCCCGGATCACGGCCGACCGCCTGGACGCCTACGAGGAGCTGCTGGCCGCCCTGGCCGCCGGAGACGTCTGGATGCTGCTGTGGCACGGCCGCCCCGGCGAACCGGAGGCGCAGTACGGCAGCATCGAGGTCGCTGGGCACGGCTACGCCCCCTGCGTCACCTCGGAACGCGAACTGGCCGCCAGCGGCTGGAACCGCGAGCACGAGGTCGTCAGCGGCCTCGACATCGCCGCCGCCCTGTACCCCGACCACTGGGGCCTGTGGCTCGACCCGCACGCCCCCGGCGGCGGCCTCGGCGTCCCCTGGCTGGACCTGCGGCGCATAGCGGGCGGCCTGGACCGGCTGCCCGCCGGGCCGCTGCGCATCGGCGAACCGGCCGTGCGTGCCGACGCGTTCTACGCGCAGCTCGTCGCGCTCGCGGGCCGTACGCCCGTGGTGCGCAGCCTGCGGCGCGGCTGGGTGCGGCCCGCGCTGGGGGAGGCGTACCTCGTCATCGGGCTCGACGTGGACGACCCGGGGGAGCGGACCGCCGAGGCGGTGCGCCAGATGATGCTGGAGGCGATCGGCGCCGTCCCGGACGGCCTGCCGGTCGGCACGGTCGCCATGGCGGACGGCTACGACCCGGTGGCGATGTGGCTGCGGGCGAACGCGCGCCCGTTCTACGACCGCGACGCCCCGGGCGGCGGCGGTCACGGCTACCCGCGCCCGTACTGAGCCCCCGGTTGCCCACCCGCATCCGGGGTAACCGGAGCGAGGCAGGACACCGCAACATGAAAGGGGACGCCGTATGAACGCCGTGAAGAGCACGCTGCCCGACGCCGCTCGGAAGACCGTCGGGGAGGCGTTGCAGGGCGCGCTCGTCGACCTGGTCGACCTGTCGCTGGTCGCGAAGCAGACGCACTGGAACGTCATCGGCCCCCGGTTCCGCTCGGTGCACCTCCAGCTGGACGAGGTGGTCGACTCGGCCCGTACGCACTCCGACACCGTCGCCGAGCGCGCGGCGGCCCTGGGCATCTCGCCGGACGGGCGGGCCCACGCCGTGGCCGCCGGGACCGGGATCGCGAAGGCTCCCGAGAGCTGGCAGCGGGACACCGAGGCCGTGGGCACGATGGTGGACGCGCTGGGCGCGGTCATCGTGCGGATGCGGGACCGGATGGCGGAGGTCGCGGAGGCGGACCGGGTGACGGAGGACATCCTGATCGCGGTGACGCAGGACTTGGAGAAGCACCACTGGATGTTCCAGGC
This sequence comes from Streptomyces sp. MS19, assembly GCF_047200595.1. NCBI lineage: Bacteria > Bacillati > Actinomycetota > Actinomycetes > Kitasatosporales > Streptomycetaceae > Streptomyces > Streptomyces sp. MS19. The sequence continues at coordinate 34,686 of NZ_JBJZOH010000019.1, read as the reverse complement.
GGAGAACGCCTCCTGACCCACCCCACCCGGCGTCACCCCCGCCCCTGCCGGAACCCCGGCAGGGGCGCCCGCACGCGCCCCGGTCACTCACGCCGGCCACCATCCCCCTACGGGCGGATGTACGGGCCGCGTCACGCGCGCCGCGTACGAAAGGCCGGGGACGGGCACGCCGCGGCGCGGCGTTCGGTGCAGCTGAGCAAAATCCGCCCCGCCACCACCAGACCAGCAGTACAAAGACTCTGCTCCCCGCACGCGCGGGGAGGGTCCGTCGCCCGGCAGCGGTGCCGTGAAGCCGAAGAAGGTGTCGTCGCCGCGCGTACGGGAGTGCGGGCCGGAGGCCGTCCGGCTGTTGCGTGAGGAGCCAGGACCGGGCGGGGAGGCGGAGGTCGCGCGGCTCACCGGCTGGGCGCCCGACGTCGTACGGCGGCTGACCGTCTGACGGTCACTCGTGCCGCGGCGTGCAGCGCGGCGTCGCCTGGCAGTAGTGCCCGAGCCCCTTGCAGTGCCAGCACAGGTGCGGCGCCGCCACCCCCTGCCCCGGCCCGGACGCGGGCACGTACAGCGTCTCGCGGAACTCGACGCGCTGCCCCGTGCACGCCTGGCACTGCCGGTGCGGTCCGGGGCAGTCGTCCGCCGTCTCAGCCATCCAGTCGTTCCCTCGCTCGCGCGGTCCGCCGGGCGTCTTCAGGGTCTCTCCGCGGGCGGTGGTGAAGCCAGGCCGCGGCGGTTTCCGTCACAGCTTCCGCACGGTACGTTACCCGCCCGGGTGCGAAGCCGCAGGGGTGCCGGGCTCCCGCGTACGGGACCTACGCGGCGAGCGTGTCGAGCGAGACCTGCCACAGCAGGGCCGCCGCCTCGGGGTCGAGGGCGTACGGCGCGACTCCGCGCGCGGCGCCGGGCTCGGCGTGCGCCGCCTCGTTGCAGTCCTCGAAGTACCGGCCGGACACCCCGGCGAGCAGCGGGGAGGCCGCGAGCAGCGCGGACGTCGCGGCGCCCTGCTCCGGCGTCTTCCAGTCCGGGGCCCCGGCGCCCACGCGGGCGCGCATCCGTTCCAGCTCCTCGTCGCTCACATGCCGCTGGAGGCGGGTCCTGATGCCGCCGGGCATCAGGGAGTTGACGAGGATGCCGTCGTCCACCCAGCGGGCGGCGGCGGCGACCGCGAACAGGACGTTGGCCGTCTTCGACTGGCCGTACGCCGCCCACGGCTCGTACGCACGCTCGCGGAAGTGGATGTCCTCGAAGACGACGGGCGACCGCAGGTGCGCGCTCGAACTGACCGACACCACGCGCGCCCCGTCAGCCGCCGCGAGCGCCCGGTGCAGGCCGGTCGTCAGCGCGAAGTGGCCGAGGTGGTTGGTGGCGAACTGCAACTCCCAGCCCTGCGGGGTCCTGGTCTCGGGCGCCGCCATGACGCCCGCGTTGTTGACGAGGATGTGCAGCGGCCCCTCCCACGCGGAGGTGAACGCGGCGACCGACGACGGGTCGGCCAGGTCGAGGCGCGCGACGCTGACGTCCCCCGCGCCGCTGGTCGCGCGGATGTCGTCGGCGGTGCGGTCGCCCGCCGCCGCGTCGCGGACGGCGAGCGTCACGGCCGCGCCCGCGCCGGCCAGGGCGCGCGCGGTCTCGACGCCGATGCCGGAGGCGCCGCCGGTGACGACGGCGCGGCGGCCGGTGAGGTCCACGCCGGCGAGGACCTCGGCGGCGGTGGAGGAGGCGGAGAACGGGGTGGTGAGCGGGGTGGTCACGCTGCGGGTCCTTCCGGGGGCGTGGGGTGCGGGGCGGTACGGGGCGCCGGTCCGGCCGGTACGATGGAACGCGTATTCAACCGGAGGGTCCTCCGCTACCGCCTTCCGACTGTAAGCGGAGGATGCTCCGGTAAGCAAGCTCGCCCGAGGAGTGCCGCCGTGCCGCCGCCGCCAGACGCCGCCCGCCCGATGCGCGCCGACGCCCAGCGCAACCGCGCCCGCCTCCTGGAGTGCGCGGTCCGCGCCTTCTCCGAGCAGGGCCCCGACGCGACGCTCGACGCCGTCGCGCGCGAGGCGGGCGTCGGCATCGGCACGCTCTACCGCCACTTCCCGACCCGCGAGGCGCTGATCGAGGCGGCCTACCGCAACGAGCTGGCCCGCCTGTGCGACGCCGTCCCCGGCCTGCTCGCCGAACTGCCGCCGGACCGTGCCCTGCGCGTGTGGATGGACCGATTCATCGACTATGCGGCCACCAAGCACGGCATGGCGGACGCCCTGCGCGCGGTGATCGCGTCGGGCGGCGACCCGTTCGCCACCAGCCGGGCGCGGCTCGGCGAGGCCGTCGGCGCGCTGCTCGGCGCGGGAGCGGCGGCGGGAACGGTGCGGGACGACGTGGACCCGGTGGACGTGCTCACCGCGGTCAGCGGCGTCGGGCTGGCGACCGGCCCCGAGGGGCGTGCGACGGCGGGCAGGCTGCTCGACCTGCTGATGGACGGCCTGCGCCCGCGCACGGGCTGAACGCCCCTTCCGGACGCACGACGAGACCGCCCGGCGGCCGTGGGGGCCGCCGGGCGGGGGAACCCGTGGGGTCCCGGCGCCCGCCGTGCGGCGGGGACCGGGACCGGGGCGCGATCCGCCGGTGGGGGAGATCAAGGTCCGACGGCCCGCCCGGGGTCCGTGGGGGGTGTCAATCGCTTACCCGCGCCGGCCCGAAGACAACATTTTCCGCCGGCGAATCCCCCGGACGAGGGAGCGCGCGGACCTCCGCACGCGCTGCCGCGCCGCTCAGCGCAGGCGTACGAGCGCGTGCACCGGCGCGTGGTCCGAAGGGTAGCGCCCCGCCCGCGAACGGTAGGTGTTGATCGCCGCGCGCTCCACCTCCACCCCGTCGTCGACGAGGAGCCAGTCGATGCGGTCGCCGCCCTCCGGTCGCCGGTCGCCGGGCCGATCAGCGGGCGCCCGGCGCGCGCGCCGGTGGCGTCCGCCGTGCCCGTCATCGCCAGCAGCCCGGCCGCCGCGCCCGTCGCTCCCAGTACGCCCCGTCGTGTCACAGCCATGGGTGCATCCCTTCGATCGCACATGTGTGGTGCCTGCCTGTCGCGCGGACGACTCTGACCGCCGCCCGTGTGTCCCCCGGAGAGGGCGGGCGACGCGGTGCCGAACGGCGGACGAATTACCGATGGCGCCCCGCGCGCAAAACCCGTGCACCGGTCGCCTGTTGAATCCACCGGTCGCACGAGTCGTTTTCACATTCCGGTCCCCGGTGCCAACTACCGGTAAAGAACGGTTGATTGGACAATCATCGCAAGGGCCGCCGGACCGGCGCTCTTGCGCGTCGGCGCGCCCACGCCGTACATCTCGTACGGCGGCACGCACCGGACGATCGGGGGATTACGCGACATGGCCACTCCGCTTTCCGCCGACAAACTCCTGAAGGCCCTCAAGGACGAGGGAGTCAAAGTCGTCGAACACAAGAATTGGCGAACAAACAATCGGAACAAGGTCGGTTCGTGGGGTCCCGTCCACGGAGTGATGGTGCACCACACGGTGACCACCGGGACCAGCGGAACCGTCGATCTCTGCTACGGGGGCAGGTCCGACCTCCCCGGGCCGCTGTGCCACGGGGTGATCGCCAAGGACGGCACGGTCTACCTCGTCGGCCACGGCAGGGCCAACCACGCGGGCGCTGGCGACCAGGACGTGCTGAACGCCGTCGTCGCCGAGAAGGCCCTGCCCGCCGACAACGAGACGAACGCCGACGGCAACACGCACTTCTACGGCTTCGAGGCCGTCAACCTCGGCGACAACAAGGACCCCTGGCCGCCCGAGCAGGTCGAGGCGATCGTGCGCGCGTCGGCGGCGCTGTGCCGCGCGCACGGCTGGGGCAAGGACGGCGACACCAGCGTCATCGGCCACCTGGAGTGGCAGCCGGGCAAGATCGATCCGCGCGGCCCCGGCATCACCATGAAGGACGTCCGGGCGCGGGTGGCCGAACGTCTCAGGCACTCCGCCGGGTGGAGCCCGGAGCCGCCCGCCGAGGAGGACGAGATGCCCCAGTGGTCCGTCTACGGCACCACCGACTACGTCAGGACCGTCCCGCCGGGCGCCTGGACCACGCTCCGGTTCAACCGGCGGCACGACGGCAAGAAGTGGGTGGACAAGGAGGCCGAGCCGTCGATCCTGTTCGGCACCTGCCACTACACGGCGTCGGTCGGCGTGCGCGTCGTCGGGCTGGCGAAGGGCCAGGAGTTCCAGATCAGGCTCGCCGAGTACCGGGCCGGCGCGGACGGAAAGTACGAGCGCACCGGCAGCATGCCGATCAACTCCCCGGTCCACGACGGCGGCGACGGCCACTTCACGTACACCTGGACGGGCTTCATCTCCGCCACCGACAAGGGCCGCGTCCGCGTCGAGGTCATGCACTACGGCGACGGGCCGCTCACCGTGGACTGGGCGCGCGCCGAGTCCCTGTACTGGCCCTCCTGAGCGGCGGCCGTAACGTTCTCCTGTCCCCCTGCCAAGTACAGGTGTTCAGCAGGACGAGGACGGGAGAGTCCCGCACGTGAAGATACCCAGCACGAGCCGCGGCGGTCCCGCCGCCGTGGTTCGTGACCCCGCGCTGTTCGAGGAGTTCTACCGGCGGCATGTGGACGCGATGACGCGCTTCCTGGCCCGCCGCGTGGACGACCCGCACACCGTGGCCGACCTGACGGCGGAGGTCTTCCTCGCCGTCATCGACTCGGCCCACACGTACGACGCCGCGCGCGGCAGTGAGACCGCGTGGCTGTACGGCATCGCGCGCAACACCGTCTCGGCCGAACGCCGCCGCGCCGCACGGGAGTCGGCGCTCAGCACGCGCATAGCGGGCCGCAGGCTCCTCGAACAGGACGACATCACGCGCCTTGAGGAGAAGCTCGTCGCCGAGAACGAGGGCCGCCGCGCCCTCCTCGCGATGGCGGAACTCCCGGACGGCGAACGGGCCGTCCTGGAACTGGTCGCCGTCGACCAGCTCACCGTCACCGAGGCGGCGCGCGCCCTGGGCATCCGCCCGGTCACCGCGCGGGTCCGCCTCCACCGCGCGCGCAAGTCCCTCACCCGCGCGGCACGCCCCACCGCCGAGCGGGAGACCGATGTCCCGCCGCACCCCGTCACCGACACCTCCACCCTGGCCGCCGGGAGCACCGCATGACCAGCACCTTCGAAGACCGCCTGCTCACCGAACTCCAGCGCGAGGCCCACCTCGCCGCCGCCGAGAACCCCGCGCCCGCCCGCCGCGCGCGGCGCACCCGGCTGCGCGTCGCGACCGGCCTGGCCGCCGCCACGGCCATCGCGGGGAGCACGCTCGCCTTCCCGGGCGGCACCGCGCCCACCGCGTACGCCGTGGAGCACAACGACGACGGGACGGTCAGCCTCTTCCTGGTCGACGAGCTGACGGTGGACGCCCAGCAGCAGGCCGCGCTGGCCGACGAACTGCGGGCGGCCGGAATCGCCGTCCTGCTCGATCCCGCCGGGGAGGACGGGTCCTGCGACTGGCCCGAGCACGGTGTCCTGAACGGCAACGGCGAGCCGATGAGTGGTTTCGGGAACTCCGTCTCCTCGGAGCCCGAAGGACCGGTGGAGATGAACCAGGGAGGGCCGCTCGACCTCGAAGGGGAGGACATTCCGCAGCCTGCGCAGCTCGAAGAGCAGCCGGCGCCGACCGAGGAGGACGAGGCGTGGGCCAGGCGGGAGTTCAGCGCGATCCTGGAGCCGGGAAACGTGGTCGTCATCGACAACATGTCCGCGCCGTACGAGGGAGTGAGGATGGAGTTCTTCGAAACCGACCCCGGCCCCTGCGTCCCCGCGGACTCTCCGACGGAGTGACGACACCGCCCCCGGGCCGCCGTCCTGCCGCTAGCGTGGTCCCATGCGCTACGAGGCACGGCACAACGAGGAGCGCGGCTGGTATGTCGTCTCCGACGAGGGGCACCTCGCCCACGTCCCCGACCCGGACACCCACCACCTCCGGGCGGCAATCTTCGAACGCGAGGCGGACGCCGAGCGCTGCGCCCAGGAACTGAGCAGGCTCGGCACCCTCAGCTGACGCCCGCCGCCGACCGGACCATCGCCATGTACCGGTCCCAGTCCCAGTGCGGCCCCGGGCAGATCCGCACCACGTCCGGCACCTCGTTGTGCCCCACGATGTGCTGCCGGTCCACCGGTATGCCGTACCGGGCGCAGATGCCGGCCACGAGGCGGGCCGACGACTCGTACATCGTGTCCGTGAGGTACGACGGGTCGTCGGCCCAGCCCTCGTGCTCGATGCCGACGCTGCGCTCGTTGAACTCCCGGTTCCCCGCCTGGTACGCGACGTCCAGCTCCCGCACCATCTGCGCGACATGGCCGTCCCCGGACCGCACCACGTAGTGCGCCGCCGCCCCGTGCGACGAGTCCTGGAACACCCGCAGCGTGATGTCGTACGTCGCCTCCGGCATGTGGATCACCACGCGGTCCACGGTGTAGTCGCGCGGCCTGCTGGCCCGCCGGTAGTTGGCGGACGAGGCGGGCACCCACTCCGCGCCCTCGTGGTCGACCTCGCCCTCGTCACGCGGCACGGCGGGCGCCCCGTACCGCCACCACGCGTCCTCCAGCGCCTCGCGCCCCAGGAAGCCGCCGACACCGACCGCCGCCACCGCGCCGCCCGCGACCAGCAGCCGTCGCCGCCGCACCGCCGCGCCGCCCTCCGGCTGCCGATCCGTAGTCAGATGTTCACTCATCGTGGCCTCCCGTCCCCCTACAACGCTCGCCGCCCGCCGGGGGTTCCGCCCCGGCTCGTAGAATCGGCTCACCATGCCGTACTTCGATCACGCCGCCACCACCCCGATGCTCCCCGAGGCCGTCGCGGCGATGACCGCCCAGCTCACCGCCACCGGCAACGCCTCGGCGCTCCACGGCTCGGGACGGCGGGCGCGCCGCGTGGTCGAGGAGGGCCGCGAGGCCATCGCCGCCGCGCTCGGCGCGCGCCCCAGCGAGGTCGTCCTCACCGCCGGGGGCACCGAGGCGGACAACCTGGCCGTCAAGGGCCTCTACTGGGCGCGCAACGCCGCCGACCCCCGCCGTACGCGCGTCCTCGCCAGCCCCGTCGAGCACCACGCCGTCCTCGACCCCGTGCGGTGGCTGGCCGACCACCAGGGTGCCACGGTCGAATGGCTCCCCGTCGACGCCCACGGGCGCGTGCACCCCGAGGCGCTGCGCCTCGTGCTCGCCGACGACCCGGGCAGCGTCGCGCTGGTCACCGTCATGTGGGCCAACAACGAGATCGGCACCGTCCAGCCCGTCGCCGAACTCGCCGCCGTCGCCGCCGGCCACGGCATCCCCCTGCACACCGACGCCGTCCAGGCCGTGGGCCAGCTCGACGTGGACTTCGCCGCCAGCGGCGCCGCCGCCCTCACCGTCTCCGCCCACAAGATCGGCGGCCCGTACGGCATCGGCGCGCTGCTGCTCTCGCGCGACCAGACGCCCGTCCCCGTCCTCCACGGCGGCGGCCAGGAGCGCGAGGTGCGCTCCGGAACGCTCGACGTGCCCGCCGTCGCCGGGTTCGCCGCCGCCGCCGCGCACGCCGCCGCGCACCGCGACGAGTTCGCCCGTACGGTCGGCGCGCTGCGCGACGACCTGGTGGCCGCCGTCACCTCCGCCGTGCCGGACGTGGTCCTCGGCGGCGACCCCGACCCGGCGGGCCGCCTGCCCGGCAACGCGCACTTCGCGTTCCCCGGCTGCGAGGGCGACTCGCTGCTGCTCCTGCTCGACGCGCAGGGCATCGAGTGCTCCACCGGCTCCGCGTGCACGGCGGGCGTCGCCCAGCCGAGCCACGTTCTGCTCGCCACCGGCGCCGACGCCGAACTGGCCCGCGGCACCCTGCGGTTCAGCCTCGGCCACACCACCACCCCCGCCGACGTGGCCGCCGTCGCCACGGCCATCGGCCCTGCCGTGGAAAGGGCCCGTGCGGCGGGCCTCAGCTGACCGTACCCTGGAAGGCGCTATGACTGAGACCCCTCGCGCGGGACGCCCCCTGAAGGTCCTCGCCGCCATGTCGGGCGGTGTGGACTCGGCGGTCGCCGCCGCCCGCGCCGCCGAGGCCGGGCACGACGTGACCGGCGTCCACCTCGCGCTCTCCGCGAACCCCCAGTCCTTCCGCACCGGCGCCCGCGGCTGCTGCACGGTCGAGGACTCCCGCGACGCGCGCCGCGCCGCCGACGTGATCGGCATCCCGTTCTACGTGTGGGACCTCGCCGAACGCTTCCGGCAGGACGTGGTCGAAGACTTCATCGCCGAGTACGAGGCGGGCCGCACGCCCAACCCGTGCCTGCGCTGCAACGAGAAGATCAAGTTCGCCGCGCTGCTCGACAGGGCGCTCGCCCTCGGCTTCGACGCCGTGTGCACCGGCCACTACGCCAGCGTCGTGACCACGCCGGACGGCACCCGCGAGCTGCACCGCTCCGCCGACCTCGCCAAGGACCAGAGCTACGTCCTCGGCGTCCTCGACCAGCGGCAGCTGGCCCACGCCATGTTCCCCCTCGGCGACACCGGCGCCACCAAGCCGGAGATCCGCGCCGAGGCCGAACGGCGCGGCCTCGCCGTCGCCGCCAAGCCCGACAGCCACGACATCTGCTTCATCGCCGACGGCGACACGCAGGGCTTCCTCGCCGGCCACCTCGGCACGGCGGAGGGCGACATCGTGGACGAGGACGGCGCCACGGTCGGCACGCACAGCGGCGCGTACGGTTTCACCATCGGCCAGCGGCGCGGCCTGCGCATCGGCCGCCCCGCACCCGACGGCAAGCCGCGCTACGTGCTCGACATCTCCCCGGTGGACAACACCGTCACGGTAGGCCCGGCCGAGGCGCTCGACGTCCTGGCACTCACCGCCATCCGCCCGCGCTGGTGCGGCGCCGCCCCCACCGGGCCCGGCGCGTACACCGCCCAGCTCCGCGCGCACGGCGGCGAGGTCCCGGTGACGGCCGAGCCCACCGGGGACGGGCTGCGGGTCCGTTTCACGGAGCCGGTGCGCGGTGTCGCGCCGGGGCAGGCGGTCGTGCTGTACGACGGCCCCCGCGTCGTCGGCTCCGCGACCATCGCCACGACCGAACGGGCCGCCGCCGCGGGGCGCCGCTGACCCGTCACGCGCGCCCCCGTCACAGGCCCGCGACGTCCACCCTGTTGGCCAGCACGGGGACCGCCGCGCGTGCCGCGTCCGCCTCCGCCGGGTCCAGGTCGAACACCAGCCGGCCCGGCTCGCCGCCGAGCCTTGCCCGCACCTCACCCAGCGGTGAGACGACCATGCTGTGCCCGATCCCTGTGGGCGCCTCCGTACGCGGCGGCTCGCCCACCGTGGACGGGTCCGCCTGCCCGGCCGCGACCACCCAGCACGTACTGTCCAGCGCACGCGCCCGCACGAGCACGTCCCACTGCTCCGCCTTCCCCGGCCCCGCGCCCCACGACGCGGACAGCAGCACCACGCGCGCGCCCTGCCCGGCGAGCCGCGTGAACAACTGCGGGAACCGCACGTCGTAGCACGTCGCGAAGCCGAGCCGTACGCCGTCCACATCCGCGACCACGGTGCGGTCACCAGGAGCCACCGTCTCCGACTCGGCGAACCCGAACGCGTCGAACAGGTGCAGCTTGTCGTAGGAGGTGTCCACGCCGCGCCCGGTGACCAGCAGCGTGTTCCGCACCCGCCCGTCCCGCGCCGGGGTGAACATGCCCGCCACCACCAGCACGCCCGCCCGTTCCGCCGCCTCCCGCACGCCCGCCGCCCACGGCCCGTCCAGCGGCTCCGCCACCGGCCCGAGCGGGATGCCGAACCGCGCCATCGCCGCCTCGGGGAACACCACGACGTCCGCGCCCTCCGTCGCGGCCTCGGCCACGCGGCCCGTGACCGTCTTCAGGTTCTCCACCGGCGAGACCCCCGACGCGAACTGCTCCACGGCGACCCGCATGCCCGTAACCCCTCTCCCTGTCCGCCTGCCCTCCACCACCGTACGAGAGCATGTCCCCATGGCAACACATGTGATCACCGGCGCGGGCTCCGGCATCGGCGCCGCCGTGGCCAGGCGCCTCGCCGACCGCGGCGACGAGCTGTGGCTGTGGGCGCGCGACGCGGGCCGCGCCAGGGAACTGGCCGCCCAGCACCCCGGCGCCCGCACCCTCGTCGGCAACCTCGCCGAGCCCGAGCGGCTCTCCTGGGCGCTCGGCCACCAGTCGCCGCCCGACCGCATCGACTCCCTCGTGCACAGCGCGGGCGTCGTCGAACTCGGCCCCATCGGCGAACTGACTCCCGCCGTCTGGCGCTCCACCCTCGCGGCCAACCTCGTCGCCCCCGCCGAACTGACCCGCCTCCTCCTGCCGCAACTGCGCGCCGCACGCGGCCACGTCGTCTTCATCAACTCCGGCGCGGGCCTGCGCGCCAACGCCCAGTGGGGCGCGTACGCAGCCAGCAAGCACGGTCTCAAGGCCCTGGCCGACGCGCTGCGCGCCGAGGAGGCCGGACAGGGTGTACGCGTCACCAGCGTCCACCCTGGCCGCACGGCCACCCCCATGCAGGAGAAGGTCCACCAGCAGGAGGGCCAGGTCTACGACCCCGACCGCTGGATGACCGCCGACGCCGTCGCCACCACCGTTCTCACCGCGCTCGACCTGCCGCGCGGGGCGGAGGTGACCGACCTGTCGGTGCGCCCCGCCGGGTGACTTACGTTGTCCCCGTGACCGACACGACGACCGCCACGACGACCGCCACGACGACGCGACCGACCGCCGGCGAGCAGCCGGGCACCGCCTTCCCCTGGGGCCCGGCCGCCGCCACCGGCGTCGGCTCGATGCCGGGCGAGGACGCCCGCGAGGCCGCGCGGATCGCCACCGGCTCCCTGGAGAGCCTGCTCTTCCTGCCGGAACTGCCCGCGCGCGGCCCCGGCGCCGACATGATCGGCCGCACCGCGGGCCTGCTCGCCGAGCTGTACGCGCGGGTCGAGCCCAGCGGCTGGCGCCTCGGCGACCGGCCGGGCAGGGACACCCGCCGGGCCCACGCCTGGCTCAGCCAGGACCTCGACGCCCTGGAGGAGTTCACCCAGGGGTACACGGGCGCGCTCAAGGTCGCGGCGGTCGGCCCCTGGACGCTGGCCGCCGCCCTGGAGCGGCGCAACGGCGAGGCCATGCTGGGCGACGCGGGCGCCGTCCGCGACCTCGCCGCCTCGCTCGCCGAGGGCCTGCGCGGCCACCTCGCGGACGTACGGCGGCGCGTGCCGGGCGCCCGTGTCGTCCTCCAGCTCGACGAGCCGTCGGTCACGGCCGTGCTCACCGGCCGCGTCCCCACCGCGAGCGGCTACCGCACCCACCGCGCGCCGGACCGCGCCGTGGTCGAGGACACCCTGCGCGGGGTGATCGCCGCCGCCGGGGACGACCCGGTGGTCGTGCACAGCTGCGCGCCCGGCGTCCCGTTCGGCCTGCTGCGGCGGGCCGGGGCGACGGGCGTCTCCTTCGACCTCGGGCTGCTCACCGAGCGTGACGACGAGGCGATCGGCGAGGCGGCCGAGGGCGGGACGGCGCTCTTCGCCGGAGTCGTGCCCGGCACCGGTTCCACGGCCGGTGAATTGTCAGACCCGGCCGGTACTGTCTCAGGAGTCAGAACGCTCTGGCGCAGGCTGGGGCTGTCACCGGCGCTTCTCGCCGAGGCCGTGACGGTCACCCCGGTGTGCGGACTCGCGGGCGCCTCACCGGCGTACGCGGCGGCAGCCCTCACGCACTGCGTCCGTGCGGCGCGATCCCTCGCGAACGACCCTGAGTGACGGGAGACGAGAAGGTGGCTGGCGAACGGTCCGGCGGTGGCGGCGCGGAGTCCTCCGTGCCGCCGGAGGCGCGCGAACGGCACGCGCGCCTCGCCGAGCAGGTCGAGGAGCACCGCTTCCGCTACTACGTGCGGACGCCCGTGATCAGCGACGCGCAGTTCGACGCGCTGATGCGGGAGTTGCAGGGCCTTGAGGAGGAGCACCCGGAGCTGCGCACGGCCGACTCGCCCACCCAGGCGGTCGCCGGGAGCTACGAGACGGAGTTCACCGCCGTCGAGCACCGCGAGCGCATGCTCTCGCTGGACAACGCGTTCGACGACGAGGAACTGTCCGCCTGGGCCGACCGCGTCGCCGCCGAACTGGACGGCATCCCCTACCACTTCCTGTGCGAGCTGAAGGTGGACGGCCTCGCCGTCAACCTCACGTACGAGCACGGCCGCCTCACCCGCGCCGCGACCCGCGGGGACGGCCGCGTCGGCGAGGACATCACGCCCAACGTCCGGACGATCGACGAGATCCCCGACCGGCTCGCCGGCGACCGCGTGCCCGATCTGGTGGAGATCCGCGGCGAGGTTTTCTTCGCCATGGAGCGCTTCGAGGAGCTGAACGCGCGGCTCGTCGAGGCGGGGGAGAAGCCGTTCGCCAATCCGCGCAACGCCGCCGCCGGTTCGCTGCGGCAGAAGGACCCCAAGGTCACGGCGGGCCGCGCCCTCCAGATGGTCGTGCACGGCATCGGCGCGCGCGAGGGCTTCGCCATCGACCGGCTCTCCGACGCGTACGGGCTGCTGAAGGAGTGGGGCCTGCCCACCGCGCGCGCCGCCCGCGTGGTGGAGGACCTGGACGGGGTGCGCGAGTTCATCGCCCACTACGGCGAGCACCGGCACGCCGTCGAGCACGAGATCGACGGCGTCGTGGTCAAGGTGGACGAGATCCCCCTCCAGGGCCGCATGGGCAGCACCTCCCGCGCGCCGCGCTGGGCCATCGCCTGGAAGTACCCGCCGGAGGAGGTCAACACCAAGCTGGTCGACATCCGCGTCGGCGTCGGCAGGACAGGGCGCGTCACGCCGTACGCGGTCGTGGAGCCGGTGACGGTGGCCGGGTCCGAGGTCGAGTTCGCCACGCTGCACAACCAGCAGGTCGTCAAGGCCAAGGGCGTGCTGATCGGCGACACGGTCGCGCTGCGCAAGGCCGGGGACGTCATCCCGGAGATCCTCGGGCCGGTCGCCGACCTGCGGGACGGCAGCGAGCGCGAGTTCGTGATGCCGGAGAAGTGCCCGGAGTGCGGGCACACGCTCCAGCCCATGAAGGAGGGCGACATCGACCTGCGCTGCCCCAACGCAAGGTCGTGTCCCGCCCAGCTGCGCGAGCGTGTCTCCTACCTGGCCAGCCGCCGGTGCCTCGACATCGACCACTTCGGGTACGTCGCGGCGACCGCGCTCACCCAGCCGCTCGAACCGGCCGAGCCGCCGCTGCTCGACGAGGGCCGCCTCTTCGAGCTCACGGTGGACGAACTGCTGCCCATCAGGTCCTACGTCCTGGACCAGGACACCGGCCTGCCCAAGCGCGACCCGGAGACCGGCGAGCCCAAGATCGTCACCTTCTTCGCCAACCAGCGCGGCGAACCGAAGAAGAACACCCTCGCCATGCTGGAGAGCATCGAGCAGGCCAAGACCCGGCCGCTCGCCTCCCTGATCACCGGCCTGTCCATCCGGCACGTCGGACCGGTCGCGGCACGGGCGCTGGCCCGCGAGTTCGGCTCGCTCGACCGCATCGCGGAGGCGGACGAGGAGGAGCTGGCGGCCATCGAGGGCGTCGGGCCGACCATCGCCGCCTCGCTCAAGGACTGGTTCGCGATCGACTGGCACCGCGACATCGTGGAGCGGTGGCGCGCCGCCGGGGTAAGGCTCACCGAGGAGACCGGCAAGGACACGGCGCCGCGCGCCCTCGCGGGCGTCACCGCCGTCGTCACCGGCACCCTCGCGGGCTGGACGCGTGACGCCGCCCGGGACGCACTTCAGGCCCAGGGCGCGAAAGTGACCGGATCGGTTTCGAAGAAGACCGACTTCGTCATCGTCGGGGACAGCCCGGGGTCGAAGTACGACAAGGCCGTGCAGCTCAAGGTGCCCGTCCTGGACGAGGACGGGTTCGCGGTCCTGCTCGCCGACGGGCCGGACGCGGCGCGTGCCGCGGCCGTCACCGCGGGAGCCGAAGCCGACGGGGACGTGCGGGAAGGGGCGGAAGGGGCGGAAGAGCAGTCAGACTCCTGAGGTGACACAGGAGTTGACGGGCATGGGCGGCACAGGGCTGTGGCATATACCAGAGGCACGTCACGCCGTGAGGTGCTTTGGGCAAGCAGCCGGGTTGGCTGACACCCGGCCCGCCGGGACGCCTAATGTGGGGCGGACACGTCCGCCCCGGGCGCGGCGGACACGGCCGTGAGAGGGACCCGCATGCACCAAGCTTCCGGGGGAGGACGGCCACTGCCCCGTGGATACGCGCGGCTGGCGCGCCACACGGGCACGGCCGTCCTCGCCGCCGCAGGAGTCGCCCTGCTCATCGGCGTCTGCCGCCTCCTCGGCGGCGGCCACGCCCTCTTCCCCGGCGACCGGCCGGGCTGGGGCTTCGCCGTCCTGACCGGGCTGATCGTCGCCCACCTCGTCGCCCTCGGCGGCGACAGCTGGTGGGGCGGCGGTTCCGGCTCGGGCGCCGCCCTCGCCCTCGCCATGCTGCTGCTCTACGGCTGGGTCCCCGCCATGCTGGTCAGCCTCGCCGTGGTGACGCTCGCCGGCATCGCCCGCCGCGAGAGCCGCCTCCAGGCCACCCGGCACGGCGCCATCGACATCCTCGGCGTCGGCGGCGCCGCGCTGACCCTCGCCGCCTGGGGCTCCCGGCCCAGCGTCGAACACCCCTGGGAACCCGGCGACTGGCAGGCCGCCACGATGCCGCAACTCGTCCTCGGCGCCTGCGCGTACCTCGTCATCACCCGGCTCCTCCTGTGGCTCGTCAGCGACCCGCCCGGCGGCCTGCCCTCCCTCGCCTGGGGCGCGCTCCTGAAACAGGGCCTCGTCGCGACAGCCCTCCTGTGCATAGCCCCCCTCATAGCCGTGGTCGCCGCCCACGCCCCGCTGCTGCTGCCGCTGTTCGCCGTCCCGCTCATCTCACTCGACTCCACCTTCTGGATGGCACGCGCCCGCGCCGAGGACCAGCTCAGCGACCCCCTCACCGGCCTCCCCAACCGCCAGTGGCTCCTGGAACGCACCCGCGCCGCCCTCGCCGACGCCGGACGCGGCGGAGAACGCGCCGCCCTCGTCCTCATCGACCTGGACAGCTTCCGCGCCGTCAACGACACCCTGGGCCACCTCGCCGGCGACCGCCTCCTCCTCCAGATCGCCGACCGCATCAGGACCGGACTGCCCGCCGGCGCCGAGCCCGCCAGGCTCGGCGGCGACGAGTTCGCCGTCCTGCTGCCCCGCGTCGCCTCCGCCACCAGCGCCCAGCGCGTCGCCCGCTCCCTCGTCGGCTCCCTCGGCGCCCCCCTCGACCTCGACGGCCTCACCATCGTCGTGGAGGCGAGCGCGGGCGTCGCCGTCTTCCCCGACCACGCGCCCGGCGCAGAGGACCTGCTGCGCCGCGCCGACGTGGCGATGTACGACGCCAAGCAGGACCGCAGCGGCGTCGAGGTCTACGACGCCACCCGCGACAGCAACACCCCCGACCGCCTCGCGCTCCTCGGCGACCTGCGGCACGCGCTCGACGCCGGGCAGGTCGAGCTGCACTACCAGCCGAAGGTCCGCTTCGACGGCGAGGTCGCCGGTCTCGAAGCCCTGATCCGCTGGGAGCACCCCGACCGGGGCCGCGTCCCGCCCGACGAGTTCATCACCATGGCCGAGACGTCGGGACTGATGCCGCGCCTGACCGAGTACGTCCTGGAGACCGCGCTGCGGCAGGTCGCCCGCTGGCGCGCCCACGGCCTCACCGTCCCCGTCGCCGTCAACGTGTCGCCCCGCGACGTCTACACCCCCGGGTTCGCCGGGGCGGTCGCCGCCCGCCTCGCCCGGCACGGCGTCCCGGCCGGCTCGCTCCAGCTGGAGATCACCGAGCACGTCATGCTGGAGGACCCCCAGCACGCCGCCGACACCCTCGCCGGGCTGACCGGCCACGGCGTCCGCATGTCCCTGGACGACTTCGGCACCGGCTACTCGTCCCTCGTCCACCTGCGCCGCCTGCCGGTGAGCGAGCTGAAGATAGACCGCTCGTTCGTCGCCCGCCTCGCCGTGGACGCGCAGGACGCCGAGATCGTCCGCTGCACCGTCGAACTGGCCCACTCCCTCGGCCTGGTGGTCGTCGCCGAGGGCGTCGAGGACGACGAGACGTGGGAGCGGCTGCGCGACCTCGGCTGCGACGCCGTGCAGGGCTGGCTCGTCGCCGCCGCCATGCCCGCCGCCGAGACGACGGCCTGGCTCCGCGCCCGCGACAGCCGCCCCGCCGAGGAACTGCCGGGCGGCGCGGTGCCCGCCGGGCTGCCCCTGCCGGCCGAGGCGGCGGCGACCCGTACGCTGCCCGCCGAGGCCTGAGCGCCCCCGCCGGGAATCGGTGCGCGGGCCGCAGCGCGCCCGCCATAGGATTGGGCGCGGAAACCCAAGCCCGCGACGAGCAAGAGGATCGCCACATGCCCGGCATCACGCGCGAGGAGGTCGCCCACCTCGCCCGGCTGGCGCGTCTGGAGCTGACCGACGAAGAGCTGGAACACTTCGCCGGACAGCTCGACGACATCATCGGCGCGGTCGCCCGCGTCGCCGACGTCGCCGCTCAGGACGTCCCGCCGACCTCCCACCCGCTGCCGCTCACGAACGTCATGCGCGAGGACCGCGTCAGGCCGAGCCTGACCGCGCGACAGGCGCTCGCCGCCGCCCCCGCGCAGGAGCAGCAGCGTTTCAAGGTGCCGCAGATCCTGGGGGAGGAGTGACCGTGAGCGACCCGACCGACCTGACCAGGCTCACCGCCGCCGAGCTGGCGGCCCGCGTCGCCGACGGCTCCGTCAGCGCCGCCGAGACGGCCGAGGCCCACCTCGCGCGGATCGAGGCCGTGGACGAGAAGGTCCACGCGTTCCTGCACGTGGACCGCGAGGGCGCGCTCGCGCAGGCCCGCGCCGTCGATGAGCGCCGCGCGGCCGGGGAGCGGCTCGGCCCGCTGGCCGGGGTGCCGCTGGCCCTGAAGGACATCTTCACCACCGAGGGCGTGCCCACGACCGTCGGCTCCAGGATTCTCGAAGGCTGGCTGCCGCCGTACGACGCGACGGTCACGCGCCGCCTCAAGGACGCCGGGATCGTCATCCTGGGCAAGACGAACATGGACGAGTTCGCCATGGGCTCGTCCACCGAGAACAGCGCGTACGGCCCCACCGGCAACCCGTGGGACCTCACCCGCATCCCCGGCGGCTCCGGCGGCGGCTCCGCCGCGTCCCTGGCGTCCTTCCAGGCGCCGCTCGCCATCGGCACCGACACCGGCGGCTCCATCCGGCAGCCCGCCGCCGTCACCGGCACCGTCGGCGTCAAGCCCACCTACGGCGGCGTCTCCCGCTACGGCATGGTGGCGTTCTCCTCGTCCCTCGACCAGGGCGGCCCCTGCGCCCGCACCGTGCTGGACGCGGCGCTGCTGCACGAGGCCATCGCCGGGCACGACCCGCTCGACTCCACGTCCGTCGACGCCCCCGTCCCGCCCGTCGTCGAGGCGGCGCGCAACGGAACGGTCGCCGGGCTGCGCGTCGGCGTCGTCCGCGAGTTCAGGGGCGACGGCTTCCAGGCCGGTGTGCTCCAGCGCTTCGACGAGTCGGTGGAGCTGCTGCGGAGCCTCGGCGCGGAGGTCGTCGAGCTGTCCTGCCCGTCGTTCGACAGGGCGCTGGCCGCGTACTACCTGATCGCGCCGTCCGAGTGCTCCTCCAACCTGGCCCGCTTCGACGCCATGCGCTACGGGCTGCGCGTCGGCGACGACGGCACCAGGTCCGCCGAGGAGGTCACCTCCCTCACCCGCCAGGCCGGCTTCGGCCCCGAGGTGAAGCGCCGCGTCATGCTCGGGACGTACGCGCTGTCCTCCGGCTACTACGACGCGTACTACGGCAGCGCCCAGAAGGTCCGCACCCTCGTCGCCCGCGACTTCGAGGCGGCCTTCGGCCAGGTCGACGTGATCGTCTCGCCGACCACGCCCACCACCGCGTTCCCCATCGGCGAGCGCGTGGACGACCCCGTGGCGATGTACCTGGCGGATCTGTGCACCATTCCCGTGAACCTCGCGGGTAACAGTGCCATGTCACTGCCCTGCGGTCTGGCACCGGAGGACGGTCTGCCGGTCGGGCTCCAGATCATCGCGCCCGCCATGGCCGACGACCGCCTCTACCGCGTCGGAGCCGCGGTCGAGGCCGCGTACCAGGCACGCTGGGGTCACCCGATCCTTGAGGAGGCACCCGCGCTATGAGGAAGAAGCAGAAGCAGAAGTCGAAGGCCAGCATGTACCTGTCCATCGGCACGACCCTGTTCGGCGCCGTCAGCGTCACGCGGCAGCTGCGCGAGGCCCGGGTCGACAAGGACAAGCTGCGCATCGCCGACGGCGTGGTCCACGGCGCCGCGATCGTCACCGGCGTCGCCCTGCTGATCCGGGAGATCCGCCGCATGACCACCGACGACTGAGCACCGAGAGGGAACCGTGACCGTCACCGACCTGGTGTCGTACGAGGACGCGCTCGCGTCCTACGACCCCGTCATGGGCCTGGAGGTCCATGTCGAGCTTGGCACCGCCACCAAGATGTTCTGCGGCTGCGCCACCACCCTGGGCGCGGAGCCCAACTCGCAGACCTGCCCGGTCTGCCTCGGCCTGCCCGGCGCGCTGCCCGTGGTCAACGCCACGGGCGTCGAGTCGGCCGTCCGCATCGGTCTCGCCCTGAACTGCGGGATCGCCGAGTGGTGCCGCTTCGCCCGGAAGAACTACTTCTATCCGGACATGCCGAAGAACTTCCAGACGTCCCAGTACGACGAGCCCATCGCGTTCGACGGCTACCTGGACGTCCAGCTGGAGGACGGCGAGGTCTTCCGGGTCGGCATCGAGCGCGCCCACATGGAGGAGGACACCGGCAAGTCCACGCACATCGGCGGTGCGACGGGCCGCATCCACGGCGCGTCGCACTCGCTGCTGGACTACAACCGCGCCGGTATCCCGCTGATCGAGATCGTCACCAAGCCGATCACCGGCGCGGGCGACCGCGCCCCGGAGATCGCCCGCGCCTACGTGGCCGAGCTGCGCGAGGTCATCAGGTCGCTCGGCGTCTCCGAGGCGCGCATGGAGATGGGCCAGCTGCGCTGCGACGTGAACCTGTCGCTGCGTCCGCACGGCCGGGAGAAGTTCGGCACGCGCAGCGAGACGAAGAACGTCAACTCGCTGCGCAGCGTCGAGCGCGCCGTCCGCTTCGAGATCCAGCGGCACGCGGCCGTCCTCGACGACGGCGGCGTCATCGTCCAGGAGACCCGGCACTTCCACGAGGAGGACGGCAGCACCACCTCGGGCCGCGTCAAGGAGGAGGCGGAGGACTACCGCTACTTCCCCGAGCCCGACCTCGTCCCCCTCGCCCCCGCCCGCGCGTGGGTGGAGGAGCTGCGCGCCGGGCTGCCCGAGCTGCCGCTCGCCCGCCGCAAGCGGCTGCGCGACGAGTGGGGCATCTCGGCGCACGAGATGCAGTCCGCCCTGAACGCGGGCGCCGTCGACCTGATCGTCGCCACCACCGAGGCGGGCGCGGACGCGGCCGCCGCCCGCAAGTGGTGGCTCGGCGAGCTGGCGCGCCGGGCGAACGAGCAGGGCACCGACCTGTCGGCCCTGCCCATCACCCCGGCGCAGGTCGCGCGGGTGGCCGCGCTGGTCGCGGAGGGCGCGCTCAACGACAAGCTGGCCCGCCAGGTCATCGACGGTGTGCTCGCGGGCGAGGGTGGCCCCGACGACGTCGTGGAGAAGCGCGGCCTGCGGGTCGTCTCCGACGAGGGGGCGCTCGGCACGGCCGTGGACGAGGCCATCGCGGCCAACCCGGGCATCGCCGACAAGGTGCGCGGCGGCAAGGTCGCGGCGGCGGGCGCGCTGGTCGGCGCGGTCATGAAGGCCACGCGCGGCCAGGCGGACGCGGGGCGGGCGCGCGAGCTGATCCTGGAACGGCTCGGCGTGAGCGCCTGAGGTGCCTTACGGCGCGACCGCCCGGCGCGGCGGCGCGCGGCCGGATCTAAGGCCCCGGTCCATCCCGTGAACGGGGTGGGCCGGGGCCTTCTGAGGTCCCGGGGGGTGCGTGAACAGGGCTGTTGCCCGATGCGGGGGAGGGGCCCCCGGCGCGAAGCTTGATGCATGTTCACCTTGGATCTGCACCGACAGCGCGCCGCCGAGCTGGAGCGGGCGGCGCGGGAGCACCGAGCCGCCAGGAAGGCCCGCCGCGCAGGCACCGGCACCACGACGACCACCACCGACGGCGCGCCCACCACCGGCACCCCGGCCACCACCGGCACCACTGGGCCCACTGGTCTTTCCTCCGCCGCCGGGCGTCCCGGGCCCCGCTGGGCCGAGGCGGCGTGACGCCCGTCCGCCCCGGGCACGGCCCCGTCTGCCGGACTCGGCCGCCGGCCGGCGGGAGAGACTGATGTCAGTGCCCCGTGTCATGCTCGGCCTCGTGGAGAATCTGCCTGTCAGTCCCGTGTTCGTCGGCCGCTCCGCCGAGCTGGCCGAGCTGGGGGACTGTCTCGAACGAGCCGCGGGCGGCGAGACGCAGGTGTGCGTCGTCGGCGGCGAAGCCGGGGTCGGCAAGTCGCGGCTGCTGGAGGAGTTCCTTGCCGAGCTGCCGGAGGACGAGGTCGTCACCGCCGTCGGCGCCTGCGTCGAACTGGGGGCGGACGGCCTGCCGTTCGCGCCCGTCGCCGCAGTCCTGCGCGCCCTCCGCCACCGCCTCGGCCCCGACCGGACGGACGCCGTGGGCGGCGTGGACGGCGAGCTGGCCAGGCTCCTGCCGGAGCTGGGCGAGGCACCCGCCGCCGTCCCGGACGGGCAGGAGCGGGGCCGCATGGCGGCGTCGGTCGCCCGCTTCCTGGAACGGGCGGCCGCCCACCGCCCGCTCGTCGTCGTCATCGAGGACCTGCACTGGGCCGACCGCTCCACCCGCGAACTGCTCGACTACCTCATACGCTCCCTGCCGGCGGCGCGCCTGCTGGTCGTGGCCACCTACCGGTCGGACGACATCCACCGCCGCCACCCGCTGCGCCCGTTCCTGGCCGGGCTCGACCGGCTGCGCACCGTACGGCGCGTCGAGCTGAGCCGCTTCAGGCGCGACGAGGTCGCCGCCCAGCTGGCCGGCATCACGGGCAGCGCACCGCCCGCCACCCTCCTGGACGAGGTGTTCGACCGCTCGGAGGGCAACGCGTACTTCGTCGAGGCGCTGGCGTCCGCCGGGTTCGGCGGCATCAGCGAACCCCTGCGTGACCTGCTGCTCGTCCGCCTGGAGGCCAGGCCGGAGGCCGAGCAGGACGTGCTGCGGGCCGTCGCCGTGGGCGGCGCCATGGTGGAGCACGCGCTGCTCGCCCGCGTCGCGGACCTGCCCGAGGCCGACCTGCTGGCGGCGCTGCGCGCGGCGGTGGGCGCCCGGCTGCTCGTGCCCGTGCCCGAACGTGACGGCTACCGCTTCCACCACGCCCTGATGCGCGAAGCCGTCCTGGACGACCTGCTGCCGGGCGAACGCGCGGGACTCAACCGCCGGTTCGCCGATGCGCTCGCCGAGGACCCCGCCCTGGTGAGCCCCGACGAACGCGCCGCGCGGCTCGCCAGCCACTGGTACCACTCGGGCGACCGCGCCGAGGCCCTGCCCGCCGTCCTCGCCGCCGCGACCGAGGCCGGGCGCCGTACCGCGCAGGCCGAGCGGCTGCGCCTGCTGGAGCGCGCGCTCGAACTGTGGCCCGCCGTCCCCGAGGAGGCCAGGGCACGCCTGCGGCCCGCCGAGCCGATGTGGGCCTACCCCGTCCCTGATCCCGCCGACCGTCCCCTGGACCACACCGACCTGCTCGCCGAGGCCGTCACGGCGGCCTCCCTCGCCGAACAGCGCGACCGCGTCCTGGCCATCAGCCGCCGGGCGCTGCGCGACCTGGACGAGGACGCGGACCCGCTGCGCGCCGCCTGGTTCCTGCTGCAACGGTCGCGCTACGGCGCCCAGGACACCGACAGCGACAGCGGATGGAGCGAACTGCTGCGCGCCGAGCACCTGCTCAAGGACCTGCCGCCGTCCGTCGTCCACGCGCAGGCCCTCGCCCAGATCGCCAGCCGCAGGCTCATGGAGCAGCGCCCGGAGCCGGAGGCGTTCGAGATGGCCCGGCACGTGATCGGACTGGCGCGCGAGGTCGGCGCCGAGGACACCGAGCTGTACATGCGGTTCTCCCTCGGCAGCCTGCTGGCGGACTCGGGCGACGTGACCGGCGGCCTGGCCGAGCTGGCCGAGCTGACGGACCGCATCATCGCGGACGGCAGGATCGAGCTGCTGGGCCGCTGCCTGGTCAACTACGCGGCGACGCTCGGCGAGGTCGGCCGCCTCGACGAGGCGCTCGCCGCGGGCGACCGCGGTCTCGTCCTCGCCGACCGGCACGGCCTCCACCGCACCAGGCAGTGGCTCCAGACCAACCGCGCCGACTCGCTCATCGCCCTCGGCCGCTGGGCGGACGCGGACGCCGCGCTCGCCGAGGGACGGGCGTCGGCCGGCCTGCGGCCGCGCGCCGGGGCCGTCTTCCTGACCGGACACCTGGCGGTCCTGCGGGGCGACCTGACGCAGGCCCGTGCCCGTCTCGACGAGGCGGACGCCGAGTTCTTCGCGACGAACGGGTACGGCCCCAACACCCTCCACCGCGCCAGGCTCGCCGTGGGGCTCGCCGCGGCGGAGGGCCGGTACCCCGATGTCAGGCGGCTGGCGGCGGAGGCGTTCACGGCGGGGGTGCCGCCGTACACGTCCTCGCTGGCCTGGCAGGTACTGGTGGCCGCCGCCGGCGCCGAGGCGGACACGCGAGGCATGCCCGCCGCCGCCCCCGGCCGCGCCGACGCACTGGGGCTCCTCCGCGAGGTCAGGGAACGGCTGCCAGGACTGATGCCCGCCTGGGCGGCCGTCGGCGTGCTGGTGGACGCCTGGCTGCTGCGCGCCGAAGGACGCGACACCCCGGCGGACTGGAGGGCGGCGGTCGAGGCGACGACATCCCTCGGCATCCCCTTCCTCCTCGCCCAGGCACGCTGCGGCCTGGCCGAGTCCCTGCTGACGGCGGGCGGCGCGGCGGACCGCGCGTCCGCCGCCGACCTGCTGCGCGAGACCGTCCGGGTAGCGGGCGGACTGGGCGCGGTGCCCCTGCGCACCCGGGCCGAACGGCTCGCCACCTCGGCCAGGCTGACGCTCGACGAGCCGCCGGCCGGCGGGGGCGCCCCGGCGTCCCCGCCCGCCGACCCGTTCGGCCTCACCGCCAGGGAACGCGAGGTCCTCGCCCTGGTCGCGGCGGGCCGCAGCAACCGGCAGATAGCCGAGGAGCTGTTCATCTCGCCGAAGACCGCGAGCGTCCACGTGTCGAACATCCTGGCCAAGCTGGAGGTGACCGGCCGCGTCGAGGCGGCGGCGCTCGTGCACCGCCTGGGGCTCGTCCCGCTGCCAGGGGACTGACCGCCCCACCGGTCCGCGCCGCCGATGAGACGAGAAGGCACGGGCCGGCGGCGGCGGGAGGGGCCAGGCCACGCGCGCGGCGGGCGCTCGACGCCGACGGGTTGTCCGCAGCCTGGCCCGTGGCCGCCGTGCTGATCACGACCACCCGCACCCGGCGGCCCTGGTGGCTCAGCCTCCGGGCCGACGAGACAACCAAGGCACCGGATCGCCACGCATACCGGGCGTCCCCGGGCTATGCGGTGACGCGGCGAGGCGCGGTGGCCGGCGGCGCGCGCCAGGCACGATCCGAACGGACACGACCTAAGGCACCTCAGAGGGTCCTCAGACGCCGGGTGAGGCGCGTCTGAGGCGCGTCTGAGGCCGTCCGAGCACCGGAAATGCGCCGTCCTCCCCAGGCGCCCGACCCGCCTTGGCGAGGAGTCTTGAGCTCACCGGGAGACACCCGGAGAGCCGAAGGCCCCCGGGCCGAGCGAGGGAGCGGGAACCATGTCCATCGAACTCAGCCTGATCGAACTGCGCCTCGCCGCGCTGCGCCGCGAGGCCGACGACGAGCGCCTGGCGCGCGATGTCCGGCGGGCCCGCGCCACCCGCCGCAAGGCGGAGAGCACGTCCGCGACCGCCGCCGGCGTACCCGGCGCGACGGGCAGCCGCTGGATCCCCTGGCGGTCGGCGAAGGCCTGACGGCATTCGCCCCCTCTCGGATGTCAGTGGGATATGCGATGCTTCGCGACATGCTCAGCAGGACAGTCAGCCCGGTGTTCGTCGGACGCCGCACCGAACGGGAAGCACTCTCCGCCGCCCTCGCCGAGGCGGCGGAGGGGCGGCCCCAGGCCGTCCTGATCAGCGGCGAGGCGGGCGTCGGCAAGACGCGGCTGGCCGAGGAGTTCCTGGCGGGCGCGCGGGCCTCCGGCGCCGTCACCGCCATCGGCGCCTGCGTCGAGGCGGGCGCCGACGGCCTCCCGTACGCCCCCTTCGCCGCCGTCCTGCGGGCCCTGCACCACCGGCTCGGTGACGAGCTGACGCGGGCCGCCGCGGGATTCGGCGGTGAGCTGGCCAGGCTGCTGCCCGAGCTGGGGACGCAGGTGGCGACCCCGCCCACCCGCGAGCAGGAGGGCCGCACCCGGCTGTTCGAGCTGACCGCGCGGCTGCTGGAGAACCTGTCCGAGACCACCACCCTCGTGCTCGTCATCGAGGACCTCCACTGGTCCGACCGGTCCACCCGTGAACTGCTCGGCTATCTCTTCCGATCACTCCAGCACGGCCGCCTCCTGCTGGTCACGACCTACCGGTCGGACGACATCCACCGCCGCCATCCGCTGCGCCCCTTCCTGGGCGAGCTGGACAGGCTCAGGTCCGTCCGCCGCCTCGACCTGGCCCGCTTCACGCGCGACGAGGTGCGCGGCCAACTCGCCGGCATCCACGGCGCCGAGCCCTCCCTCGCCGAGCTGGACGAGGTGTACCGCCGCTCCGAGGGCAACGCGTTCTTCGTCGAGGAGCTGTGCTGCCTCTCCGGGCCGGGCTCGCTCAGCGACTCCGTCCGCGACCTGCTGCTGATGCGCGTCGAGGCGCTGCCCGACGCCGCCCAGCGCGTCATCGCCATCGCCGCCCCCGGCGGGTCGCACGTCGAGCACCGCCTGCTGCGCGCCGTCACCGGCCTGGCGGACGACGAACTGATCGACGCCGTCCGCACGGCGGTCAACGCCAACATCCTGCGGGCCCGCGACAACGAGACCTACAGCTTCCGCCACGCCCTGCTGCGCGAGGCCGTCGAGGAGGACCTGCTGCCGGGCGAGCGCACGCGCGTGAACCGGCGGTACGCCGAGGCGCTGGAGGCCGATCCCACCCTCGTCTGCGTCGACGAACTGGCCGCCCGCCTCGCCGGCTACTGGTACCGGGCGAACGACCCCGAGCGCGCCCTCCCCGCCGTCATGGCCGCCGCTGAGGACGCCAGGTGCCGCTGGGCGTACGCCGAGCAGCTGCAACTGCTCGAACGCGCCCTGGAGCTGTGGGACAGCGCCCCGGCCGAGGTCCGCAGGCGGCTGCCGCTCGCGGAGGACGCCGAGGCCTACCCGCTGTGCAAGTGCGACGACGACGACCTGCTGTTCCTCGACCTGCTCGCCGAGATGACGCTCGCCGCGCGCTACGCGGGCGAGCCCGAGCGCGGTGTGTCCGTCGTACGGCGCGCCCTGCGGGCGCTTGAGGGGATGGGGCACCCGCTGCGCGAGGCGTGGTTCCGGGCCGAGCAGTCGAAGCATGTGCGCAACTTCGGGCGCGGCACCGGCGCCGACGAACTGGCCGCCGCACGCGACCTGCTGGGCGGCCTGCCGCCCTCCCGCATCCACGCCAAGGTCATCGCCGAGTCCGCGCTGTGGAACTCGATCTTCGACCCCCGGCCGGAGAATCTGGCGGTGGCCGAGTCCGCCATGGAGGTGGCCCGCCAGGTCGGCGACCGCGAGACCGAGCTGAACGCGCGGATGAGCCTCGGCGGGCTCCTCGTCGAGATCGGGCGGGGCGACGAAGGGCTCGTCCACCTGCGGGCCGTCACGGAGACCGTCACGAAGGACGGGATGCACGCGCTCGTGGCGCGCTGCCACGTCAACCTCCAGTCGCTCCTCGAATCGCTCGGCCGCTCCGCCGAGTCGCTGCGGGTCGGCGAGGCGGGACTGCGCATCGCCGACGCCTACGGCCTGCGGGAGAGCGTCGCGTGGCTCCAGGGCAACCAGGCCGACGCGCTGTTCTCGCTCGGCCGCTGGGCGGAGGCGCACGCGGCGGCCGAGGAGGCGCGCCGTCACGCGCAGACCCCGGTCGGGCGCGCTCTCGCCGCGCAGCGCCTGGCACGGATCGCCCTGGCACGCGGCGACCTCGCCACGGCCAGGACGGAGGTCGCCGAGGTCCTTCAGCAGCACAGCCCGTACGGCTGGGCGCCGCAGTACGGCCATCCGCTCCTCGAATACCGCCTGGCGCTCGCGGCCGCCGACGGCCGGGTCCTGGAGGCGCGGGAGATCCTCGCCCCGGCCCACGCGGAGCGGGCGCGCGCGGGCAACGGCAGGTACACGTGGCCGCTGCTGGTACGGGCGGCCGAGGCGGAGTCCGACAGCGTGGGCAATCCGGCCGCCGATCCCGGGCGGGCCGAGGCGATCGCCGCCATCCGGGATCACGCGGCGGGCCTCCGGCGCGACTACCCCGTGTGGGAGGCGCACGCCGCGCTGCTCGACGCGGAGCTGCGCAGGGCCGAGGGCACGGCCACGGCGGCCGACTGGGCCGCGGTGGCGGAGGCGTTCGCGGGTCTGTCGCGCCCGTTCGAGACGGCCAGGATCGCCGCCCGGCACGGCGAGGCGCTGCTCGCGGAGGGCGACCGCGACGCGGCGGCCGAACGGCTGGCGGCGGCCTGGGCCGGCGCCGTCGAGCTGGGCGCGGGCGAGCTGAGGGAGCGGCTCGCGCGGCTGGCCCAGCGCGCCCGGCTGTCCCTGGCGACGGCGGGCCCCGCCGCGCCGTCCGCCGGGACGGTGCCCGGCCTGACGCCGCGCGAGCGCGACGTCCTGGCCCTGGTCGCGGTCGGCCGCAGCAACCGGCAGATAGCCGAGGAACTGTTCATCTCGCCGAAGACCGCGAGCGTCCACGTCTCCAACATCCTGGCGAAACTGGAGGTCTCGGGCCGGGGCGAGGCCGCCGCGGTGGCCCACCGCCTCGGCCTGCTCGACCAGGCCGCGGCCTCCTGACCACGCCCCGCGGGGGAGCGGCCTCCAGCGGGCGCTTCTCCGGGCGTGCGCGGTGAACGGTTCGCCGCAGCCGTGAGCGACGCCCTCCACAGGGCGGCGGGGCCTGGCCGGGGGGACGGCAGTGCCGCCGTGCGCCTCCGGCCCGCGGAACCTCGCCGTCCCGCCGTGGCACGTGCGGTCCGGCGCTGTACGCCGCACCGCGTCCGGCATCGTCAGGCCGCGACGAGACCGCCGGTCATGTGGTCGCCTGCGGGCCGTGCCTGGGCGCCGACCGCGCTGTCGTCGCCTCGGCGTGCCGGGTTCGCCGCCGGGGGCGGGATCACCGGCGGGTTCCGGCTCCCGCCGTCATCCGGTCCTGCGTCAGCACCACGGCCGGCCGGCCGCCGGTGCCGGGATGTCCACGCCGACCGGCCACTCCGGACGGCACCACCCGCTGCTGGTCCCACTGGGCGCGCCGGGGCGCCGACAGCACTTCCGAGCGACTTTCCGACCTGGCGTCGGTGGACTCCATGACCGTGCGGGCCCATCAGCACACAGCCGCCGAGAAGGCCGGGGCCGATCCGCCGGCTTCCCGGTCATCCCCGGCGCGCGTGACGACCGCCTCCATGCCCGGCCGTCGTGGTCCACCGCTGCCGCGACGCCGGACGACGGCGCGGTACCGCCACCCGCCGCCGCGATCGCGCGCACCAGCGCAATGCGCGCGGCCCGGCACGCGATCGACAAGTCGCCTCCCGCGCGTGGGGCGCGGGGCGCGGGGCGCGGGTCAGCTCACCCGGACGCGGAGGACGCGGTCGTCACCGTCCTCGGGGCTGCCCCGGCCGTCCGTCTCGTTGGTGACCAGCAGCAGTTCGTCGTCCCCCACGGGCAGGACCGTCCGCAGCCGCCCGTACGCGCCTTCGAGGAACGCCCCCGGCTCCGCCACCGGCTCGCTCCCGTCGAGCGGCACACGCCACAGCCGCTCCCCGCGCAGCCCGGCCAGCCACAGCGAGCCGCCCTGGAACGCCATGCCGCTCGGCGACGCCTCCGCCGGAGGCCACTGCTCGACCGGATCGACGAACCCCTCCGCCGCGCCGCCGCGCCCCTCCTGCTCGGGCCAGCCGTAGTTCCCGCCCGGCTCGATCAGGTTCAGCTCGTCCCACGTGTCGTCGCCCAGCTCGGTCGCCCACAGCGCGCCCTCCGAGTCCCAGGCGAGCCCCTGCACGTTCCGGTGCCCCAGCGAGTACACCAGCGAGTCCGGGTCCGGGTTGTCCGGCGGTGCGCCGCCCGTCGCCGGGTCGATGCGCAGGATCTTCCCGGCGAGCGACCGCTCGTCCTGGGAGAGCCGCCCTGAGTTGTCGGTGTCGCCGGTCGCCGCCCAGAGCATCCCGTCGGGTCCGAACGCGAGCGCGCCGCCGTGGTGGATACGGTCGCCGCGCGGGATGCCGGTGACGAGGTCGCCGTCCGGCGTCAGCTGCTCCCCGGCCGGGGCGGAGGCGTCGTAGCGGAACATCGAGATCCGGTTGTCGTCGTCCGCCGTGTAGTACGCGTACAGGCGGCCCGAGTCGGGGAAGTCGGGCGCCGGCGCGAGCCCGAGCAGTCCGCCCTCGCCCGCGCCGCCCGCCACACCCGGGATCTCCCCGGCGTCCGTCACCCCGCCCCCGTCCGCCGCGATCCGCCGGACCGCGCCGCCGTCGCGCGAGCCGACGAGCAGGTCCCCGTCCGGCAGCGCCACCAGGCCCCACGGCGCGTCCAGGTCCTCGGCGACCGTGCCCACCACCTCGGCCGACCCCTCGGCGGGCGCCACCGAGGCCACCGGCGCCGACGCCGACTCCTCCGGCGGCGGCTCCCCGCCGGGCGCGGGCGGCGCCGAGGCGGACGGCGCCGAGGCGGACGGCGTGCCCCCGCCCTCCTCGCCGTCCCCCTCGTCCGGCGAACAGGCGGGCAGCAGCAGCGCCAGCGCGGCGAGCGTCGCGTACGCGGTGCCATGGCGGAACGTCATCAGCACACCTCCGGCAAGCGCCGTACCCCGCCCCGCGCCGCTTGATGCCTGCCGCGTCACACCCACGACTCGCGGGCGGGCGGCAGGGCGGCGATCTCCGCCAGATCGCGCGCCGTCAGCTCCAGGTCGGCCGCCGCCGCGTTCTCCACCGCCCAGCGCGGCTTCTTCGTCCCCGGGACCGGGATGACGTGCGGCCCCAGCGCGAGCAGCCACGCCAGCGCGACCTGCGCCGGGGTGGCGCCCGGATGCCGGGCCGCGACGCGGCGCAGCCCCGCCACCACCGGCTGGTTCGCCGCCATCATCTCGGCGGTGAACCGCGGGTGCCGCGCCCGCAGGTCGGCCGGTTCGAAGCCGCCGCCCGGCACGAGCGTGCCCGTCAGGAAGCCGCTGCCCAGCGGCATCGCCGCCAGGAACGCCACCCCCCGCGTCGCGCACCACGGCACGAGCCGCGACAGGGCCCCGGTCGCCCACACCGACAACTCGGCCTGCACCGCGCTCACCGGGAACACCTGCTGCACCCGGTCCAGCAGCCGCAGCGTCCCCGCGTGCGGCGGCTCACCGGCGCCGCGCCGCCGTTCCGCGCCCGGCACGGCGCACAGTCCCAGCGCCCGCACCTTCCCCGCGCGCACCAGGTCGGCCATCGCGCCCCACGTCTCCTCCACCGGGACCTCGGGGTCGGGCCGGTGCAGCTGGTAGAGGTCGATCACGTCCGTCCGCAGCCGCCGCAGCGACGCGTCGCAGGCCCGGCGCATCGACGAGGGGCGGCCGTCCGTCACGAGGTGCTGCTCCCCGGCGAGCAGGCCGCCCTTGGTGGCGACGAACGCGTCGGCCCGCCGCCTGCGCAGTACGCGGCCGAGCAGCAGCTCGTTGGTGTACGGCCCGTACATGTCCGCCGTGTCGAGCAGCGAGCAGCCCGCGTCGAGGGCGGCGTCCACGGTGCGCAGTGACGTTTCCCCGGAGCGTTCCGAGGCCGAGTAGCCCCAGCTCATGGGCATGCAGCCAAGACCGACGGCCCCCACGCGCAGGGCTGACGCCCCGACCGTCCTGTACCGCACCCGCCGCCGTTCCTTCCCCTGGCCCGCCGCCCCGCACGCCCGCACCGCCCGCGCACCCGCCCGCCACGGCCCTCCCGCCGGGCGCCGGGAACCGGGTCATAGCCTGGCGGCATGACCCCACAGGACGTATGGCTGCCCTTCCCGCCCTCCGACCCGGCCGCGCTGCCCGACTCGCTCACCTACCACCACTGGGACGGCTCGGGGGAGTTCCCCGGGGACCCGGCGCGCTGTGCGTTCTACGTCGTCCCGTACATGCGTCCGCAGGAGGAAGTGCTCCGCCCCCTGCCGTACATGACGGGTGTGCGCGTCGTCCAGACACTCACCGCGGGCATCGACCATATGCTGCCCGCCGTCGCCTCCCTTCCGCAGGGGGCGCAACTGTGCAACGCGGGAAGCCTCCACAACACCAGCACGGCCGAACTCGCGCTCGCCCTCACCCTGTCCGCGCTGCGCGGTATCCCCGGCGCGGTGCGCGCGCAGGCCGAAGGCCGCTGGCAGCCGGGCTTCCACACGGCGCTGGCCGACCGCACCGTGCTGATCATCGGTTACGGGGGCATCGGCGCCGCGATCGAGAACCGCCTGCTGCCGTTCGAGGTCGCCGGGGTGCTGCGCGTCGCGGGCAGCGCCAGGGACACCCCGCGCGGCCCCGTCCACACCACCTCCGACCTGCCGGAACTCCTGCCCGCCGCCGACGTCGTGATCCTGGCGGTCCCGCTCAGCGACGCCACGCGCGGCCTCGTCGACGCCGCCTTCCTCGCGCGGATGAAGGACGGCGCGCTGCTGGTGAACGTGGCACGCGGCGCCGTCGTGGACACTGCGGCGCTGCTGGCCGAGACGAACGCGGGACGGCTGCTCGCCGCGCTGGACGTGACGGACCCCGAGCCGCTGCCCGCCGGCCACCCCCTGTGGCGCGCTCCCGGCGTCCTGATCACCCCGCACGTGGGCGGTCCGAGCACCGCCTTCAGGCCGCGCGCGGAACGGCTGCTCCACGCCCAGCTCGGCCGGTTCGCCGCGGGGGAGCCCGTCCACCACGTCAAGGCGACGGGCACCGGAGCCGCCCCGGCCGCCTGACCAGGCCCCGCCCCCTCCGGCCTCCGTACCGCACAGGGTGCGCACGGAAGGGTGGGGCAACAGGTCCCCCCTATAGTCACTTTAAGTGAGGTAGCTATGTCGCTGAGTGACTGTTCTGGTGTATCGTCCGTCCGGGGCGAGCCCGAACGAGAGGGGGGCGACACGCGCATGCGCCACCGAGAGACCTTCCCACGGCCGTCACCTGACCGGCGGCCCCCACGGAACGCGCGGTCCCCCCTTCTCCGCGGCGCCGCCCCCCGCCTGGCGTTCGCCGCCGTCTGCACCGGGTACGCCGCGGGCGCCGTCCTCGGCTGGGGATCGACCGGGGTGGCCCTGGTCATGGGGGACTTCGGCCTCAGCGCCGCCGCCTTCCTCGCCGCCGGGTCGTGCCTGTGGTTCGCGCACGGGCGGGCGGGCGACCTCCGCCCCGGCTGGGCCCTCATCGGCCTGTCGTCGCTGATGATCGGCCTGGGCAACGCCGTCTGGGCCTGGTACGAGGTGGTGCTGCGCCAGCCGGTGCCGCGCACCTCGGTCGCCGACCTGTGCTACCTGCTGTTCGCGCCGCTGGCCATCGTCGGCCTGCTGATGCTCGCGAAGCGCCCGGTCACCAGATCGGGCTGGATCTGCCTGGCGCTCGACGCATGGCTCATCGGCGGCTCGCTGATGACGCTGTCCTGGAGCCTCGCGCTCGCCCACACCGCGCAGTGGCACGGCATCACCGTCACCCGCGCCGCGCTCGCCCTGGCGTACCCGCTGCTCGACATCGCGCTCGTGAGCATCGTCCTGGTGCTCCACTTCCGGCGCTCCGCCGCCCACCGGGCCGCCATCAACACCGTCGTCGGCGCCCTCGTCCTCACGGTCCTGTGCGACGCGCTCTTCACCTCGCCGCTGCTGCGCGAACGCTACAGCTCGGGACGACTCCTGGACGCCGGGTGGTTCGCCGCGTCCCTGCTGCTCGCCGCCGCGCCCTGGCTGGTCGTCCGCGGCGAGGAGCCCCCGGACGGCGCGCCCGCCCTACCGCCGGGACCGGCCCGCGCGGCGGACGCCCTGGTGGCCGGGTTCGAGACCCCCGTGCGGCCGCTGCGCCCGCTCGCCGGCTCCCTGGCCGCCGTGACGCCCTACCTGGCGGCGGCCGTCTGCGTGCTCGGCATCCTGATCACCATAGTCAGCGGCCGTGACGTGGACCGCGTCGTCGGTTTCACGGCGTGCGCCGTCGTCCTCGCCCTGCTGGTACGCCAGGGCCTCACCCTCCTCGACAACGTCCAGCTCACCCGCGAGCTGGCGCAGAAGGAGAACTGGTTCCGCTCCCTCGTCCAGGGGTCGAGCGACGTCATCATGATCGCGGACCCGGACGGCACGCTCCGCTACGTCAGCCCGGCCGCCAGCGGCGTCTACGGGCAGCGGGCCGACCGTCTCATCGGCGGCGCGCTGGCCGCCCTCATCCACCCGGACGACGAGTTGCGCGTCCGCCGCGAACTGCGGCGCTTCCTGTCCGTCCCGCCCGCCCGCGAGCCCGCCACCCGCATCGAGTGCCGCGTCCGGCACGGCGACGGCCGCTGGCTCAACGTCGAGTCCACCGTGAACCGCCACGCGGGCGGCCTCATCCTCAACAGCCGCGATGTCACCGAGCGCGTCAGACTCCAGGCCCAGCTGGAGCACAGCGCCACGCACGACCCCCTCACCGACCTGCCGAACCGGGCCCTGTTCACCGAACGGGTACGCCGCGCCCTCGCCGCCGAACGCCCCGCCGACCGGGCCGCCGCCCTCTTCTTCATCGACCTCGACGGCTTCAAGGCGGTCAACGACTCGGTGGGGCACCAGGCCGGGGACGAACTGCTCATCCAGGCCGCCGCCCGCCTGCGGGAGTCCGTCCGCGCCCAGGACACCACGGCCAGGCTCGGCGGCGACGAGTTCGCCGCCCTCATTGCGGGCGACCCCGCCGGACCCGGCGGCACCGACAGGACCGGGCGCGTCCTCGCCGTCGCCGAACGCGTGCGCGCCGCCGTGTCCCGCCCCTACCTCGTGAACGGCCGCGAGCTGCGCATCGCCGCCAGCATCGGCGTCGCCCTCGCCGAGCCAGGCGCCACCCCCACGGCGCTGATGCGCGACGCCGACCTCGCCATGTACCGCGCGAAGCAGTCGGGCAAGGACCGCGTCGAGCTGTACGTGCCCCACCGCCACCCCGGTTCCCCGCCCCACGGCGGCACGGTCCGCACGGCCCCGTCGGCGAACGCGCTGCACGCGGGTCACCCCGTGCTCCCGGCCCACCCCGCGCACCCGGTGCGTCCGGCACGCCCGGCCCACGACCCCTGGCCCGAGCGCCACAGACACACCGCGCGCCCGCCGGAGCCGCTGACCCTGCTGCACCAGCCCATCGTGGACCTGGCGGACGGCCGCGTCACCGCCGTCACCGCGACCGCGGGACGCCCCCGCGGCCACGGCGTCCCGGCCCAGTTCCCCGGCCCGGACGGCGCACGCCACGACCCCGCCGCCGACGCCGCGCACCACCCCGGCCCGACAGGCCGCCTGCTGGAACGCGCCATCGCCGAGGCGGCCAGGCGCCACCTCGACGGACTCACCGTCCCCGTCGCCGTCCGCGTCCCCGGCCCCTGCCTGGCCGACAGCGCCCTCGCCGCGCCCCGCCTGGAACGGCTCCTCGGACGCCACGGGCTCGCCCCTGACGCCCTCATGATCGAGATCCCCGAGGCGGGCGCGGTCCTCGCGGCGGCGGACGTGTCACGCCGCGTCGCCGACCTGGGCCGGCTCGGGATCACCCTCGCGCTGAGCGGCCTCGGCGGCGGCAGCGGGATCGCGGCACTCCAGCGGCTCCCCGTACGCCTGCTGCGCCTCGACCGGTACCTGGTGGACGGTCTGCCGGGCTCCGCCGTCCTGCGCACCGTCGCGGGAGCCCTGCTGCGCATGGCCGCCGACCTCGGCATCGACAGCCTCGCGGACGGCGTGGACACCGCCGACCAGGCGGCGGAACTGCGCGCCCTCGGCTGCCGCGAGGCGCAGGGCCTCGCCTTCAGCGCACCCCTCGACGCGGGACGGCTCCACCGCGTCCTGACCGAAGGCCGCCTTCCCGTGCCCGGCACCGGCCACACGACCAGCCCTCCGCCCCACACCCCGAAGGCCACGACCCCGGCCCCGCCGGAACGCGCCCCCCGCCAGACGCCCCCCGAGTCCCCGGCCGCTCCTGTGATCCGCACCGCACCCGGCACCGCCCTGCCCACCGTCACCACCGCGTCCGCCGCCCTGGCCGGACCACCCGCCACCCGCCGCACCCCCCGGGAAATGCCCCGTGACCTGCCCCTCGAAATGCCCGCCGGAGCCGCCTCCCGCCACCGTCACGCACCCCCCACGGGCGCCCCGGATACTCGGCCCAC